>JAAWOU010000084.1 GCA_022799755.1 Lachnospiraceae bacterium
CGGGGTCACTTCTCTGGCGATGATGCCGTAATACTCCGGCTTCCTGGCAAAGACGCACACATTGCTGGTGTCGCCCTTGTCCCCGGATCTGCCGTGAGCAATCTGATTCAGATATATCTGCATTCTCGTCCATACCTCCTTTCTGTATGTTCCGCGCTTTCAGCGCATGCCTGGGAAAACGTATCCCATTCCCCTGCCCGGATTAGACGGCTCTGTACGATTCCTGTCCGGACAAGGTACGTTATCCGTTTTCCTCTTTCTGCGGGTTCCGGACTGTTCCTCCGAAATTACGGAACCGGACTCCACTGCTGTCGCGCGGGATCTCAAACCACTTCCATAATATGGCTCTCCAGCTTCACCGCATCCCTGGGTATCAGACAGGGCCACAGCCCCAGCACTTCCTGTACCTTGGCCCTGCCGCCGAAGAAGCTTGCTCCGGGCGGGCCGTTCAGCTGCAGGGGCGCTATCTCAGGCACCAGCTTGTAAGCCTCCTCCTTGGTCAGGGTACGGATCGCGATGCGCAGCACCACTTCGTTTAAATCCTTTAATTTCTCCGGGTCTGTCTCTGCCACCCCCAGATGCAGGGCGTTTACACCTATGTAATCAATGCGTACTTCCTCCGCAGCCAGATTCCTGCGCTTCATCTTCTTCATGATGATGTCCGCGGCATACTGCGCTTTCTCGTAGGCATCCGGCCAGGCGAAGCTCAGCATTCCCGCCACCTTGTATCCGGCGTGGTATCCCAGGGACAGTTTCAGCATATCCGGCCTGCGCCTGCCCCGTATGTTCCCCACACGCACCCGATTCTCCCCCACCTGGGTCAGGGTAGCCTGGCTGATGTCCACGTTCACGTCCGGGGTCAGATAGTTCGCCGGATCATGCACCTCGTAGAGGAACTGCTCCTTACAGGACTGTTCGCAGATGATACCGCCGCAGTCCGGGGCCTTTGTTATGATAAAGTTATCCTCCGAAACCTCCGCGATGGGGAATCCCAGTTCGTCCATTCCGGGCACGTCCCGCCAACCATAGTCATAATTTCCCCCGGCTCCCTGGCCGCCGCATTCCAGCAAATGCCCCGCCATGATGCCCCTGGCCAGATTGTCCCAGTCGTCCGGCGCCCATCCCAGCTCATGCATGCAGGGGGCAAGGAACAGGGCGGAATCCGTGGAGCGTCCCGTGATCACCATGTCCGCCCCCTGCCTTAGGCAGTCCAAAGTAGGCTCGTGGCCAAAATAGACATTGGCGTTGAAGACCTTGTCCTGAATCTCTCTGAAGTCTCCTGCGTCGTCCATATTTTCAAAGGTGACGCCCTCTTTCAGAAGCTGGGGAATCCGGTCCGAAATCTCGTCCCCGGTGACATAGCCGATTTTCATGCCGGCCAGTCCCTGCGCCGACGCCTGGGCTGCCAGGGCCTCCACCAGGCCCTCTATGTTCATGCCTCCGGCATTGGTCAGCACCCGAATGCCTTTCTCATAGGCCTCTTTTCCGCATTCTTTCATCATTCCCAGGAAATCCCTGGCGTATCCGGCCTGGGGATTCTTCATTTTCTGCCTGGCCAGAATGGACATGGTCAACTCCGCCAGATAGTCGCAGGCCATGTAGCCTATGTCGCTGTGTCGTACCATGTGGATGGCGGCATCGTTGCTGTCTCCCCAGAAGCCCTGGCCGCCTCCGATTATCACTTTTCCCATGGCGCTCTCCCTCCTTCCATTCCTGTCCCTTTCGCTTTGGCTATTTCTCCGATTTCCCAAATTTCCGGTTCATCGCCGTAGGTTTAACGTTTTAGTTTTTCGTTTGATTATAACATTCTCATTTTCTTTGTCAACCCCTCGGTTTATCCTGTACACTGTCAGAAAATATCTTTTTGGAGATGGAATGCCTTTCCAGCGGATCCGATTGCTGTTTTGCTTGACCGCAGGCGGGTTTCGTTGTAGCATAGAATCAGGAAACTCAATCGTTCATCCCGGATTTTTGTCTGATGTATTGACACCGGCTGCAGCAGAGAATGCGCCGCGTGCAGGCCGGGGAAATGAATCGGTCCGTCTCCTTTCACCGGATCACGGACACGGCCGGCATCTGCCGCCAAAAAGCGCAAAGACATCCGGGCAGGGAGCCTTACCCTGCCCGCTTGAAGAGGAGCATCACCATGGTTACAATCAAAGAAATCGCCAGGGAGGCGAATGTGTCGCCCACCACCGTGTCTTTAATTTTGAACAATAAATCCAAAGAGAGAAAAATCTCTGCCCAGACAGAGCAGAGAGTCCTGCAGATTGCGGAGCAAATGGGATATCTGCCCAATCTCCAGGCCGTGAGCCTGAAAAAGGGTGGCGGACAGTTTTCCTACCGGATCCTTGTGTTCTGGGTGGCGGATACCAGAGCTCAGACTATGCTGCGCTTTTTCCGGGGCATCGAGGCAGCCGTCGAGGAGGACGGCCTGCCCTTTGAAATCCTGCTCCAGCCCTACAAGGCCGGGTCGCTTCAGTCCGCCATGAAAGAGGCTCTCCTCCTCTCCTGCCACGGCGTCCTGGTGTGCAATGCGGCGGAGGCAGATCTGGAATACCTGGAGGCCAGCCGGTTCCCCCGCCCCCTCATCCTCTACAACCGCTACTCCAAAAAGTATTCCAGCGTGGTCATGGACGACCGCTCCATCGGCTCCATCCCCGGGGAGATCTTCGCCTCCCACGGCAAGAAGCATCCCGCGGTGATCACCACCCTGCCCACTTTCAGCGGCATGAGCATCCGGCGGAACCTCTTCGCCTACACCTGCCGTTCCCGCGGCATGGACGAGCCTGTGGTCTACTGCTGTAAGGCCACAGGCAGAAGCGGTTACGAGACTACCATGCAGCTCCTGGAAGACCACCCGGAGACGGACTGCATCCTCTATATGCGGGAGGGGCTGGCCCTGGGCTCCCTGCGCGTCTTCTCGGAATTGGAGATCCCTTTTCCCGGGAAACTGGAGTTCATCGCCATCGCAGACTCTGCCCTGGACTTCAGCGAGATCTGTATGCCCACGCTCTCCGTGGTGCATCTGCCCCTGGAAGCGGTGGCTTCGGAGTGCACCAGGCTGATGTACCGCCAGATCCATACCGCCGGGTGCGGTATCACCTCAAAGGTGATACCTGTCACCTATATCCCCCGGGAGAGCTGCCCGGACATCCGCTGAGCATGGGAAAGACTCACGGCGGGGCATGTTCTCTGAAAAATATGACAAAAAGCATTGACAAACCCGCGGATTAACGGTATGCTTTACCTACAAAAGCAAAGGCTGTGAAGAGAAGAGTAAGCGGTTAGATAGGTCACAGAGAGCCTGAGTTGGTGGGAACAGGCACGGAAGGAACCGCTGAAAATGGTCTCGGAGCCGCGCACCGAAGCCCCCGGGTCAAGGCTGCGACGGGTGCACCCGTTACAGTGCCGGGCTATCGACGGGTCATTTCCCGTCCGCAGCCGGTAAGGCTCATGTCGTGAGGCATGGGTGAATTTAGGGTGGTAACACGAAGCGTAGCTCTCGTCCCTGAAAAAGAAATTTTTCAGAGAGGAGGGCTTTTTTCATGGAAAAATTTGAGGGATAAATATAAATAGAACGGGCAGGAAAAGGAACAGCGCCCGAAACGGGTATTAATTACAGTATTGTCGCCACTTATTCGGCGAGTATCAAATTTGAAAATGAGGGAAACAGAATGAGTAGAAATATTTTAATCGGCGGGGCATGGCCCTATGCAAACGGCTCTCTGCACATCGGCCATATCGCAGGCCTGCTGCCCGGAGACGTGCTGGCAAGGTATCACAGGGCAGTTGGGGACAATGTGTACTTTGTGTCGGGGAGCGACTGCCACGGGACGCCTGTGGCGATTCGGGCAAGGCAGGAGGGGCGGACGCCCCGGGAAATCAGCGATTTTTACCATGCAGAATTTACGGATTGCTTCCGCAGACTTGGTTTTAGCTATGATGTATATACGAAGACCTCTTCCGAAGAGCACAAGCGCTTCGTGACACAATTCCACAGAAAGCTGTATGAGAGCGAGTATGTGTACGAAAAGGAAGCCCCGCAGGCCTATTGCCAGGACTGCGGCTCCGCTCTGGCAGACCGTTTCGTGCTGGGGAAATGTCCCCGGTGCGGGAAAGATGCCAGAGGCGATCAGTGCGATGCCTGCGGCGCGGTGCTGGAACCGGAGACCCTTGCGGAGCCTGTGTGCGCCTCCTGCGGGAAGCCCGTGAGTTTCCGCAAAGCGAGACACCTCTATATCGCCGTCTCCCGTCTGGAAAAGCAGCTTCAGGCCCTGGTGGACGCACATCCCGAGTGGCGGAAAAATGCCATTGCCTTTACCAACAATTATATCCGGGACGGCCTGCGGGACCGGGCCCTGACCAGAGATCTGGAATGGGGGATTCCGGTCCCGAAAGCAGAGTATGAAAGCAAGACCATCTATATCTGGGCGGAAAACGTGCTGGGGTATCTCTCCGCCAGCAAAACTGCCGCCGGGGAAAGGGGTACGGATTTCGGCGCGCTCTGGGGCAGAGACGCCATCCATTATTATGTGCACGGAAAGGACAACATCCCTTTCCACACCATCATCCTGCCCGCCCTTTTACTTGGAAACGGCCAGGGGTGGCACCTGCCGGATAGGATCGTGTCCAGCGAATACCTGACCTTGGAGGGGCAGAAAATATCCACCAGTCAAAACTACGCCATCTGGGTAAAGGATCTGCTGGCCCGCTACGAAGCCGACTCCATCCGCTATTTTTTCCTGGCAAACGGCCCGGAGAAGAAAGATGCGGATTTCTCCTGGCGGGAATTTGTCCACAGCCACAACGGGGAGCTGTTGGGGGGCTACGGGAATTTCGTGAACCGCTCCCTGGCGTTCATCGAGAAGTACCTTGACAAAATCGTGCCAAGCGGAAAGCCTGACCCGGAGCTGGACGCGCGAATCGGGGCGCTGTATCCGGCAGTGGGCAGTCTGATTGAAAAAGGGGCTTTCAAGGACGCCCTGGAACAGATATTCGATTTCGTGAGGGGAGCGAATAAATTCTTCGATACCAGGCAGCCCTGGGTCACCAGAACCGCCGACCGGGCCGCCTGCGAAGACACGCTTTATCAGTGTGTGCAGATCATCGGGAACCTGGCCGTGCTGCTGGCGCCTTTTCTGCCCTTTTCCTCGGAGAAAGTGTGCAGGTGGTTAGACCTGACAAACCGATGGGAAAAGCAGTCTGTTCCGGGCGGCTTCCGGCTTCCGGAGGTGGAGATTCTGTTCCGCAGGATTGACAAAAAAGCCATAGAGGAGGAGACCGAGAAGCTGAAAGGACTTTTGTAGGTAGAAGATGGAAAACCAGAGGGAATGGATTATTCACATGAACAGCATAATCCATTCCCATCAAATAGAAAACTTAGGTTTAGCGGCAGACCGATTTCAATATTCCAATGATTCAACCAAATTAAGCATGTTGTTTTGTACATGCTGTCGTATGATTTGAATAAGTATCCCATGTGGGCTCATAATCCGCTGTAGCCTGATTGCCCCACATATCCCACCCCTCCCGGACACCTCTGGCAAAAAGTTCAATTCTCGGCTCCTGACTGCACGCTTCGATAATGGAAACAGTCTCATCTGGTTTACGGCTATGCTCCCGCTTCATGGCTCTGATGATATTGACTTGTGACCGAGCCGGCTGCAGTGTTCTGTTGGGCGCACTCTTCTTTTTAATCCCAAATAAAATCAGCTCAGTCACGTTTCGAAAATAAAATCCGACCCCTCTGCCGTCAGGTCCTCCATCTTTTCGTACTTTCTCCCACACAATATTACCTTTATATTCAAACCCCCACGCCTCCATTACCTCCAGTCCGTCCGGAAGCAATGCATTTGGAACCCACAAATACAAATGAGCCTTATCTCCAGTAATGTCTGAAACAGGCAATGCTTTTATATCTGAAGTTGTCATCGTCTCATACCGGGTCAGACGTTTATGTTCCGGGGCCACTTTCCCTGTTCTGTTCTGGAACTGCCAGGGCGGATCCGCATAAATTGTATTATATTTTTTTCCTTTCGTAAATTCCTTTAAGTTCTGTATCGTACTTATTAAGTCTGCCATATTCTTCAACACATTCCTTTCCTATTCCTACTGCTAAAATTGGACACCCTCCATTACGGCGTGAGTCAAGCCTATACCTTAGTTTCCCCATCCATGTAGTACTTGCCCCATATTTCTTGATCAATGACTGACCATTATTATCTTTTTCTTGTTTAAATATCTCATTCAGCGCTTCTGCTCTTGTTACTATAATTCCTACATCAATTAATCCACATTCAAAATAGGTTCTCATTGCCAGCAAATCACGGTCAAACGTCTGATCTTTACTGTTCCATTCCAGGTCAAACGCAACCCTGTTTTTCAGAAAGTCGATATTATGGCCATCGATATATCCCTCAATTGTCTGGACTTCATAAGGTTCATCTGCAAAGTGCCCTCTTCTCTGGGCTATCTGTCTAGGATACTTTTTTACAATCAGATCTCCGCTTATTCTAATCTCTCTCCATCCATACGGATATAAAACATCGTCAAACTTTTTAGGTATAGGGGATTCATTGCCCCCAGCTTTCTTAATGTCTGCCAAAGTAAGCCTTAACCTACGCAAACATTCCTGCAGCTCATCCCATTCCACCGGAAATGCATCATGCAGTATCTCCAGCGCATGCCCATAGTTATAAAACTCAAATTTATCCAAAAGGTCACTCTCTATGTACTTTCTTATATCCATTCCAACTTCCTCTATATATTCCCAGAGGTTCGCAATGTCCCTGGCAATCTTTTCCGTCAGGTAGACGAAAAACCGGTAAATGTTCCTTTTGCGCCTGCCTGCTCTTTGAAATGTGAACTGGATACCCTCAGGCAAAACGCCCAGACTTCTCGCCCCTCCACGGAGCCTGTTACTGCACGGCAGAAAACTGCGTCGCAATCTTTCCGCCCTTTTGATAAATAGATTTTCTGAAGTGACTCCATCATAACATATGCAGTAGGCCATTGCAACCTGTTTTCCGGAAATTATACGCTTATTAAGAAAACCTCTGAAAGCCAAAATCCCGCTTCCAGAGGTTCTCCTTTTTCAAAAGAACGGTGCTCCGCCCGTCATCTGCCGGACTGCTTCCTGTCCGTCCGGAAATAGCACAGCCGCACATCCCCGGTGAGCTCTATCCTGATCTCCATGGTTTCCGCGGCCTTTCCGTCTCTTCCCTCCAGGGCCTCTTTGTCCAGGGGCAGCCGTACATCCGTGTAGACAGGTTTCCAGCCTGCCCTGCGCTCCTCGGCCTCTTTCCTGGCTTTCTCGTCCATGGGCGGCATGGCGTTCCGCTCATAGGCAGCCGTGTCTCCCTCCCAGCGGGCTGCCTGGCGGCCGTCCAGGAACACCGTGACGCTGCAGCCTTTCTCGCTCTTTAAGTGCAGCACAATCTCCGATGCCTCTGCGTCCCGCAGACAGTCCCCAAAGCTGAGCACGCCCTTTTCGGAAGCATCTTTCACCGCTGCGGCCGTGAATCCGAAATGCCCCTCTGTCAGAACAATGTTCTCATAACCGTCATAATGGTCTGCCGCAATCTTCTGTGCGGTATTGCGCTGCCCGGTGGTCTCTCCGGGCAGATCTGCCCAGGCGGACACTGCCTCTTCTGCGCTGGAGGGCCCTGCGAATATCCGGTAGCGCCCCTCCTCCACCATCAGCCTCCTGCCGATGACATCGTAGAAGCGGAACTCTTCCCTGTCCACCGTTATCTCCACCAGACGGCTCTCCCCGGGCTTCATTCCTTTCAGGCGCCTGAATCCCAGAAGCTGGCGCAGAGGCTTTTTCACCCTGGATGCGGGAGCGATGCCGTATACCTGGGCCACCTCGTCCCCCTCCCGGTCTCCCGTATTCTTCACCAAAAAAGTCACCTGCAGGTTCCCTCCGTCTGCAGCCTCTACTTTCAAATCCGAATACGCGAACCGGGTATAACTCATCCCGTATCCGAAAGGATACAGCACATCTCCCTCAAAATACCGGTAAGTGCGCCCGCCTCCTATGATGTCATAATCATCGATATCCGGCAGCTGGCCGTCCTCCCGATACCAGGTCATGTTCAACCGCCCAGCGGGGTTGTTGTGCCCGAACAGAGTCTCCGCCATGGCTTTTCCCATATCCTGGGCCCCGGTGGCGCTCCAGACAATGGCCGGAAGTTTCTCCTGGGCCCAGCCTATGGCATAGGGATAATTGGAATACAGCACCAGAACCACATTCGGATTGGCCTCATACACGGCCTCCATCAGCCGTCTCTGGGCAGGCGGAAGTTCGATGGTACCCCTGTCCACTTCCTCCTTGGCGTTGATCATAGAATTGCAGCCCAGGGCCAGGATGACTGTCTCTTTCCCCTTTGCCAGCTCTGCAGCAGCAGCCCTGCCGTCCCTTACCACTTCCATCCGCAGAGGCGTTCCCTCCCCGGGCTTCATGGACCAGAGCTGTCCGTCCTCACAGACCTGCAGGGGCGAGCCGAACCGGTTGGTCAGGATTACATTTCCGTCATCCTGTTCCTCCACATGGAAGATCTCCATCACGAACCAGTTCAGCGTATTGTCTTTCTCCGCGGCAATCCGCCCGGGCGCTTCTTTCGGTTCCTGGCTGCCAGGCTTCTGATACAGCCTGGTGTTCATATATTTCCCCGTGCGGGCGCAGCGGAACGTATGGCTCCCCTCGCCCCAGTCCTCGTGGAAGAATACATCCGGCCGGTCACTGATGCACAGCGTGCCGTCTTCCGCCACCGCTATGCCTCTCTCTCCCAGGCGGAAGACCACCTGGTCCAGTCCGTCCTCAAAGGAAATCCCTTTCCCGGACACCTCCCGCATCCCTTTCAGGAGAGTGCTGGTAAAAGGCGGCGTCCCGCCGTACCAGTCCGGATACCAGGCATCGCCCAAGGGTCCGATCAGAGCCACAGACTCGGCTTTCCCGGCAGAAAGCGGCAGCGTACCATCCTGATTTTTCAACAGCACAATGGCCTCTCTGGACACCTGGCGGCATATGGCCCTGTTTTCCTCGGAATCCAGATCTTCCTCCGTCACCCGGTCGTAAATGTTTCCGGGCTCCCTGTCATAAATGCCCAGACGCAGTCTGGTGCGGAACGTGTTGCGCAGAGCCTCGTCGATCTCGCTTTCTGTGAGAAGCCCCAGCTCCCAGGCTTCCCTGGCAGCGTTCTCCACCATGGCCGGATTGTCGGACATGGCATCCACACCGGCTTTTATCGCGCCGGCAATGGCCTCCGCGTCCGTGCCGTAATAATGGTGCAGGGCTGTCAGCAGGGCCATGGCCCCGCCGTCGCACACGGCATGTTTAAGCCCGTACTCCTCTTTTAAAATATGCCGCACCTCGGGATTGATCATCCCCGGCAGGCCGTTGATGGCATTGTAGGCTGTCATCACCGCCTCCGCATGGCCTTTTTCGATGACTCTCCGGAAAGGCTCCAGGTAAAGCTCGTATCGGTTCCTGGGATCAATGGAGGCATTCTTCCAACCTCTGCCCGCCTCCGTATTGTTCCCATAGAAATGCTTCAAGGTAGCCGCCACCCGCAGATACCGGCTGTCCTCCCCCTGCATGCCCTGCACATAGGCGGAGGCCATCTCTCCGGTAAGGTAAGGGTCTTCCCCGTAGCCCTCCTCGGTCCTGCCCCATCTGGGATCCCGCTCCAGGTCCACCGTAGGCGCCCAGCGGCTCAGTCCCCTGTCCGGATGACGGTGGTAGATAACCCGTACCTCTCTCCCCGTCACTGCCCCGGCCTGCCTGATCAGATCCGGATCCCAGGTGGCGCTCATGCCGATGGGCTGAACGAAAGAGGTAGTGGGCTCCGGCTCTTTCAGCTCATTCTGGTCATTCCTGGCCTCCACCCCATGGGCTGCCTCTCCTCCCAGTGACATGGCCGGAATCCCCAGCCGCTCTATGGGCTTGGTCCCAGACGCAAGGTTCGCAAGCTTCTCCTCAATGGTCATCTCGGCCATAAGCCAGTCCAGGCGCTTCTCTATGGGCAGCGCGCTGTCCCAGAATGGCGTGTTCTTCTTTTCCATTCGCTTAATCTCCTCTCTCCTGCACAATCATACGCACTTTTACGAAACGTGATCTCACTTATAAGACTGATAGTATCATGCCTATTTTCAAAAAGCAATGCGCGATCAAGAAAGGGACTGATATCAGTCCAATATCAATCCCTTCCGTGCGATACCCAAAGTACAGGCATTCCCTTTATTAGTTTATCTTGGTAGCCAGGAACTCAGTCATCATCTGGTTGGTCTCCTCCAGGCCGTTGGCCTCCAGCTCGGCAATCATGGCATCCCAGTTGGCGTCAAAGGAAGACTCGGGCTCCGTGACACATTTTACCAGGCCGGGGAATGCGATCTCGTCCAGGATGGTCACATTGTTGCTCAGCTCCTGAGGAATGGCATAAGCCCACAGCGGGGAATAAGGAGGAGTCTGGAACTCGTCGGGCTGCGGGAAGATATCAATCAGCATCTCAACGCCCCATGCATCGCAGGCAGCTTTCTCTTCCTCATTGTACTCCGCAATCACGGACTCCCTGCTGCTGGGCGTCATGTAATCGCCGTTGTCATCCAGGACACCGTCGCCGTAGATCGGGAATCCGGTATAGTTGCCGATTCCGGTGGTCTTGCTGTAGTCGGGATCGGACTGGGCCTTGGCGATCTCCTCCGGTGTGCGGTAGCGCTTTCCGTTCTCATCCAGGAAATAGTGCTCGCCCTCGATACCCCATCTGTAGAGGATCGCGCCCTCATCGGAGCACAGGTAATCCAGGAACTGGATGGCGCGCACGGGATCCTCGCAGCTCTTGGTGATGGCAAGGCCGTATCCAACCTGCAGGCCCTGGTACATCAATGTAGGCGCTTTGTCATCCGCGTTCATGGTCACAGGCAGACCGCAGTAGGTCTTGTCAAGCTTGTTCTCCGCCTTCAGAGCGGCATGGGCCTGCAGATAATGCCAGTTCGCATCCGTGATGGCCACGACCCGTCCGCTGGCCAGCTTCGCGATATAGTCGTCATCTGTCTGGGTGGCGAAGTTGGGATCCAGGATGCCCTCGTCATACATGCGGCTGAGCCATCTGAAATACTCCTTCTCGTCATCGCTGGAATGCTTATAGGTGCAGTTGTAGTTCTCGTCGATGAGCCACTGGCCGTTGTCCGGCGCCGCGTCTGCGATGAAGCCCGCAGGGTTGCCCAGGGTGATCATCCAGTGCCAGTCGGAAGCGCTCATGGTAATGCCGATGGTCTCCAGTCCGTCCTCCGTGGTGGGATGGGCCTCCAGATAGCTCTTGATCATGGCCTCGTACTCCGCCAGCGTAGTGGGATACTTATAATCGTTCTCCTTCAGGACCGCGTACTGTATCTGGCAGGTTCCGCCGGTGCTGAAGATCTGGCCCCTGACGCCCGCGTAGGAAAGCTGATAGATGCCCTCGTCCCCGGAGCCCCATTTCAGCTTCTCGAACTCGTCTCCGTACATCTTCTTGATGTTGGGGCCGTACTGCTCAATCAGGTCCGTCATGTCGATCAAAGCCCCCGCCTCGTAAAGGTTCGTCACGGACGCCTTGGAGTAGATCATGTCCGGATAGTTGTCCTCGGCGATCATCAGCGAAATGTCCTCGCTGGGGTCTCCGGTGCTGGACACGGGATAGCTGATCTCCAGAGTTACGCCTGTGGCCTCTGTGATGGCAGCTCCTACCGCGGTCTCGCTCCAGTTGCCGTTCTTGCCGTCGGCATTGTAGTACTTAAAGGTGATGGGGTCCTTGCTGGTCTCCGCCTGGGAGCCGCCGGTCTCATCGCCGCCGGCCGACTCATTCCCGCCAGCCTCGTCGCCGCCGGTACTCTCCTCCTGGGCGTCTCCGCCCCCCTGGGAACTTCCCTCACCGGACGCCCCCTCCTTGCCGCCGCAGCCGGTGAGCATGCCTGTCAGCATAGCGCCCACTGTCAGCAGAGCCAAAACCTTTTTCATCTTCATCTTTAAATCCTCCTTATATTAATGTGATTGATGAAATCCGTCTGAAATATTCCGTGCCCTCAGTTCTTCACGGCGCCCAGCGTCATGCCGCCTACGAAGTACTTCTGGACGAAAGGATACACCACAATGATAGGAACCGTAGCCACTACCGTCACAGCCATACGGATAGCCATGGGCGTCACGGCCTGGGTGGCATTGGTGGTAGTATGGGTATCCAGCTGCATGGTAGCCTGGGACATAATCTCGTACAGCTTATACTGCAGCGTGGGAAGCTCCTTGGCATACAGATAAGTATCCATGAAAGAGTTCCACTGTCCTACCGCATAGTACAGCGCGATGGTGGCGATAACCGGCGTACACAGAGGCATGACCACCTTGTACCAGATCTGGAAATCGTTTGCTCCGTCCAGCTGGGCGGCCTCCTGCAGGGCAGGGGGCAGACCGTCTATAAAGGAACGGACCAGTATCATATTGTAGACCCAGATCAGACCCGGGATGATATACACCAGGAAATTGTTCCCCATCTTCAGCGTACGCATGATCAACAGGTACTCGGGAATCATGCCGCCGCCCACATACATGGTGATGACGAACATCAGCGTAAAGAGCTTATGGAACACAAAATCCCTGCGGCTTAAGGTGTAAGCCAGCATAGCCGTGCAGATAACTCCGGCCGCCGTACCGATCACGGTCTTGGCAATGGACATGAGCAGGGGCTGCAGGATGCCTCCCTCCTCGAACACGTACTTATAGTTCGTCAGTGTGAACTTCCGGGGAAAGATGAAGCTCACGTTCTTTATGGTATCCGTGGCATCGTTCAGCGATATGGCCAGCACGTTCAGGAACGGATACAGGGTAATCACCAGAAGAAACAAAAACACAACTACCAGAAAATAATCAAACCAGGTCTTATGTAAATTTTTCATCTCGCCACCCCCTTATACCAACTTGTCTTCGCCTACCAGACCGGCAATCTTATTGGCGATCAGCAGAAGCGTCACGCCCACGGCCGACTGGAACACGCCAAGGGCTGTACCAAGGCCGTAATCGCTGCTCTTGATGCCTCGGGTATAGGAGAACCAGGAAAGAACCATAGTGTGATCCTGCACCAGAGCGTTGCTCAAAAGCATCTGCCGCTCCATGCCTACGTTCAGCGCGCCGCCGATGCTCATGATCAGCAGGACAATGATGGTGGGACGGATGCCGGGCAGGGTGATGTGCCAGATCCTCTGGAAGCGGTTGGCGCCGTCTATCTGGGCCGCCTCGTACAGCCCCTGGTCGATGCCTGCCATGGAGGAGAGATAAATGATAGCGTTCCAGCCCATCTCTTTCCAGCAGTCGATGACGACGATGATCAGCCAGATCAGCGGGGAATTGGTGCTCATCAGGTGCAGGTTCGTCCCTGCCAGAGAGTCAATGACGCCGCCGTCGTTGAAGATATTCTTCGCCAAGCTGGCGATGATAACCCAGGACACGAAATGAGGCAGATATGAAATGGTCTGAGTGACTTTTTTGAACCGGGTGAACACCAGCTCATTGAGCAGCACTGCAAAGGCGATAGCCACCACAGTGCCCACGGCGATCTGCAGAACGCTGATGCCGAGGGTATTGATCATAGTTTGAGCGAACAGTCTGTCTTGGAAAGCCTTAATGAAATTCTGGAACCCCACAAAGGGCCTCTGCCAGATAGGTATGGCGAAAGTGGCAGGCTTTACCTCCTGAAACGCCATAGTCCATCCCCACAGCGGAATATACTTGAAAACAATGAGCCAGATGACGAACGGCAGGGACATCATAATCAGATATCTCTGCTTCCACAGCAGATACGGTGTAATCCGCTGCTTTTTCTTAATTTCTTTTGGGCCTTTGCCAGCCATACCATTTCCTCCTTGCTTTGCTTATTTACCGCGTCTAAATGTACGCATAAATCATTATAACAGCAACTCAAACGTTTTACAGTTGTTTTACTTAACCAATTTCGCTATCATTTTTTTACTTCTTGAACCCTTTATTTTTGATTCTCTTCATTTTTGTCTACCTCTTTTTCGATGATATTTGTATAATAATGCTATCGAAGAATCCGGCGCCCGGACTCCGTTCGGAAAAGCCCGCGGGCAGGCGTCGGCAAAAGGAACGGCTTTTACAGAAAGCGGAAAGGAAAACGGACCCAATGGACCGAGAGTACATTTACGAATATCTCTGCACGGAATCCTCCAGAGAAAAATATCTGGATACTCACCTTAGGCATATTACCCCCCCAGGATCTTCCGACGACCTCTTTGCACTTCTCACAAGGCTGCCTATAGATTACGATTCCCACCATTTCCCCCTGCTCACCTGGAATCATATCCTCTCCGTCATGCAGGATGCCTACGGCTCATGCCCCGGCACGGAGCACAATGTCATCCTCTTAAAACAGCCCCGGTTGGAAATCCCGGAGCATACGCATACCTATTTCGAACTCATCTACGTCCTGTCCGGCAGCAGCGTACATTGCATCAACCAAAATGCCGAAACCTTTTCCGAGGGAGACTTCTGCATCCTGCCGCCTCTGGCCAGACATCTGCAGAAGCGCTGTCCCGAGGGAACGGCTATCCAGATACTGGTGCGGCCGTCCGCCTTTACGGATATCTGTACCGGTCTCCTGAAAGGCCAGGATACCCTGAGCCGATTCCTGCTGGACAGTATCTATAATGACAATCGGGAAGAATATCTCCTCTTCCGCACCGGAAAAGACAGCGGGATACGGGAGCTGATCCTGGATATGTTTACGGAGATGTTCTCCGTGGATCTCTACACGGACCGCATTATCACAAGCATGCTGATGACGCTGCTTGTAAGGCTGTCCCGGAACTGGCAGGCCGCCGTGGAATCTGCCCCCGTGAAGAATATGGACCATGAGATCCTGACGTTTCTGCAGGAGCGCTATTCCACCATCACCCTGGAAGAGCTGGCAGGGCATCTCCACTACACCGTACCCTACTGCTCCAGATACATCAAAAAGCTCTTCGGCTGTACCTTTTCCCAGCTGCTGAACCGTATCCGCTTCCAGAACGCGGATCTGTTCCTGAAAAATTCCAGCCTCACCGTCAATCAGATCAGCAAGATGCTGGGCTATGAAAATCCGGAAAATTTTATGCGGGCTTTCAAGAAAGTACATCAGATGACGCCCTCTCAGTATCGGGAGCTCTGTCAGGAAAAAAAGGAGAAACACGGAACCGGGCAGTAAATACGGAAACAGAAATGTGAGAACAGATGAGATGAAAATACCCCGCAGGCCCATATCCTGCGGGGTATTTTTGATTCAGGGGATTTTCTTTATTCCTTTTCCTCTGTCTGGGACGCTTTCCAGGCCGCGAATTTCGCTTCCATGGATTCCACCAGCACAAGCCGCGCCTCCCGGATCTCCATGCCGCCCTGTCCGAAGAAGAATTTCAGGAATGTGGTATTGTGGAAAGAGGGTCTCACCATAATTTCCTCTGTCCTCCACTCCTTATCCTCCCCCGTAAGGGAAATGGTTTTCACGATCTGCTTATCCTGGGACAGCGTCAGAGGAACCTGCGCCAGGCTTCCCTGTCCCGTCACTCTGCAGTCCAGCTCCAGCCTGTAATTTCCGCGCTCTCTGACATTGAGTTCGAAAGTGATGCTGCATCCCTTTCCTGTCTTGATCTGATCCACGGGCAGCAAAGTGACCTCCTCCGTCACGGGAATCCGCGCCATATCCCCGAAAGCCTCCATCTCCTGGGCGGCCACGGCAGCCAGCTGTCTGTCCAGCTCGCTCTCTCTGCCCTCCAGCCGCTGATAGGCAGGAGTCCGCAGCAGATAGCGGCAGATATTGGCTGCGCTGCGCAGGTACTCTCCTCTTGTGACGCTGCCTTTGGTAAGGCTTTCCATGGAATTGTCATTCTGGGAATTCTCGCCGGCATTGGCAGTCACCATGAACAAATCGTTCTGGGCCCGCACCATGGCAGCCACGTTCTCCACCTTGCCCGCACTTCCCTCGTCGTTGCCCTTGGCCCACCAGTCTGTCATGACAATCCCCTCATATCCCCAATCTCCCCGCAGAATGGTGGTCAGCATGTCATAATTGCTGGCCGACCAGAATCCGTTGACGGGATTGTAGGAGGTCATGATGGAATAGGCGCCGCCCTCCTTTACCGCGATCTCAAAGCCTTTCAGGTAAAGCTCTCTGAGAGCGCGCTCAGACACCACTGCCTCCACCACGTTCCGCCCGGACTCCTGGCTGTTGCATGCGAAGTGTTTGATGGTTCCCGTGACGTCATAGCGCCCCATGGCCCGCAGCTGAGCCGCCGCCATCCTGCCGGTCAGCAGAGGATCCTCGCTGAAATACTCGAAATTGCGCCCGTTTAAGGGGTTCCTGTGGAGATTGATGCCGGGGCCTAACAGGGTGTCTATCTTGTTCTTGCGCAGCTCCAGCCCCTCCCACTCGAACAGCTCCTCAGACAAAGCTTCATTAAAGGTGCTTCCCAGGCAGGTGCCGTTGGGCATGGCAAAGGCGATGCTGCCGCAGTCCATGCGGATGCCGCTGGGGCCGTCGGCGCAGCAGGCGACGGGAATGCCCAGGCCTTTCAGCCTCTTTGTGACGCCGCCGAACGCGCCCGCCGTACCCGGCGTCACCTTGGGAGAGCACATTCCCTCGCCCCTGACGATACAGCACAGATCC
>JAAWOU010000085.1 GCA_022799755.1 Lachnospiraceae bacterium
CAAAAAGTCGAGAGTTATGGGATATTTGTATAGCATCCATAACTCTCGGCATAACGGCCTTTTTCCTACGTTGATTTTTTCTTCGTGAAACAACCCTGTTTCTGAAGCAGCTTTGACGCTTAAACTTTTATATCTTCTCTTAGGGCATCGGGATTTTGTTTTTCACATCTTTTTATTGCCATTTCTGCGCTTATATGTTATAACCGTAACCATAAAAGGAGGTATTTGCTACGGAATATGTTACAATTTCTCCTGGGACAATGAAGCCGGTGTATGGATTGCCACCAGCAACGATATCCCCGGCCTGGTTCTGGAATCCGGATCATTTGACGCATTGCTGGAACGCACAAGGTTTGCGGTGCCGGAGCTTCTGGAGCTGAATGCCGCCGCACAGCCTCTTATCCTGACTTTCCGGTCAGAGCGCCACGAAAGGATGGTAGTGAATGGCTGAATATGAAAAACGGGTGCGCGATGTACCTTTGTCAGGCACGGAAAAGGCGACCATGACATCTGGTACAGCCCGATTTCAGGACGGCATGTGACCGTGGACACAAAGATTAAGTCCCGGCATACCGCAAATGCCATTCTGCGGCAGAGTGGAATAAACCATAAGTTTTAGTACATTAATTCTGCGTTATTACAGTCTGGTCTTTTGGAAAATAAAGGCATATAGAAGTGGACCGCTCCCACTCCGATTCCGCACGGATCCCGATGCCTAGCCGCTCACAGAGCTGCGCACCCAGATACAGCCCCATGCCGGTGGCAGCCCCTGCGCCCCGCCCGTTGCTGCCTACGAAGCCCTTGTCGAAGATCCGGGGCAGTTCGCTTTGCCGGATGCCCACCCCATTGTCGGTGACGGACAATTCCACATAGCCGTCTGCATCCCGGGAGGCAAAGTCCAGGACAAGAGGCCTGGCGCTTTTGTATTTCAGGCTGTTGGAAATCAACTGGGTCAGAAGAAAAGATACCCACCGTGAGTCAGAGCACACCTTGTGGGAGAGATTTTCGGTACGCACACTTACGTTGTTTTCTATCAAAAGCTGTTTGTTCCTGGCCAGCACATTCATGACGCATTCCCGCAGAGAGATTTCCCGAATGAGATAATCCTTTTCCGCCACACCCAGCCGGGCGTAAAAAAGCACCTTTTCCACATCCTGCCCGATGCGCTGGGTCTGGGCGAGAATCTTGCGGGTGACGTCCGTCTTGTTATTTTCGCACAGCAGCTCGATGCCCGTCACAGGCAGCTTGATTTCATGGACCCACTGTTCTAAAAATTCCTGATACTCTCTGGTCTGTCTTTGGGAGGAAGCCACCTGATCCGCCATAGACTTTAACGCCCTCTGCAGCATGTGAAAGTACACCTGTTCCAGGGCGGAATCCGGTGCATCAGCGATTTCGGCCATCAGATATTTTGGCTCCAGCACACCGAATGTATCCCGCAGGTAAGAGAGCCTGCGGCGCTTTTTCTGCCAGCAGCAGACCAAAGTGGAAAAGAGAATCAGGCAAAAACACACCCAGAGCAGAATAAGCTGCGCCGCGCTGACGTCGAAAGCGGCCAGAACGAGCGTAAAGAACAGCCCTCCGCTGAAACACACCAGCAAGACACCTTTGATTTCATGCATGTAATCAAAAAACTTCATATGAACACCAATGTCATTTACTTAAGCCCCCACTCTGTTAAGTTAAGGCTTTTCCCTCTCTAAAATTTCTGTTGCAATTCCTTATATACTCTCTGTGTTCATGAAATGTACCGTCATGCGGTTAATCTCCATGAACTCTGATTGCGTTAAAACTTCGAGCTGCCTTTCCATAGGTCTGATACAGCAGCTCCGTGGAAAAGGAACGCTGTGCATATAGGAACGTTGACAAATACTTTTATATGTGTTATCCTAATAATGTCAGGAGGGTACATGAATGAAAAGCTATTCATCACGGGAAGTTATCAAAATGCTGAAAGCGGATGGCTGGTATGAAGTAAATGTGGAGGGAAGCCACCACCAATACAAGCATCCAACCAAAAAAGGGCGTACAACTGTAAAGCATCCTGACAAAGACATCCCTGCTAAAACGCATTGAAGAACAGTCGGGGCTAAAATTTAGGTAGCCCGGCTCCCTCTCGGCAAATCTGATTAAGGAGGTCATTTCCATGAAACAAGTAGAACGCTATTTTTATCCTGCTGTTTTCACTTATGAACCCGGCCAGGAAATCGCTGTAGATTTTCCTGATCTGAAATGCGCCACCAGCGGCGTGAATGATGATGATGCACTTTTATCCGCAAGAGAACTTCTTGGCTGCGTCCTTTATGGACTGGAAGAAGACGCAGAAGAAATTCCTGCTCCCACTCCTTTGGCAGAGGTAGACATGCAGCCCAACGAACGCGTAGTACTGGTAGATGTATATATGCCGTCTATCCGTCAGGCACACGTTAACCGCTCTGTCAACCGTACCGTAACGTTACCTGCATGGCTCAATGCCGCCGCATTAGAACGCAATATTAACTTTTCTCAAGTATTACAAGACGCTCTCAAATCTCAACTTCACCTAGGATAAGAGGGGGTTTTCCTCTCTTATCTGTTTTTTGGTAAAATCCCTGCTTTTTCACAAAATAATCCCCCTGCGGGCACCACGCCAAACAGTGAATATAAGAAATTTTTCTGTAAATGGATATTTCCGAATTTGAAAAATGCAAAATTCTGCCATGACAGATTTTCCTTAACTGAACGGCTCACGCATCTAACTAAATGACATTGATATGAACACCCCGTGTGTGCCGCCGGCAGCAGCCATAATGAAAAGTCGGGAAGAGGGATGGCAACTAGTTCTCACACTGATAACCCATGCCACGCCTGGTCTGGATGAAGTCATTCTCCCCCAGAGCCCGCAGCTTCTCCCTAAGGCGCATGACGTTTACGCTTAAGGTATTGTCGTCGGTGTGGATTTCATTATCCCACAGGTACTCTATGATATCCGCCCTGGGCACGATTTCGCCCGGATGCAGGAAGAGCAGATACATGATTTTCAGCTCCGTTTTGGTCAGCTCCACGGATTTGCCGTCCTTGGTCAGGGTACCCGCCACGGTGTCCAGCCCCACGCCCCTGTGCTCCATGGGACAGGAACGGGTTCCGGCAGCAGCGGCAGCAGGAGCCCCGCGTCTGAGCAGTGCTCCGATTCTGGCCAGCAGCACGGGGATGTTGTAGGGTTTGGACACATAGTCGTCCCCGCCGAGAGTCAGGGCCTGGAGCTCGTCCATGGCAGTGTCCCGGCCTGTGAGGAACAGGATGGGCACAGCGGAAAAGCTGCGGACTGCAGTGCAGACCTGATACCCGTCCTGCCCCGGCAGACTGATGTCCAGCAGGATCAGATCAGGGGACGCCTCCCGCACCTGGCGGGGCACATCCCTGAAATCGGTGACGCCGGATACCTGATAGCCCTGATTGGAAAGGAGAGTCTTTAATTCCTCCCGTATCAGGGAATCGTCTTCTATAAGGAGTATCTTTAACATGGAAATGATCCTTTCCTTAAGGATTGCCGCGCCACCGGGAACCGCACCGCTTTCCCTGTCATGTCGTCAGAACAGCTCGTCCAGCAGGATATAGTAACGAATCTTCTCCCAGTCCGGCTCCAGCCCAAGCTCCCGAAACAGCAGCAGATCGTCATAGGCCCCATAACTTCGCCCATGATATCTGCCGCTGTAATTGTGGGACAGGCTTCGGTAGCACAGGGCGATATCGCACCATTTGTCAGCGATGCCGGCTCTGCCCAGGTCGATGTACCCGGAAACCTCAGCGCCCATGCCGAATACATTGGGAAGACAGTAGTCTCCGTGGGACAGCGCAAGTTCCTCCTTTGGCCTGTTCTCCCAGAGCCATTCCAGCAGGGCATCCGGATCCGCGAAGCCTTTTTCCCCGAAAGTATCCGGCTCCACATTGTCCATGTCCACCAGGCCGTGATCGATATTGTACCGGGCCTGCTCCAGCTTGCGCTCCAGACGCCAGTCGCCGGGACAGAAATCCATATCAGCGGCCCAGAGCCGCTTCAGGCCATGGGCCAGGAGCCTGGCCTGGAGAGCCGGATTTTCCATATAGCTTTCGGAGCAGGCCATTTCTCCGGGACATTTCTCCATGAGCAGATAAGATTTGCCGTCCTGTACGACATGGGCATGGATTTTCGGAACCGGAAGCTTCCCCTGGAGATATTGCAGCATGGAAAGCTCATTTTCCGCTTCCGGGCCGGGATTCTGAATCTTCAGCACCTTTTCCTCAAACAGCAGGACGCAGGAGCCGGACATGCCTGTATCGTCTGTGTTGTAAGTTTCGCTTTTGATGAGATTCTGTATTTTCTGCGGGAATAACATGGCGGTATATCTTCCTTTTGGCGTTTGGCACTATTTTTGCTTATTATACATTTTTATCATGGAGAATGCAACAAATAGCTAACCTTAATCCGCGCTTTGCCTCCTTAAAAGCCGGCAACAGAGTTAGATGGCTCTAATCCCAGCTCAATTCTATCCCCGCATCGAGCAAAACTTTCTGAAAATCATACAGTTTCTCCTTTGTATTTCTTACTTCTCTGGGAATATATCTGTTTCTGATGCAAAATGCCGCCAGATAACCTGCCACCTCTCCTATGCCCCATTCTACCGGGTGCAGCCGATAGCAGCCATTGGTAATGTGAGTCGTCCCAATGTTTTTACAGGCCGGCAGCAGATTGTCCATCCGCAGCGGAATCATACTTCCAAGGGGAATCTGGAATGGCAGGCAGTCGATATCCAAATAATTACGGTTTCCGGTACTTGGATGTAAGTCAATCCTGTAGGCTCCGATGCCTACCGAATCCCAAAAGTTTTCCGCCTTATCCCTCTTACGGGCCTCTTTTCCCACATGCTCTTCCAATATAGTAAATTCTGCCCTGATTCTTCTGGATTCCCGTATATATACTGCCTTTGCCAGCCCGTCAGAAGTACCAGTCACATCCTTTCTGAGACGTAGTCCCCTATATCCGATTTTACCATCCCGGGTCACCGCTTCCGTCTGAAGCCAGTACAAAAAGGACAAACTTAGTTCTTTTGCCGCCTGCAGATGTGCCTCCGCATCTGCCGTTTCTATCACAGGTCCTAAAAAATAGTCTGTCTGCGGAACATTTATAATCGTTACGTCACTTACAAATTCTCCTTTCTGAAAATTTGAGGTATCCAGGATACGACGGTACTGAAACATATCCCGTCCATCCTCCCCGAAAAGAGACCATTTCAGCGGCATATGAGTAATATGGTGCGGCGTTACCATGCTCAGCTGCTTTTCCGGCCAGAACTCGGCCTGATAGTTTTTCCAGAACCCATAGGCCGCAGGTTTTTCTATGGTAAAATCTCCTTCCGGAATATAATCTACGGCAAAGCAGTGGGTCACTGCCTGCATATCCAATGGATCCGCTTTATCTAAAGCATGAAGCTCTCCTGTCTGAGCCTGTGACTCCGCACCTGTCACGTATTCCGCTTTCGCCAGTGGCAGCATTTCTCCTGTATCCGTACCGTCAAGGTAATAAGTCGCTTTTACATCATGCATATCCCCGGTCTCTCTGTGCAGCACTGTGACAAAATCAATCTTATCCCCGTCTACCGCCACTTTTTTCAGAGAGCAATTCTTTATCAGAATCAGTCTGCCGGAAAAAATATATTGAGCCAGCATCTCGTTCAGAACAGCTACCGCAACCCTGGGGTCGGCGCTGAGTCTTCCCACCGCCCCGTTGCCCGGATTAAAAAAGGGAAGTGCTTTCGCTTCTAAGGTCAAAGGAAAATTTCTGTAGTAATAGTCTCGGATTCTCTTTCTGAAAAGACGGTAATTTCTGGTTGCGCCTTTCTCTTCTATCCATCTGTGCTCATCCCCCGGAACAGCCTGGCTGGTAAATTGGCCCCCAATCCAATCTGTCTCTTCCGTCAGAAGAACACTGCATCCTGCCTGCAATGCTGCCAAAGCTGCGGCAGTTCCTCCTGTGCTCGCTCCAATTATGGCAATGTCAACATGATACTCCACGATTTTTACCCTCCAATCACAATTACTGACCATAAAGTCTTGAAACCTTTCGGCCATATATCAGACCGGCCTGCACAGGGCGAGCAGATCTTTCAGTTTTGCTGTTGCCAGACATTCCACCGTATCCGACGCTCCATAATATATTTTCACAGTGCCGTCCTCTTCCAAAACCACTCCGCCGGGAAAGATTACATTGGTACGGAAGCCTTCTTCCACCTCATATTCCGTTTCCGGCGCTATCAAAGGCTCTCTGGACATACCGATAATCCTGGTGGGGTCTTTCAGATCCAACAAAGCTACCCCTGCACAATAGCGTTTCTGCCAACATTCCTCCCAGCCGTTTTTCCCTCTTGTGCGGTCAAGGTCCACTGTGTGAAAAAGCACAAGCCACCCCTGTTCTGTTCTGACAGGCGGCGCCCCGGGACCGATTTTATCGTTGGCAAAAGGAACATCCTCCACCCCCATCAACAGTTCTGACTCCCCCCAGTATTTCAGATCCGGGGACTTTGAAATCCAGATATCAAACCTGTCTTTTCCACCCCTGGAATATACCGGAAAGGGTCTCTCAAGCCTTACATATTTGCCGTCAATTTTTTCCGGAAACAATACCATGTTTCGATTGTCCGGTACGGTCATGGACAGGATCTCAATTGTCTGAAAATCGTCTGTCACCGCGATTCCTCCCCGCAGACCATGTCTTGTGTCCACTGCAAAGCAGAGATAACATCTGTCTTCAATCACAGTAAGCCTGGGATCATATACTCTGGTAATCTCCGGATCTTTCATATCCTCTACTTTGATAAAAGGTTTCTCCTGTACTTCCCAATGCATCCCGTCCTGAGAAAACGCCAGGCCTATCACACATTTTCCAAAAGCACCGATTCCGTCATAGCGATAGTCATTGCGGAAAGCCATCACATACTTTCCCTGATATTTTGTAACTCCGGCGTTAAAAATACATTCCGCCTCATAGGGAATATCCTTTTTGCTCAGAACAGGTTTCCCTCCGTTACAGCGGGTAATTACCCCGCTTGATTTTAATTCCGGTAACATTTTAGCCATTCCTTTTTTCCTCCTTTTCCCCCTGTGAGTCAGCCATGCTTCCGAATCCACTCCGCCAGATTCCAACCCATGCGAATATGTCCCTGGTCTGAGGGGTGTAACAAGTCCACACTCAAGTATGTTGCATCTGCTGCAATGGCATTGGCATCCACACTGATTATTCTGTGGTCCGCTGTCTCCTGCACCAGATTTTTCACAATCTTCCGAAAAGGTTCATAATGTCTGTACTGAATATTTTCATGGTCAAGCAAAACAGGAGCCCGGTTATAGAAAATATCCATCACATAAATGTTCTTTGCCACGCTGCTTTCTTTTACTTTCCGAAGCAGATACTGCACGCGGCGCCGAAACTCGTCCTCTTCGAAAAACAACAACATATTGACCCCCAGCTCCACAGACAGCACATCTACCTGTAAGGATGCCAGGTAATCTGCCACTTTTTCCTCACACAGACAGGACCCGGACAGCCCCTTATTCATTACGTCATATCCCAGATGAAGTGCAGCCTGTTCAATATAGCTGTTGGAATACAGAGCTGCGACACTTCCACAGGTAATGGAGGAACCATATGCCGCCCACAATATGGCTGGTTTCTCTTCCGCAGTCGGCGGACGTCTGTCATGCCCAAAAGTATCCAGATAATGGAAATATATACTCCCTCCTAAACCAAACTGAATCCTCCATATATAAGGGGCAAACCTCCCGCGGGAAATCAATTCCGTATCTACCTGCCTGTACATTTCCGGATATGTCACATGAATCCTGGTACACACTCCGGCCTCCAGGGTATACTGAGAATACGCCATATCACCATAATACACCATTGCAGTTACATTTGTCTCTACTGCAGTCACACAAAAATCAAAATAAGGTGCATTTGTCACAAATCGAATTTCACATCCATGAGACCGTCTCACCTGAAACCGTCCGTTCTTGTTTTCGGGAATTCCCAGATTTTCTCTCAAATGCGCCGGAAATCGTTCCAGCAGCAGTCCGTTCATTCCGGGGACCTGCTCCAGATGGTCTACATTATGGAATTCCAATCCCTGTTCAACCATTTTCTTCCTCCTGCTTTTAAATTGCTTTTCCAATTTTATCTGTCGCTAAAAACAATACTTGAATGCCTAAACTATCCTTTCACTGAACCCACAAGAATACCTTTGGTAAAATATCTCTGCATAAAAGGATACACACACAGAATCGGCAGCACGCACACAACAATAGTAGCCATCTTCAGGGTAAAGGAATTGACATATGCCATATCCGCGGCAGCGGCTTCATTTGAAAGTCCCGTGCCGCTGGCCTCAACCACCATTTCGCGCAGCACCAGCATTAACGGCCATAATTTTCGGCTTGAAGTGTAAATAATTGCGTTAAAATAAGAATTCCACTGGGATACCATGTGAAAAATAACAAAGGTAGCAATAGCAGGTTTAGATAACGGAATAATAATCTTCCACAGTACCTGAAATTCGTTAGCGCCATCTATGTAGGCCGACTCCTCAAGGCTGGCCGGAAGCTGGGAGATAAAATTCTTCATCAGTATCAGGTTATACGCGCCCAGACAGCCTGGAAGAATCAACGCCCAGATTGAATCGTACAGATGCAGATTCTGAATCAGGTAAAAATTGGGAATCATACCGCCGTTAAAAAACATGGTAAAAGTAATCATTCCCAGTATGATATTTCTCCCCTTTAAATCATGCTTTGTCAAGGGATATGCTGTGAGACACAGCAGTGTAATATTTAACAGCGTCCCTACAAAGGTGATAATCAACGTTACCCGATAACCAGAATATATCAAAGGAAAAGACAGCAGCTTACTATATGCGGTAAAATCCAGGCTGTTCGGTATCATCTTCATGGGATTCTCAATATACTCCGCGTATGGCGTCACGGAATAAATAAATACATACAGCAGCGGATACAGGCAGGCCAGGGCAAACAGAGTTAAAATAACGTAAATGAATATCTGGTAAACTCTATCCAACCGGGATTTTTTATGAAATTTTAAAATACCTTCTTTTTTATTTGATGACAGAGACATATCTCTTCTCCTTTCTAATCAACAGTTCTTTAGTTAACAGGAATTTCAGACGGTTCGGAACCACCCTGCACTTAAAACAAGCCTTCCTCTCCAAGTCTCCTGGCCACCCAATTGCTTCCAAGAAGCAGGATGATATTGATTACCGCGGTAAACAATCCTACCGTAGTGGCAAAGGAATACCTTCCGCTGAGAAGCCCCAAACGGTATGTATAGGTCTCAAACACCTCCGACACCGCAAGATTCCTGGTATTCTGCAGCACAAATATCTGCTCGAATCCATTGTTCATCACACTTCCCAGCCGCAATATCAGCATAGTCACCACAGTTGACCGTATCCCCGGAAAAGTAATGAAACGCATACACTGAAACTTGTTGGCTCCGTCTATCCTGGCCGCTTCGTAGAGCTCCGAGGAGATTCCTGTGATAGCCGCCAGGTAAATGATTGTTCCCCAGCCGGATTCTTTCCAGATACTGCTCAATAAAATAATGGGATAGAAATATTTGTTCTCGGCCAGGAAATACACAGGCTCACCGCCAAACATGGTAATGATATTATTCAGCACTCCGTCCACGGGCGACAGAAAGTTCACAAGGATTCCGCCGATTACCACCCATGACACAAAATGCGGCAGATAAAACAAAGTCTGTATCACTTTCTGGTACCTGGCACTTCTGATATCATTCAGAAAAAGGGCCAAAAGAATGGGAATTGGAAATGTGAAGACAATGCGCAGAAAACTCAATGTCAGTGAGTTTTTGAAAACCATATAAAAGTTATCCAGATGAAACATGTAAATAAAATTGTCCAGGCCTATCCACGCACTTCCCATGATCCCTTTTTTAAAACTGAAATCCTTAAATGCAATGAGGACTCCGTACATAGGAGCATAGTGGAAAACCAGGAAAAACAAAACAGCGGGAACTAACATGATGTATAAATTTTTTTTCTTCTTTAGATATTCACACCCACTCTTAAATCTGCTTTTTGTCTCCATACCATTGTTTCCTTTCTGCTTGATATTGTGTTAGACAGCACATCAGCTTACTTTGCATTATAGGAAGCAGAAACACTTGCAGTAAATAGAAATAATGCTTTTGTGTAGCATGCCGTGGAAATTGTCAATTTGTGTTATGCTGAAATAAAAATGTTATTGCCATTCAAATCAAAGTTTTGTAATAATATTGATAGCTTAATGTCTTAGATTGCTTGCTCTTTGCATACGAACAGCAGGTTTCATTCTGGTTCTGTCAATCATGAAATCTGTATCATACCAACAACTGCAGACAGCCGGCGAAAGTATTGCGGTACAGGCCACAGACTCCTTTGAATTTGCAATCATGCAGATATGGGAACAGATAAACACTACCGTTATATATGACAATGAACTGACGCTCCTTGCCCAGGAGCGCTATCAAAACAGTGTGAGCGCCCAGGAAGTGTACAGTCGTCTGCGCAACATTAAGCTGGGCAGTCCCTATATTACGGCGGTCTACCTGTATTCTCAGAAAGAAGATCGCTTTTTGGACGCTGATAAAGGCTGCAGTTACCTGTCAGAGGACTTTTTGGACCCTGCAATTCATGATACTGCATCCTCCCGCTATATCACTTCCGTACCGCCGCATCTGGTTCGCTTTTCTCACGGAGAAGAAACGGTATTGTGCTATACTCTGGTTGTTCCCTTACTGCATTATGCCGCCCAGACAGGATTTTCTCTCTGTATTCAGATCGACCTGGACAAACTGTATGCAGATATTCTGGGGGACAAGCAAAGCAACGGCATGGAATTATATCTATGCAGCAAAGACGGTATTGTACTGGCCGCCCAGGACCGTTCTGTCCTCGGAGAAAAGCTGGCTGAACTGGAAGAAAAGCTGACAGAACCATCGCCTCTCGACCTGATTCTGGGCCGTAAGGGAATGATGTGGGCAAAGACCTGGTCGGAAGAGCTGAACTGGTATTTTTACATGCAGATGCCCTATGAGGTCAAAATCCCGGATATCTTTAACACCTATGCGATTCTCTGGGGTATCCTGCTTGCGGCGTCTGTCATCATTGTCATCGCATATATTCTGCTAAACTTTCTGATGCGCCCCTTTCACGAAGCTGTTCTGGAACTGAATGAAAAGCATTTAAAAGAGTTATTGACGGATTCTTTTTCAAATCCGGATACCCTGGAAAAAATGGGCTCTTTCAAGGAGATTTTTCCCTGTCCCTGTCTGCAGATCATAGTCATGGACAGCCTGCACAATCTGGAAGATTTCTCCCGGTCCTCCCTCTCTGTCATCGAAGCCTTAAAAGACAGATACAGCCTAAAAATATTTCCCATGTCCATGGCAGGCAACCGGATTGCTCTAATCTGCAATTACGATCAGAAGATTTGGACAACTGACACGGAAAATGCGTTTTTACGTCAGCTTCTGACAGACATGGACTGCCTGTATCCCGGGGAAGCTTATCTGGCCCTCAGTCTTCAAAAAACAAATGTAAGCCAGCTTCCTCTGGCATACAAGGAATGTGAAGAAATCCAGAACTATAAACTATACATGAAGAATCGCATTCTTCACTATAAAGAATTAGCCGGTAAGCGCCTGACACTCTCCTATCCCACAGAACTGGAAAAACAGCTGATTAATAATCTGCTGGTAGGCAATCAGGAGGGTTGTGCACTGTACACGGAAAAGTTCATTACTTATCTTCTGGATAATGAAGCCATTTTTTTAGATAATCAGATTGCAAATGCAATTTTCCAGATGCAGAATGAAATACTCAGGCGAATATCATCTCTTCCCCTATCCGTCAATACCGTTTCTCTGGCCACACTACCCGAAAAGCCGACAAGAAATGAAGTGCGGGATTTCGTGGAGGAATTTATCTGTTATCTGTCTGACAAAATTGTAAAAAAGAATGAGAAAAACGAAAGCCTGCTCAATCAGTCCATCCTGGAATATATTGACGCGCATTTTGTAGATGAAAGCTTTAATCTGAATCAGATTTCCTATCAATTTAATCTGAACAGAAATTATCTGGCCAAATTGATTAAGGAAGAAACCGGGCAAAGCTTTAATGAATACATCAATCAGAGAAAAATTGCTGTTGCAAAAGATTTACTGCTTTCCACAAAGCTCAGTATAGAAGAAATTGCCCATCAAACAGGGTTCAGTTATTCTCACTACTTTATCAAAATATTTAAAAGCAGAGAGGGTATCACTCCGGGACAGTACAGAGACACTTATTCCGGTAACAGGAATGCACCGGAATAACAACCATGTTTCCCCTATAATGTCCGTGTTACCCCATATCATTATTTGTATTTACAATCAGTTTGGCCGTGGAGATAATAAAGGCACCAAACGCCATTGCGCAGAAAGAGAGTGAAAATCATATGAAAAAATTCCCAAAAAGGTACAAAGTCATCACCGCCGCAGTCTGCATGTGCAGTCTCCTGATTCCGGCCCTTGCCGGGTGCGGAAAGGCAGGCGGAAATGACGAAAAAGACACACCGGTTATCACCATATTTAACCGAGTGAATCCGGAGGTGGTAATTGAAGACAATCCTATTTTAAAGCGCCTCGGAGAAAAGACAGGAGTGGTAATCGAGTACAATGCTCCTCCCATCAACAATTATGATGAAAAGCTGCAGATTACCATGGCCTCTGAGACATTGCCGGATATCATCTATAACTGGCATGCTGCCGACAGCTATTATGAATCCTGGGCTAAGGACGGTCTTCTTGCAGAGCTTGACGACAAACTCCCCAATTACCCCAACATTCTGGCAACCGTATCAGAAGAATGCTTGGAAGCAGTCCGCTCTACCAATACCGGAAAACTCCATGCCATTCCCAAAACCAATTATGATAATTACTGGGGAATCATCATCAATCATGTATGGCTTGAAAATTTAAGTCTCAATATGCCCACTACATTGGAGGAATTTAAGGAGGTCTGCCATGCGTTCACTTACAATGACCCGGACGGCAACGGAAAAGATGACACTTATGCCTTTTCCTTTGAAAAGGGCCTGTCCCTGACAGCCTTTCAGGCAGCTTTTGGACTTGCCGATGTGCGGGATACCGACGGAAATTACAAAATTATGCAGAAACGGAGCGGATACATTCCTTACCTGACCTACATCAGAGAACTGTATGCGGATGGAGTCATAGATCCGGAATTTATCACCAATGAGCGGGGAACACCTCAGGAAAAGTTGATTGCAGGAAAAGCCGGTATCATTCTGAATCATCAAAATGGCGTTATGGGCTGTCTCCCCACGGATCCTGATGCCTGCGAAAAATATACCTATATCGGACCGCTGAAACAACCCGGAGGAGAAAGTGTCTGCTATGTCAGTCCCTCTATTTGGGGCATGTGGATGATTTCTGCGGATGCAGATGTAGATCAGTGTCTGAGTCTCATTGATTACGCCATGTCCGACGAGGGCTTCCAGCTTCTCGGCGTCGGTACAGAAGAATATTATAACTCCTATGACCTGAAAACCCGACAGATTGACCGGACAGAGGAACAGGCCCAAAATTATGCCAAAGTAACCAGCGGCTACCTCGAATTTGCGCATGCGAAAGACGGAACCTCCCCTATCATCGCCTATGCGCTCACGCAGGAGCACATTGACAAATATAACGCGGATTACAATGCCATGAAAGAAAACACAACAATTGTGTGGACTCCCGCTGTCAAGGCCCCTCTTATGACCACTTTCTCAAATGACAATCCGGATCTGGTCACAAAACTGGCGGAATACGAGGTAAAATATGTTGTCGGAGAAATTGATGAGGCTGCCTTTACTCAATTCCTGAACGATGAATATTTCCCGGCTGCCGAGGCAATGGAACAGGATTATATCCAATGGATGGAGGCGTATGAATCTCAAAAGTAAACAAATAGGACAGATCATTTCTCCATGAGCAGGTAAGATTTGCATTCCCTGAATCTTCAGCACCTTTTTCGGGAACAGCAGGAGGCGGGTTGGATTTTTGCCGCATTTATGATAAAATAAGTCCGGGGTGTCCCCTAAGTACTATAAAAACGAAAAAGGAATGAAAAGGGAAAAACATGAATAACAACAGACCCAGAGGACGTGAAAAAAATGTAAGCGGTCCCGGCAAAACCGTGCAGAAACGAGGCGGCGGGCTGGGCACCGGGCCGGTGGGCAATGCCGGCGGCTATAGCGAGCGCGGGAAAGGGCGGCCCTCCGGTTCCGGCACCCGAAGCGCCGGAACAAGGGGCGGAGGCGGCCTGAAGCTGATTGTCCTGTTGGCTGTGCTTCTCCTGGGGGGAGGCGGGGGACTGACTGCGCTCTTTGGCGGCCAGCCGGACAGCCCGCCCTCCTCCGGCAGCCAGCAGCAGGTACAGGGCAGCACAGGCAATACCGGCAATATCGGCGGTACCGGAACCGCCGACTGGTCCGCGCTGTTTGGCAGCCTGGGCGGCGCAAGCGTCTCCACCGGATGGCAGATGGAATCAAACGTGGGCCGGCTGGATACTTCTGTAGCCTCCGGCTCCCGGGAAAAGTATACCAAAATGCTGGGCGATGGCAGAGACACCGTCACCATCATGGTCTATATGTGCGGTACGGACCTGGAGTCCCGAAGCGGCATGGGCACCGCCGATCTCCAGGAAATGCTCAATGCCCGGTTTGACGACAGCCTCAACCTCCTGGTTTACACCGGAGGCTGCAAGGCCTGGAAAAACAGCCAGGTCAGCAGCTCTGCGAACCAGATCTGGCAGGTAAAGGACGGCGGCCTTATCAATCTGGAAAATGATCTGGGCAGCGTCTCCATGACAGATCCCGATACCCTGTCCGGATACATAAAATGGTGCGCCCAAAACTATCCGGCCAGCCGGTATGAGCTGATTCTCTGGGACCATGGCGGCGGCTCCGTCAGCGGCTACGGCTATGACGAAAAGTTCGCCTCCAGCGGCTCCATGAACCTGGCAGGGCTGGACGCTGCCCTGAAAGCCGCAGGTGTAAAGTTTGACTTTATCGGCTTTGACGCCTGTCTCATGGCCACGGCGGAGACGGCGCTGACCATGGCTCCCTACGCCGATTATCTCATCGCTTCCGAGGAGACCGAGCCGGGGGTGGGCTGGTATTATACGGACTGGCTTACCGCCTTTGGGGAAGATACCTCCATGCCTACGATTCAGGTGGGGCAGAATATCGTAGACAGCTTTGTGGACACCTGCGCCCGGAAGTGCCGCGGGCAGCTGACCACATTGTCCGTCACCGACCTGGCGGAGCTGGAGCATACCCTGCCGGACGCCCTGGCGAAATTCTCCTCTTCCACCGCCGGACTGATCCGGAATCAGGAGTACCAGGCAGTCTCCAATGCCCGCAACGGCGCCAGGGAGTTCGCTCAGTCCAGCAAGATCGACCAGGTGGATCTGGTGCACCTGGCGCAGAATCTGGGGACCCAGGAGGGAAAGGCCTTGACGGATGCCCTGCTGGGCGCGGTAAAATACAACCGCACCTCCTCCAATATGACCAATGCCTACGGCCTGTCCATCTATTTCCCTTACCGCAAGACTTCCACGGTGAACCGGGCAGTGTCCACCTTTGAGCAGATCGGTATGGACAGGGCGTATACCAGCTGTATCAGGCAGTTTGCCGATGTGGCCGCCAGCGGCCAGGCTGTGGCCGGAGGCTCGGATTCCCCGCTGCCAGCCCTCCTGGGAACCCTTGGGGGCAATTCCGGGGTGGATATAGGGGACATTGCTTCCCTGCTGGGGGGAATTCTGGGCGGCAGAAGCCTGGAGATGGAACATGCGGAAGAATACCTGGCGGAGCACCGATTTGAAGACGAGGCTTTGGTCTGGAGCATGGGCCAGGACGGCAGGCCCGTGCTGCGCCTGAGCGAGGAGCAGTGGGCACTGGTGCAGAATCTGGAGCTGAACCTGTTCTATGACGACGGAGAGGGCTATATCGACTTGGGCCTGGACAATGTGTTTGAATTTGACGAAAACGGCGGCCTGCTGGGGAACACGGATGCCACCTGGCTGGCCATAGACGGGCAGCCGGTGGCCTATTATCACATCTCCACCGTAGACGACGGAGAGAACTATACCATTACAGGCCGGGTACCGGTGCTTCACAACGGCAGCCGGGCCGAACTGATTCTGGTGTTTACCGATGACCAGCCTTACGGCTTTGTGGCCGGCGTTCAGAGCGTATACACGGAAGGCGAGACGGACACGGTGGCCAAGAGCATGACCGGGCTTCAAAGCGGCGACACGCTGGAGTTCCTCTGCGATTATTACAGCTACAGCGGAACTTACCAGGACAGCTATCTGCTGGGCGAGCCGCTGACGGTTACGGAGGAGGAACTGGTGATCAGCGACGTGCCCCTTGAGGGCAGCACCCGGGCCACTTACCGCTTTACGGACCTGTACAATATGCATCACTGGACGCCGCCGGTTCCGGAGGGGAACTAAGGCAATCTCCTGTCAACGGTATCGCCGGGCTTTTGGGAGGGATTGCGCAGCGGGCGGATTACTGACGGATACACATGCTCAATAGATTGTCGCTTTGCGGAATAATACGGCGCAGGGGCGGACAGGATAATGGTACAATTATGGAGGTGACGAGTATGTGTACGGCAGCAACTTATCGGACAAAGGATTTTTACTTCGGACGCACGCTGGATTACTATTTTTCCTACGGGGAGGAGATTGTGGTAATGCCCCGGCGCTACAGGCTGCGTTTCCGCGCCGCGGCAGCCATGGAAAGCCATTATGCCATGGTTGGCATGGCCCATATGGCGGAGGGGCAGCCCCTGTATTACGATGCCGTAAATGAGAGAGGGCTGGGGATGGCAGGGCTGAACTTTGTGGGCAATGCGGTCTATGCGAAAGAAGAGCCGGGCAAAAAGAATGTGGCGCAGTTTGAGTTTATTCCGTGGATTCTGGGACAGTGCGCCTCTGTAGGGGAGGCCAGGCTTCTGCTGGAGGGGACGAACCTGACGGACACGGCTTTCAGCGACAATCTGCCCCTGGCCGCGCTCCACTGGATCATCGCGGACAGGGAGGGCTCTATTGTGGTGGAATCCGTCAGGGACGGACTGAAAGTGTACGACAATCCGGCAGGTATCCTGGCCAACAATCCGCCCTTTCCGGAGCAGCTGTCCAGGCTGGCCAATTATATGCATCTGTCTGCGAAGATTCCGCGGAATCTGTTCTCGGACAGGCTGTCCCTGGAGCCCCACAGTCTGGGGCTGGGAGCCTGGGGACTTCCCGGGGACCTGTCCTCCCAGTCCCGCTTTGTGCGGGCGGCTTTTGTGAAGATGAATTCGGTCTCCGGGGACTCGGAATCCGAGAGCGTCAGCCAGTTCTTCCACATCTTGGGCGCAGTGGACCAGCAGCGGGGATGCTGTGAGGCACAGGAGGGAAAGTACGAGACCACCATCTATACCTGCTGCTGCAACGCAGACAAAGGGATTTACTATTACACCACCTATGAGAATCATCAGATCACGGCAGTGGACATGTACAGAGAGGAGCTGGACGGCGGGACATTGGCAGAGTATCCCCTGGTTTACGGACAGCATATCCTGATGCAGAATTAACGGGAAGCTTTCGGTGATTGTTTGAAAGACAGTTCCTTTCAGCGGGGCTGTCTTTTGTTATACCCAAAAGGGACATAACGGGGCCGGGGTTATTCGTAAAGTTTATAAATTTATAGGTGGCAAAGCCGTGGCAGACATGGTACAATATTGGCACAAAATGATTTTATGTGATCTTTGGCACAAAATATGACAGAAGAAAGGCATGGGCACGATATGTATGACGTAGCAATCATAGGCGCAGGGGTGGTAGGCGGAATGCTGGCCAGGACGCTGGCGGCCTACGACTTGAAGATCTGTATTCTGGAAAAGGAAAGCGATGTGGGGATGGGTGCCACCCGGGCCAACTCCGGTATTGCCCACGCGGGATATGACGCCGAAGAGGGAAGCCTGAAAGCAAAGCTGAATGTACAGGGCTCCCGGATGATGGAGCAGATTACAAAGGAACTGGGCGTGCCGTACCGCAGGAACGGTTCCCTGGTCATAGGCTTCGGAGACGAAGACAGGGAGAGCATAGAGAAGCTCTACGCCCGGGGCTTGAAGAACGGAGTGGAGGAGCTGCGCGTTATAGACGGAGAGGAGGCCAGGCGCCTGGAGCCGGGTCTGGCTGACGGCGTGACCTGCGCCCTCTATGCGCCTACGGCTGCAATCGTCTGCCCCTATGAGCTGGCTGTCGCCGCGGTGGGGAATGCCATGGACAACGGCGCGGAGCTGCTGCTGGATTTTGAGGCAGGGCATATTGAGAAAAAAGAGGGATATTACGAAATCTGCGCCGCAGCCTGCAGCCAGGGAAGCTGCGGGAGCCCGGCAGAGGCGGAGCGGGAGGACAGCTTACAGGGAAAAGAGCCGTCGGGGGCTTCCGTTTTCCCGCAGATGCCGCAGCCGCGGAAAGTCTGCGCCAGATATGTGGTGAACGCCGCCGGAATCTACGCGGATGAGGTGGCGAAGCTGGCAGGGGACGGCTCCATACAGATTCATCCCCGCAGGGGCGAGTATCTGCTGCTGGACAGGGAGTGCGGCGATGTGGTGTCCCATACCATCTTCCGCACCCCCTCCAAAAAGGGAAAAGGCATCCTGATCACGCCCACGGTGGACGGAAATATTCTGGTAGGCCCCACCTCGGTGGACGGAGAGGACAAGGAGGACAAGGCCACCACACAGCAGGGGCTGGCTGAAATTACAGCCAGGGCCCGGGAGAATGTGAAAGATATCCCCCTGCGCAAGGTCATCACCTCCTTTACGGGGCTTCGCGCCGCAGGGAACACAGGGGACTTTATCATCAATTCCCCCAGCCAGGGCTTTGTCAATGTAGCCGGAATCGAGTCCCCGGGTCTGACAGCCGCGCCCGCCATTGGGGAGTATGTAAAAGACATGCTGGCCGGACAGGGACTTGAACTGCGCAGGAAACCGGACTATCAGCCCTGCCGCAGGCCCGTGTACGCGTTCCGGAATGCATCCGTGGAAGAAAAGAATGAGATGATCCGCCGGGACAGGGCCTATGGCAGGGTGGTCTGCCGCTGCGAGACAGTGACCGAGGGGGAGATCGTGGCTGCGATTCGCCAGAACCCGCCCGCCCGGGACTTGGACGGCATCAAGCGCCGCACCCGGGCTCAGATGGGACGCTGCCAGGGAGGATTCTGCATGCCCTATCTGGCAGAGATTCTGTCCAGGGAGCTGGGGATTTCCTATGAGGAGATCACAAAGTCCGGCAGGGGATCCGAAATCAACGTATGCAAGACAAAGGAATAGTATATAAAGATACATCGCAGCCGGGCTGCGGCATGAGGGATAGAATGAAAGCTGCGCCGGAAAGAGGCTGACAGGCGCCGGCAGGGAAACCAGCCAGGACAGAGAATGGCACAGGGACGATAAAGGAGACGAAAGCAAAATGACGGATTTGGTTATCATCGGAGGCGGACCCGCCGGGATGAGCGCGGCAGTGGCCGCGTATGAGAGCGGCATCAGGGATATCTTGATTCTGGAGAGGGACAGCCAGCTGGGCGGCATCCTGCAGCAGTGCATCCACAACGGCTTCGGCCTGCACCGCTTCGGGGAGGAGCTGACTGGCCCGGAATATGCCTGGAAATATGAAAAACAGGTGCGGGACCTGGGGATTCCCGTGAAATTAAACACCATGGTGCTGTCCGTCACGCCCGAAAGGACAATCACCGCCACCAATGAAGAGGAGGGCATCTTTACCATTGAGGCAAAGGCCATTGTCCTTGCCATGGGCTGCCGGGAACGGCCCAGAGGCGCCCTGAATATCGCAGGCACCCGCCCGGCGGGCATTTACAGCGCGGGAACGGCCCAGAAGCTGGTGAACCGCAAGGGATACATGCCCGGAAAGAGCGTGGTCATCTTAGGCTCCGGGGATATCGGCCTGATCATGGCCAGGCGCATGACCTTGGAGGGCGCAAAGGTAAAGGCCGTGTGCGAGCTGATGCCCTATTCCGGAGGCCTTGCCAGGAATATCGAGCAGTGCCTGAACGATTTTGACATTCCCCTGAAGCTGAGCCATACGGTGGTGGAGATTCACGGCAGGAAACGGCTGGAGGGCGTCACCATCGCCAAAGTGGACGAAAACCGCCGCCCCATCCGAGAGACCAGGGAGTACATTCCCTGCGACACATTGCTGCTGTCCGTGGGCCTGATTCCGGAGAATGAACTGTCCCTGCAGGCAGGAGTGGAGATGGACAGCGTCACCGGAGGCGCGTTGGTGGACCAGGACAGACAGACCTCCGCGGAGGGCATTTTCTCCTGCGGCAATGTGCTCCATGTACATGATCTGGTGGACTTCGTATCCGAGGAGGCTGCCATCGCGGGAAAGTGCGCGGCGGACTTCATCCGGGAGGGCGCCGGGGAGAGATGCGGCGCTGCGGCGCAGGCTGACATTCCCGCGGAAACTTCCATGGAAACGGGAATTCCTATTACAACAGACGGAAAAGTTCGGTATACCGTTCCCCAGAGAATTACAAAGCGCAAGGATTTCACCCTGTACTTCCGGGTGGCGGACAGGTACCGGAATGTGAAAATCAATGTGGTCAGCGACGGTAAAGTAATCCATTCTGTCCGCAGGCCTAAGGCCGTGCCGGGAGAGATGGAGAATATCAGGCTTAAGGGAGAGCTTCTGGAGGGAGTGACCGGGCTGCGGGTAGAACTGGAGGAGCTGGCGTAAGGAAAAGGAAGACGGCGCCAGGCAGAGCACGGGCCGCGAAATCAGGGTTTCGGCCAAATGGCTCACAGCCGGCCGTGGGGTAAGAAAACCCGGAACACCGGCTTTGGCACAGGCCGAATGCAGGTTTGCAGGAGCAGGCCGCGGCTGTCAGGGCTCAGGAGATAAAAGGAGTGCGAAAATGACGAAGCGAGAGATGACATGTATCATATGCCCTATGGGATGTTCTCTGACAGTGGAGATGGAGGGAGAGGAAATCACATCCATAAGCGGCAATACCTGCAAGCGGGGGGCAGCCTACGCGGAGGCGGAGGTGAGCCATCCCCAGAGGACCGTGACCAGCACCATGCGCTGTGATAACGGGGAAGTCCTGGCTGTGAAGACAGACAGGCCCATCCCGAAATCCAAAGTCATGGAGTGCATGGGCCTGATCAACGCCCATACCGCGAAGCTGCCGGTGGCTGTGGGGGAGGTGCTGATCAGAGACGTATTCGGCAGCAATATTATAGCCACAGAGAACAAAACGACCCAGTAAGGCGGCAGTAAGGTGCCGGAAATTCGCCGTGGGAAAGCGGAGGGCGGGGAAAGCCGATTTTGAGAGAAGACTGAAAAAGAGGTGGTTGTGTGAACCAAAAACTGAAAGAAAAGATATTGGAGTCGGTCTCGGCCGTGCTGCCCATTACGGGAATCGTGCTGCTGTTGAGCATCCTGCTGGTTCCGGTGGATCTGGGAATCATGGTGATGTTTCTGGTGGGGGCGATCCTGCTGGTGATCGGGATGGGCTTTTTCCAGCTGGGGGCGGAGATGTCCATGACGCCTCTGGGAGAGGGTATCGGTGTCCAGATATCCAAGGCCCGGCGGATTCCTCTGATCTTTCTGATCGGTTTTTCCATGGGGGCCATCATTACCATATCGGAACCGGATCTCCAGGTGCTGGCGGAGCAGGTCCCCGGCATCCCCAATCTGACCCTGATCCTTACGGTGGCAGTGGGAGTGGGGATTTTCCTGGCGGTGGCCATTCTCAGGATCCTGTTCCAGATCAATCTTTCCACCATATTGATCGTTCTGTATATGGCGCTGATCGGCGTGTCGTTTTTTGTTTCCAGGGACTTCCTGGCAGTGGCTTTCGACTCCGGCGGCGTGACCACGGGCCCTATGACGGTGCCTTTCATCATGGCCATGGGTGTGGGTCTCGCCTCTGTCCGCGGCGACAAGAATGCCTCCAGCGACAGCTTCGGTCTGGTGGCTCTGTCCAGCGTGGGGCCTATTCTGGCAGTATTGATACTGGGCATGTTTTTCAGCCCCGGGGAGACGGCATACAGCGGCGCCGTGGTGGCGGACGTGAGCACTACCCGGGATGTGGTGAAAGCATTTCTGTTTGACATGCCTCCTTATATGAAAGAGGTGCTGATATCCCTGGTTCCGGTGGCTATTGTGTTCGCCCTGTTCCAGAGGCTGACCCGCCGCTATCCCCGCAGGCAGGTGAAGCGAATCACGGTGGGCTTTGCCTATACATATCTGGGGCTGGTGCTGTTCCTCTGCGGGGTGAATGTAGGCTTTGCGCCTCTGGGCGCGCTGCTTGGCAATGAGATCGCCGGGCAGGTGTGGAGATGGCTGCTCATCCCCATCGGCATGCTCATCGGCTATTATATCGTAAAGGCCGAGCCTGCCATCCAGGTGCTCAACCGCCAGGTGGAGGGCGTGACCAACGGCTCCGTGTCCGCCAGGTCCATGAACCGCTGCATGTCCTGGGGGGTGGCGGCCAGCGTGGGCCTGGCCATGATGCGGGTGCTCACAGGGCTGCCCATCCAGTATATCATTATCCCGGGCTATCTGATCGCACTGCTTCTGTCCCGGTTCGTGCCCAGAATGTTCGTAGGTATCGCTTTCGACTCCGGCGGTGTGGCCAGCGGACCTATGACCACCACATTCCTGCTGCCCTTAAGCATCGGGGCCTGCCAGTCCATGGGCGGCAATCTGATGACGGATGCGTTCGGGGTGGTTGCGCTGGTTGCGCTGACGCCTTTGATTGCCATCCAGCTCATGGGAATCCTGTATCAGTACAAGCTGAAAGTCACGGAGAGAGCCGCGGTACGGGAGGCGGAAATCCCTGTTATGGATAGCGCTGCAGACGACATCATTGAATTCGAGGAGGAAGACGGAAATGGGGGACAATCATAGAGCTATGTCTGTTCGGATGCTGCTTCTCATCGCCACACCGAAGCTGGTGAGTAAGGCGGCGGGACTGTTCAAGGAGGGGAATGTCCCTGTCCAGTACATCTTCCACGGCCAGGGCACTGCCACCAGCGAGGTCATGGACATGCTGGGGTTAGACGGGGTGGATAAAAATATCCTCATGGCCATGCTGCCCAAGGCATTCGCGGACGAGATGCTGAAGAAGCTGCGGAAAAAGCTGCACCTTGGCATGCCCAATACGGGGATTGCTTTTACGCTTCTGATGTCGGGCAGCAGCGGACATTTGGTCCAGCTCATGGAGAGCCTGGAGCCCGAGGAGAAGAAGAGACTTTTGGAGAGGAATGAGGCGGATATGACAGAGAACGCATACAGCATGATCATGGCGATCGTAAACCAGGGGTTCAGCGAGGAAGTGATGAACGCTGCCAGGCCCAAGGGGGCTTCCGGCGGCACCGTGTTCCACAGCAGGCGCATCGGCAATGAGGAGGCCATGAAGTTCTGGAAGATCAGCGTCCAGGAGGAGCGGGAAGTGGTATTGATCCTGGCCCAGAAAGAAGACAAACTTGCAATTATGCAGGAGATCGGGAAGCAGTGCGGCATGAAGAGCAAGGCTCAGGGCATTGTCATGTCCCTGCCGGTGGACAGCATTGCGGGTCTGGATTGACTGGCTTTGACGGTATTGCGGCAAGAGGCTGTTCAGAGAAAGCAGAAAGCATAGTTTCCGGGCGGTTATCTGGATGGGTAACCGCCCGGTCTCGTTGCGTCACAGTAAAAAGGAAGCCGCCGGATATGCCGATGAGTCCCCGGCTGTTTCAACTTTAAGAAAGAAACGAGGTATCAAAAGTCGCCAGCTTCATATAAGTACAGATTCCCCTTTTTGCCCACCCGGGCCACGACCTCCATATGGTACAGGATGTTCAGCGTCACCTGGGCCAGGGGCTGGGAGATGCGGGCGGCTTTGGCCAAGTCTTTCGTGGTAAACTGCCCCTCCAGTTCCGGGGGCACGAACTGCAGGAAATCCTCCGGCCGTTCCATCTCCAGCTCCTGCACCAGCTCCGTGGGGATGCGGTCATAGCGGCTGGCCCTGATCTTGCGGTTCTTTCCCCAGCCGTTTAACAGCTTGTACTCTTCCATGTCCAGCAGCACCAGCTTAAAGCGCAGATGGGGGTCTTTCAGGAAAGATTTGATTTTGTACAGCTCGGGAAAAACGGTGTAAGGGCTGCCTTTCAGCGGAGATTTGCGTTTTCCGCTTAATTCCCCGGTCGCCTCGTCTATCCAGATGATCCACTTTTCCCGGGGGATGGGGTAGACGATGGTCACAGGGTACAGGGGCAGGAAAGCGGACAGCTTGCCCCGCAGCTTGTCGAACTGCCTGGTCTGGATCTCTATGATTTCCCCCTCTGCAAAGATATCAGCCACATAATTCTCAATGGGGATTTCCTGTCTGTCCTCGTCCGGTTCATAATAATTCTTCAAGATGGCATGGACTGTCTTCTCCGACAAAGTGCCGATGCCCAGGCGCTGTCTGTCTGTTCCGATGATTTTTCTCTTTGCTTCTTCAAAGGCCTTTTTGTCCGGCATGGTATCCCCCGTTCTTGGTTTCTGGGTCAATATTGTAACACATTTCCGGGTTTTTTGCTATCTTGATTTTCTGTCGTCCGAACTTCTCTTTGATTCCCGCGAGCAACGAGCCCAAGAAGTTCCTTTGCCTTATCTATCATGGGCTGCGATATGGCAAAATGTGTAACTGCACCGTCAAACACCGTCTTTATTCCGTCCAAATGTGAGAGCAGCTCCTTTTCTATATGACTCTTTTGGATAATGTCATCCATAAAGGTTTCTTCGCGGCGGCTTTCCACCTCACTTTTTTATGAAAAGATCTTGATTTTTATGGCATTTGTGGATATGATTATTTCAAATCACGATTTAGTAAATCAGGATTAGATATTTTGAAAGGAGCCGGCATTATGTTCATAGGAAGAGAGACAGAGCTAAGATTCCTACAGGATAAATACAATGAAAAAAAGGCACAGTTGATCGTCTTGTATGGAAGAAGGCGTGTGGGAAAGACGGAAACCCTCAGAGAATTTTGCAGGGATAAGCCCCACCTCTTTTTTTCCTGTACACAGACTACGGACAGAGTACAGCTGGCAAGATTTTCAAGCCAGATTCTGAGGGAGGACATCCCTGCAAAGCAGTATCTCTCAGAATTCGCGGATTGGGAAAAGGCTTTCCGGGCAATCCTGGATCTCCCATACGGAGAAAAAAAGAAGCTCATTGTAATCGACGAGTTTCCCTACATGTGCAAAGGGAACAAAAGCATTCCGTCCATTCTGCAAAATCTCTGGGACATGGAACTGAAAGACGGCAATGTAATGATTGTCCTGTGCGGCAGCGCCATGAGCTTTGTGGAAAAAGAGCTGCTGGCAGAAAAAAATCCGTTATACGGCAGGGCCACAGGCATCTACAAGATGACCGAAATGGGATTTTACGAGGCCGCCTGCTTTTTTCCGGATTATTCGGAAAGGGACAAGGTGCTGGCCTACGCGGTGCTTGGCGGCATTCCCCATTATCTCAATCAGTTCAGCCCGGAGCTTTCCGTTCAGGAAAACATCAAGCGCAATATCCTGACCAAGGGCTCCGTGCTCTACAGCGAGGTGGACTTCCTGCTTCATCAGGAACTTCGGGAGACCCCGATTTACAACGCCATCATTGAGGCAGTGGCCCTGGGCAGCACGAAGCTGAATGACATCAGCCAGAAGTCCCTGCTGGAGGATACCTCCAAAACCAGCGTCTATTTGAAGAACCTGATAGAACTGGGGATTGTCCGGCGGGAGTTTTCCATTGACGCAGGGACGAAAGAGAAAGCCAATGCGAACCGGGGGACATACCGCCTGACCGATCATTTCTTCCGTTTCTGGTATGCGTTCGGCTTCGCCAATCTCTCGCAGCTTGAGGACGGGGATGTGGAGGGAGTCTATGAATATCTCGTCCGTCCTGCCCTGCATGAATTTGCCTCCTCCGTGTTCGAGGATGTGTGCAGGGAGTTCGTGCGGGGGCTCCAGAAGAAAAACGCCCTGCCATTCCGCTATGTCAGGATGGGGCGTTGGATGGGAAAAACCACTGTCCGTGACAAAAATGCGGAAAACGGACTGCGGATGGCAGAGACGGAGATAGACCTGTTAGGCATCAGCAGAGATGGGAAAGAGTATCTGGTGGGCGAATGTAAATTCAAGCACAGCCCCTTTGCCTACGGCGAGTATCTTGACACAAAGGCGAAACTGGCTCCGCAGAAAGAGAAAGCAAAATTTTACTACGCCTTGTTTTCCGAATCCGGCTTTGACGACAAAATCATGGCAGAAGCAGAAAGTTCGGAAAGCCTTTGCCTCTATGACCTTGATGCGATTGTGAACTTTGAAAAATAAAATCGGATTTATGTGACATTATCACAGAAGAACAAAGAAATCCATGATATCATGTACCCACAAAAGAAATAATAGTACTTTGATAATAGAATCCTACCTTGGATTCTGTTATAGAAAACAAAAGGAGCTTCCTGTATAATACAAACATAGGGAATTCCAAGAAAGGTGGTTGATAAAAAGATACCTCAGAGTAAAATAAGATTGCTGACTTTGCGGGTTA
>JAAWOU010000086.1 GCA_022799755.1 Lachnospiraceae bacterium
GCCTTTTTGCTAAAGATGAATGTACCTGTACCGGAGACGGAACGACTGACTGACAAGGTGAGGGAAAAGAAAATGGGAGAATTATTTGCAGATATGGAGAAGATGGACATACAGGCCGAACGGAGGAAAACGGAGGCTGAGAGAGCGCGGGCTGACGAGGAGAAGAGACGCGCTGATGAAGTGCAGAAATTAGCCGATGAAGTGCAGAAACTGGCCGACGAAGAGAGGAGACGTGCCGACAGCACGCAGAAACTGGCCGATGAAGAGAGGAGACGTGCCGACAGCATGCAGAAACTAGTCGACGAAGAGAGGAGACACGTTGACGAAGCGAAAAGACGCGCCGACACAGCAGAAGAAAACAGTGTCAAATTGCTCGTTGAGCTTTGCCAGGAGCTCGGCGCGTCAAGGGATGCCGCCGTCCAAAGCCTCATGGATAAAAAGAATATGGGGCAGAGGGAGGCATGGGAAAAGGCAGAACTTTACTGGAAAGACAGCTCTGAATCCTAGAGTACTTGTCATGAGCAATGCCAAGAAAAATTTACAAATACAGCAGAGGAAAGTCTGTTCTCCTCCCGATATGCCCGGCAACGGTGGAAATGCTGTTCGTGCGCCACTGGTTCTTAGGAGATTCGTATACCAATGAGGGGTGGCACAAGTTCATGCCTGATGGCAAAGTAGAAGAATACCGCATAGGAGATGCCTACGGAGGAGATGATTCCAAAGCCTGGGAGCTGTGAAAGGAGATGGATGAAATGAGTGAGATAATGGAATTTGCAGACAGAGAAGCATTCAGGAGATGGCTCGGCGGCAATTGCAGGTCCAGCGCCGGTGTGTGGCTTTTGTTCGGCAAAGCCGGCGGGCCGAAGACGATAAAAGCGGGAGAAGCGCTGGAGGAGGCGCTCTGCTTCGGGTGGATCGACGAACAGATGCAAAGCATTGACGACAAGAAATATAAGAAGTACTTCTCCCTGCGCAGGGAGAACAGCAAGTGGTCGGAGAAGAATAAGGCCCTGGCGGGAAAACTGGAGGAACAGGGTCTTATGACCGATTTCGGCCGGGAGAAAATACAGGAGGCCCAAAAGAACGGCCAGTGGAACACCCAAAACTCCATGGCGGTAACGGAGGAGCAGATCGTGGTCCTTTCCAAGCTGCTGGAGGAATATGAACCTGCGTTCACGAATTTTCGGGCCATGCCCATGTCCGTAAAGAAGACCTACACCCGGGCCTATTTTGACGCGAAGACAGACGCCGGGCGAGAGCGGCGGATTGCCTGGATGGTGGACAGGCTGAATCGGAATTTGAAGCCTATGTAGGTCCGTCTCACAATATTGTGTCTGAGTGCTCGTTGTTTGAAATATAAAACATTTTTAGCCAGATCTTCCTGTTTCAGGTTGTATCTGGCTCTGTATTTTTTATCAGTCACTTCCATATACAATATGGAAAGTCAAGTTCGTCCTACTGGAAAACAGGGAAAGGAAGTAGTATAATGGATCTGAAATGGGAGGTGTAGATATGGCAGTGATAGGAATCGATTTGGGAACGACAAACAGTCTGGCAGCCTGCTGGAAAGACGGAAAGCTGGAGCTGATTCCCAATGAGGGCAAGGATGTGCTGTTCCCCAGCGCAGTGGGGTATGTGGAGGGAGAAGGTTTCCTGGTGGGAGCAGCGGCAAAGGAGCGGCTGCTGACTCATCCGGAAGATACGGTGGCTTCTTTCAAGTGCTTTATGGGTACGGCAAAGGAGTACAGGCTGGGTGGCAGGATGTATACCCCCATGGAGCTGTCGGCCATGGTGCTGGAGCGGCTTAAGCGGAATGCGGAGAGGGTGCTGCAGGAGGAGATCGAGGAGGCCATCGTGACGGTTCCGGCGTATTTTAACGACAGACAGAGAAGCGATACCAAGAAAGCGGCCCAGGTGGCGGGACTTAAAGTGGAACGCCTGATCAATGAGCCGTCGGCTGCTGCGCTGGCCTATCGGATGGCTGTGGGACAGGAGGACAGGACGCTGATCGTCTTCGATTTCGGGGGCGGTACGTTGGATTTGTCCTATGTGGAATGTTTCGACAATGTGATAGAGATCGTGGCTGTGGCCGGGGATAACCATCTGGGAGGGGACGACATCGACAGGGCCATTCAGTCTTATTTTTGCAGGGAGAACGGTCTTGCGGAGGCGGAATTGGCTCCGGAGGACAGGGCTCGGATCCGGCATCTTGCGGAGCAGGCCAAATGTGCCATATCCGTCCCGGGTCAGGCAGATATGGAGCTGATCGTTGAGGGGAAGGTGTGCAGGGCGCAGCTGACGGAGGATATTCTGTTTGAGCTTTGTATGCCCCTTTTCGGTAAGATGAAAGAGCTTTTCCTGCATCTTCTGGAGGACGCGGATTCCAGGGTGTCCCAGATTGACGACTTGGTCATGGTGGGCGGCTCGTCCAGGTTGGGAGTGGTAAGGCGGTTTCTGTCGGAGCTTCTGGGGAAAGAACCTGTGGTGTTGGATGAAACGGATCGGGTGGTGGCTCTGGGGGCGGGGATCTACGCGGGGATCCGCAGGCGCGGGGAGGAAATTCGGGACATGCTGTTGACAGATGTGTGTCCTTTCACCTTAGGAATCGGGGTTCGGAACAGGAGCGGCCAGGACAAGAATGTCTTAAGCCCCATGATTGAGCGTAATTCCACTCTTCCGGCTTCCTGTAAGAATCGGTTCGTGACCACCAGCGATTACCAGAGCGAGATCCTGGTAAAGATTTACCAGGGAGAAGAGTATTATGTGGATGAGAATGTATATCTGGGCGAGGTGGCCATAGAGGTGGCCCTGAAACCGGCAGGACAGGCATGGGTGGATGTGCGGTTCACCTATGATATCAACGGCATCCTGCATGTGTCGGTGGAAAATGAGATGGGGGAGCGCAGGCAGATACTGCTGGCGAACCAGACTTTGAGCGCGGAAGAGCTGGAGCGTTACACAAAGGAGCTGGAGAAGATCATGCTGCCGCCCATAGAACAGCCGAAGAACCGGGAGATGCTGGACCGATTCCTGGAATATTTCGAGAACAGCACCGGGGAGCGGAGGGAGCAGATCGGGGCCATGATAGGACACATTACCCGGGGACTGTGCAGCGGCCGGAAGAAAACAGTCAGAAGCGCCCAGGAGATCGCAGGATCCTGGCTGGCTATATTGGAGGAGAACCAGGATACCAGGGAGAAGCGGCTGTTTGACGGAAAGGCCTCTTATGACTGGGAGGATGAGGAAGACTACCCGGTCGACGGGGACGCAGGCCCAGGCGGCGAGGAAGAGAATCGGGCTGACGGGGACGCAGGCCCAGGCGGCGAGGAAGAGAATCGGGCTGACGGAGACGCAGGCCCAGGCGGCGAGGAAGAGAATCGGGCTGACGGAGACGAGGGCCCAGGCGGCGAGGAAGAGAATCGGGCTGACGGAGACGCATGCCCAGGCGGTGAGGAAGAGAATCGGGCTGACGGAGACGCAGGCCAAGGCGGCGAGGAAGACTACCCGGCCGACGGGGACGCGGGCCGGTTCTGCGAGGAAGAGGAGCATGACGATGAGGAGTGATGTATGGAGCCTTTTGGGGATAGAGCCCACCGATGACAGGAAAGCTATCCGGAGCGCCTACGCGGCCCAGTCCAGGCTGCACCATCCGGAGGAAGAGCCGGAATATTTTGTGGAGCTGAACCAGGCCTACAGGCAGGCGTTGGCGTTTGCCCGGACAGCCAATGGGGATGACGGGGGAGAGCTTAGAAAGCTCGGGACAGTCCGGGAAGAGAAACGTGGCCCAGGAAACAGGAGAGATACAGAAGAGCCTCAAAGCGGGGATGACAGGAGAGAAGAAAGAGTCGAAACAGTCCGGGAAGAGAAACGTGGCCCAGGAAACAGGAGAGATACAGAAGAGCCTCAAAGCGGGGATGACAGGACAGAGGAAAGCAGCGAAGACATAGAGGCCAGGGAAGACAGAGAAAGTCGGGAAGAGAGCGGGAACCGCCGGGAATCCGCCACTCTCCTGGAACGTCTGGCCGGGGCGCAGCAGAAAGCCATACAGGCCAGCATGGAAACCGGCGCGCTGCGCGATTTGATCACTCTTTTCACAGACTCCAAACAGGCCAAAGCGGCCGATGCCTGGAGGCGTTTTTTCCTGTCGGAAGCCTTTCTGGGAGAGCAGTACACGGAGGAATTTGCCAGGGGCTTGTCTGACTATCTTATGGAGCAGGAGGTCTTTCCATGGGACAATCTCCCCATGGCTCTGCTCCAGGAGCTGGCCATCGCCTATGGACTGATTCCCCACTTTGCCGGGGAGGAGTACAGGGAGGGCATGAAATATCCCAAGGAATGGTACAAGGTCTCGGTAGAGCAGACGTTTCCGGCCAGGAAGCAGGTGGCAGAGATCTTCAACAGGCAGGGCTGGGACTGTGATCTGAAGTCCATGACCCGCCGGATGCTAAAGCAGCCGGCCAACAAGGTGCGTCACAATGCCTTTTCGGACTATTTGGCCTTAAAGGAAATGGGGCGCAGAGGGCAGCTCACGGAGGCGGAGAAAGAGACCTGGCAGTATATTCTGGGGTTCGGACAGGTCCATTACCTTTTTGAGCGCAACGGCAAACGGCCGGGAACGGGGGATTACGAGAGCCGCAGCGAATGTGTGGTAAAACTGTATGTCCAATGGCTGAAAGAAGAGCGGCTGCCGGAGTGTGTACTGAAGTTCCTGTACCGGAAGTTTTCTTTCCGGGAGCTGGACCGCAGCAGCACCAGAGGGCTGTACGGGGCCTTGAAAGAACAGGTGCTCAGACAGCTTCCGCAGGTGGAGGAACTGCTCTTTGGCCAGGACGGGCTGGAACAGAAAGTCACGAAAGTGTACCGCATCTGTTCCGCAATTATCAACGACAATCATAGTGATTACGAGAAATCCATCTATGAGGAAACGCCTCAGATACGGGAGCGTGTGGAGGCCCTGTTCGCCATGCCGGAATGGAGGGAAGTACAGGGGGACAGAGGGCTGTTCGACCGGCTCTACGGGGGAGCAAAGAGGCTCGTGATGCCGAGGTCTTTGGCGGAGGGGTTGATTCGCTGCCTGCAGCAGGGGGATTTTCCGGAGCCTAAGCGCACGGAACTTCTGGAGAGTCTGCTGCGTTCCCTGGCAACAGGGCAGATGTGCAGGGAGATCGACTATCGCTTCCAATTGTCATTTCCCGCAGCGGACAGGGAGGACCTGGGAGAAAACGGGGATTTCTGGCAGTATTATTTGATGCGGGGATATGGCTTCCGCCACAGCCGGATTCGGGGGGACTGGGAGGAGGGATATCTGTATGAGATGGACAGGGAGTGTTACCTGCCGGCATATATCCGCTATCTCTATATGCCCTCCAGGGCATGGCAGAGAGCCTTTACAGGATTCTGCGAGGAGACCGAGTCCATTGCCGCCCCGGTGAGCGCGGTATGCGCCCTGCCGGACGGAAGATGTCTGCGGGTGGAATTTCATTATCATTATTGTCTCTATTTTGTGGAAGAAGAGCCGGTGCTGTACCCGGTACTGTCCTTTGACGAGCTGCGCCGGTGGGCTTCGGAGCGTTCGCAGGGGGAAACGTATATAGGCCGGGTGCAGGATTTCTTCTTCCTGCTGGCGGTGACGGCCATTGAGAGCTCAGAGCGGAGGGAGGCGGAGACGCTGATCGGCCAGTGGCTTGTCAGGCTCCCCCTGCACGCTTGGATTTGTCCTCTGCTGGCCAGGCTGCTGGCTGCGGACAATGACCGTCTGCCTGAGGGGACGACAGCGGTGTATTATGAGGAACAGGAGCGGTTCTGCTTCCGGGCGGTGGTGTCCGGGGAGGATGTCCGCATCTATCGCCAGATGGAGTTCGGCTGGGAGGACAGGATTTTCAGAAAGGCGGAATTTGGCTGGAAAGAAGTTCCGCTGTCCCTGGAATCTCTGTGGCAGGGGAGGAGTCCGGCCTGGGCGTCGAATCCCGGGGAAGAGGCGAAACGTGTGGGGGAAGCGCTGCTCTCGCTGCGCCAGCCCAAACCGGCGCCTCTGGCCTTTTGGAGTCTGGACGGGATGGATCCGCAGCAGAAAGTCCAGGCGGTCTTAAGGTGCATGGGGTTCCCGGAGACGGCGGAGGGGTACTGCGTGCTGCGCTATGGGCAGGAGAGGCGGCATGACAAGGTATTCTACGGTGCCCGGTCTCCCTACGGATTCCCCATTGCCGTCCATTCCACGGAATATGAGAGAACCATGCAGTTCCACATGGATGTCTCCCGGACAAAGATTAAGGAAAAGAAGCGCTATGTAGGGCGCTTTGGATGGGGGTTCAAGTACTCGGCGCGGTCGGATTACGGTCCTCTATGTGTCTATCAGGGGGAGAGCGGCATGTATTACGCCGACGGAGCTGTGAAGACGTACCGGGCCGACAGCCTGGATAAGCTCCTGGCAGACTGTCTGGGGTCGGAGTTTGAGGGCGTCACGCAGGTGGAGATCTACGGAGGGATTCTCACCGTATCCGGACTTGACCACAGACTGGAATACTGCTATGGAGAGGCGGACTTTCAGGCTTCTGTTCATGGAAGAGAACAGACAGTGGCAGATTTCTTCACGGTATTCGGCGGATACCGGCTGTGGGAGACTTTCGGCCAATGGATGGATAACGCCCTGGAGAAAGGGCTGCCGGAGCGGGTGAATCTCCTTACCATCGAACAGGTCCTGGGAAACGAAGAAAGAGAGGGGAGCGTCCTGGCCCTTACCGCGTGCCATGTGGAAGAGGTGAACCTGGATCTTATGGAGCAGCAGGAGAGACCGGAGGCCGGGGATTTCCGGGAGAAAGACCGATGGGAAGAGCTGGACGGAGAGCAGGAAGAGCAGCAGGACCTGCAGACAGCCCTGGTTTCGGCGTATGAGGAGTACTCTTTGGAAGCGCAGTGTCTTGTCTGGGGAAAGGGCTTTGCCGTGCCGATACAGCGTCAGTCCCTTGTGGACGCGACGCGGTGGTATCTGGAGGAGCGGCCGGGAGAGGGAGCGAGGCTGCTGCAAACCCGCCGCATCCGTGTGGAGATTGCAGACAGAGCGGCTGCAGATCGGGAAATTGCGGATTAAGTGATTGAGAGACTGATGGAGGCGGAGGGATGGAGCAGAGACCAAAGGGCACTGTGTTTTTCTACGGGATTCCGGCCTACGGCCACACGCTGTCCAACCTGTATCTGGCAGGCAGACTGGCAGAGGCGGGCTTTCGGGTGGTCTATTATTCCGCCGCGCCTTTCCGTAGCGTCATTGCGGAGAATGGCTGTGAGTACCGCCCGTATCCTATAGACTGGGAAGAGCTGGACTTAAGGGACGGAGAGCGGATCCTGAAGCTCTACCGTCTGATCCTGCAATATACCTGGAAAATGCTGCCGGACCTCCTGTGTCAGGCCGGAAAGGAGCGTCCTGACGCCATACTGTTTGAGTCCCTGGCCCTGTGGGGCAGAGCCGTGGGGGAGCTGGTCTCTGTGCCCTCCTTTGCTTTCTACAGCATTGCCGCCATCGACTGGACATGGGGGAGGCCGGCAGGGAAAGGGGCATCCGGCTTTCGGCCTGTAAGTCCGTGGAAAAAGGGGCTGGGGGCATATGCGCCGGGATTCTCCGCAGGGTTCTTTCGATATGCGGGAGAGCTTTCCGGGGCGGTGTCCTATATGCGGCGGCTGAGAGGGAAATATGGGCTGAAGAAACTGGGGGTGCTGCCGGTACTGATGAACAGGGGGGATTACAATCTCTGCGGGTATTCCAGGCTGTTTCAGCCGGGAGGCCGCCTGTTCGGGGCGGAGTACAGGTTCCTGGGGCCTCTGTCCGTCCACAGGCAGAGGGTGGAGCGCAATGATTTTTGCTGTGAGGAATCCGCTTCCGGGCAGGGACTGATCTATATCTCCATGGGGACGATTTTCAACGAAAACGAGGCCTTACTCCAGGAGATCATTCGTCAGTTCGGGCGGCCTCTGACCGAGGACAGGGATTTCGGAGGAAGCCAGAGTTCCGGCGGGGAAAGCTGCTTTGGAGAAGTCGGGGATTTTTGTGAGAGAGGCGGCTTCCGGGAGCGTGAGGCTTTTGCAGAGAGGCATTTTCGTGTAGTTTTGGTGTGGGAGGGGAAGAGGCGGTTCCCGGAGAATTTCATTGTGCGCCCTTTTGTGGACCAGAATGCGGTTTTGCGCCATGCGGACCTCTTCATCACGGCCGGAGGCGTGAACAGCATCCATGAGGCGCTTTACTTTGGGGTGCCTTGTCTGCTGTGTCCCCAGCAGGGGGAGCAGCTGTTGAATGCGAAAAAGTTCCGGCAGCTGGGATTCGGCCGGATCCTGCGCAATCCTGCCAGGCTGCGGCAGGAAGCCCTGGAATGCATGGAATTGAGGAAAAGCTGGAACGAAAAGAGAAGAGAGATGATGACGAAAGTGTCTTTGAATGAGACGCTGGCGTTATTTGAGAGACTGCACGAAAAAGGGCACGACAAACCGCAGCCCTGCAAGCCGCTGTAGGAGAGTCGAAAGATCAGGGACAGAGGGTTCGCGTGAAATGGGGTGAGTGAATGGGGAAACCACGGGAAACAGGAAAGACAGATGAGATGACAGGCAGACAGACCGTTTTGGTGACAGGGGCCACGGGCTTTCTGGGGGGATACCTGGTGAAACGGCTGGTAAAGCAATACAGGGTGCTGGCTCTTGGACGAAACCGGGAGAAAGGCAGGGAGCTTACGGCGTATGGAGCCCTGTTCTGTCCGGGAGACTTTACGGACAGGGAGAGCTGTGCCTCTTATTTTGCGGGAGTGGATTACGTGATCCACGCGGGGGCGCTCTCCACTGTGTGGGGTAAGTGGGAGGATTTCTACCGGACCAATGTGGCAGGGACCGACCTGGTGGCAGGGCTGTGCCTGGAGAACGGCGTCCGGAGGCTGGTCTATGTCTCTTCCCCCAGCATTTACACCGGAAAGGAAGACCGGTACCATATCCGGGAAGAGCAGGCTCCCGAACAAAACAATCTGAACCATTACATCAGATCCAAGCTGCTGGCGGAGCGTGTGATCCGCAGCCGGAACAGAAAAGGGCTGGAGACCGTCATCCTGCGGCCCAGGGGGCTGATCGGCATCGGGGATACCAGTCTGGTGCCCAGGCTCCTGGAGGCCAATAGAAAGACGGGCATTCCCCTTTTCCGGAATGGCAGGAATCTGGTGGATATCACCAGCGTGGAGAATGTGGCTCTGGCCTGTGAGCTGGCAATGAAAGCCCCCGGGGCTTCCGGGAAAGTGTTCAACATTACCAACGGCGAACCCATGGCATTTCGCCGCATCCTGGAACAGTTCCTGGATGCCATCGGGGAACCGCCTCATTATCTGCGGCTTCCCTTTGGGGCAGTGTATGCGGCGGCGCAGGGGATGGAGTGGCTCTACCGTATATTCGGATTGTCCGGGGAGCCGGCCCTGACCCGCTATACGGTCTGTACCCTGGGATATGCCCAGACCATGGACATTCGCCGGGCCAGGGAGATCCTGGGGTATCGGCCGGAGAAGACCCTGGCGGAGTCTATCCGGGAGTACGGGAACTGGTGGAAAGAGACCCATGGGGCGGGACAGGCTGACCGAGCAAGGGAGAAGAAGAGCGAGGTGAGCAGTGGCCGAGCGAGGGAGATGGAAAGCGCGGTGAGCAATGGCCGAGTGAGGGAGAAAGAAAGCGAGGTAAGCAGTGGCCGAGCGAGGGAGATGGAAAGCACAGTCCAGGCTGGCGAAAGGAACGGAATGCCTGCCGGGGAAAGGCAGGAAGCGGAGAGCGGAAAGCCGGGCAGTCCGGCGCGGCCCGGAAAAGTGACGGAAGTGAGGACATATTGCTGCGGTTCGTGTACCAACAACCTGGGAATCATGTTCCGCGGAGGAAGATCGGCCCGCGGAGGAGCCCTGCATTCGCAAGAAGCCAATGAAAAGACAGGGACCTTTGGCACGGGGAAGTCCGGACGGACTCTCCCCGCAGCCGGCTGGGAAAAGCGGCGGTTTCCGGCCAGGGCCGTGCTGATCCGCCACAGGGAGCTTGGCAATATCCTCTATGACACGGGCTACTCCCGGGAAAGGGGCGGCCTGGGCCTGTGGCTGTACAATCTGCTGAACCCGGTACAGGTGGGGGAAAGGGAGACGATAGCCGAGAGACTGAGAGCGGACGGGATTCAGTCCAAGAGCGTACGGACGATTCTGTTGTCCCACGCCCATCCGGACCATGTGGGAGGACTCTCGCAGTTTTGCGGCTATGAACTGGTGGCCCTGGATGAGACCTTAGACGTCCTGCACCACCCTCGCGTGAGCAGGCTGATGTTTCGCAGACTGGTGCCTCCCAAGGGCAGCATCCGCAGGGAAAGGAGGCCCCGAAAGCCTCTGAAAGATCATTTTCTGTGCGGCTATTTTGAGGAAGTGTACGATCTGTTTGGGGACGGCAGCCTCGTCGGGGTGCGCCTGGAGGGGCATTGCAGGGGACAGATGGGGCTGTGGATTCCGGATGCAAATCTATTCCTGGCGGCAGACGCCTGCTGGGGAAAGGATCTGGTGAGGGCCACTGGACGTATGCGCCTGGTGCCCAGACTGCTGCAGGACGATTTTGCCGCCTATGAGGACAGCTTAAGGAGAATCTGCCGTATGAGGCGGGACCACCCCCGGATCAAGGTGTGCTTCACCCATGAGATATGAAGATAGGGAGGTATTGTGAAAGACGCAGGAGGTATCCATATGTCTGACCAACTGAAAGTGTTGAAATACTATATATACTACAAATACATCTTGCCGAGAACAGGCTGCTTTCGCAACAGGAAAGCCCTGAGACGCCGGCAGGCAAAGAGGATCGGAAAGCATCTGGCATATGTGGCGGAGCGGTCACCCCTTTACAGGGGCATGCGGAAGCTTTCCTCCTACCCTGTCATAGACAAGACTTTTATGATGGAACATTTTCAGCGGCTGAACACGGTGGGAATCCGGCGGGAAGAAGCGGAGGATTTCGCGGTACGGGCGGAGCGGGACCGGGATTTTGCTCCCAAGCTGCGGGGTGTCACGGTGGGACTGAGCTCCGGTACCTCCGGCCACAGGGGGATATTCCTGGTGTCGGATGAGGAGAAAGTGCGCTGGGCCGGCTATGTGCTGGCAAAATTCCTGCCGGGAAGCATCCTGGACTCCGTGGACATTGCTTTTTTCATGCGAGCGGACAGCAATCTCTATCAGGCAGTGAATTCCAGGCGGATCCGGTTTCACTTTTTCGACATCTACCGGGATATGGAGGAGCATATCAAGCGGCTGGAGGCGCTTAAGCCCGAGGTTCTGGTGGGGCAGCCCTCTTTGCTCCTTATGCTGGGGGCGGAGGCAAAGCGGGGAGCTCTCCGTATTTCTCCCCGGGTGGTGATATCCATTGCGGAGGTGCTGGAGCGGGAGGATGAGCTCTATCTGAAGAAAGTATTCCGGCAGAAAGTGATTCATCAGGTCTATCAGTGCACGGAGGGCTGTCTGGCTGCCACCTGCGCCCTGGGGACCCTCCATCTGAACGAGGATATCGTACATATCCAGCGGGAATATCTGGATGGGCGCAGGTTCGTGCCCATTGTGACGGATTTCGAGAGAAAGGCCCAGCCCGTCATCCGCTATCGGCTCAACGATATCCTGGTGGAGCGCAGACAGCCCTGCGGCTGCAAGAGCCCCTGCCTGGCGCTGGAGAAGATCGAGGGCAGGGAGGACGATATGTTTTCATTCCTGGACGGACAGGGCAGGGAGAAGCTGATCTTTCCGGATTTCATCCGCAGATGCATCCTGTTTGCGGCAGGCGGCGAGAAGACAGCGCCGTGCGCCGACTGGGAGGAATGTCGTAAGAAGACAGCGCCGTGTGCCGACCGGGAGGAATGTCATGAGAAGACAGCGCCGTGCGCCGACCGGGAGGAATGTCGTGAGAAGACAGCGCCGTATGTCGACCGGGAGGAATGTCGTGAGAAGACAGTGCTGTACGCCGGTTGGGAGAGCCCCCGGGAAGAGACAGGAAGCCGGGCCGGCAGAAAACGCCGGCAAAGCGCCCGTGAATACCGGGTGGTGCAGAGCCCTGACAGGAGCATCACGGTCTATGGGGATCTGACGGCGCAGGAGAGAGAAAGCGTGTGTCGGGAATTTCGGAAGCTGGCGCAGGACAAGGGCGTTGTTCTGCCTGGGATCGCTTTTGCCCCGTATGACTGGGAGGTGGGGAAGAAGATGAAAAGGATTCAGAGAATCATGCCGAAATCGGAAAAGGAATAAAACTGCGGGAAGAGAGATTTGGAGGAACGGCCGGAATAAGGACCGCTCACGGAGCGGAAAAAGAAGAGGAGTGAGAGCACAGATGGGAAACGGACAGATCTACAGACATGTAAAGCTGGCAGGAATGGGGCGGGCGCTGGCGGGGGGCGAGATGGTCTTCGGCGGGGAGACCAGATACCGGCTAAAGGACGGTGAGACATTGCTGGACCTGGCGGAGGACGCGGCAGGGAAAGCCCTGGAGGAAGCGGGGATGAGCATGGCGGAGGTGGACTGCATTGTCTGTGCCATGGCCACTCCCCTGCAGGCCATTCCCTGCAACGCGGCTCTGATCCATGAGCGGATGGCGAAAGGCATGGATATCCCGGCCATGGACATCAATACCACATGCACCAGCTTCATAAGCGCTCTGGATGTAATGTCCTGCATGATAGAGGCCGGGCGGTACAGGGCGGTGCTGATCCTTTCCGGCGATACGGCTTCCGCTGCCCTGAACCCGGGCCAGAAAGAGAGTTGCGAGCTGTTCTCGGACGGTGCTGCCGCCGGGGTGCTTGTGAAAGCGGAGCCGGAGGAGAATTGCGGCATTCTCTATGCCCGTCAGTGCACCTGGTCAGAGGGCGCCCACGACACGGAGATCCGGGGAGGGGGAGGGCTGCTGCCCGTATTTTCCATGACAGAAAGGAACCGGGAGGATTACTATTTTGACATGAAAGGAATCCGGATTCTGCGGCTCTGTGCCGGAAAGCTGCCGGGATTTGTGGAAACCTGTCTCCGGGAGGCCGGGATAGCCAGAGAGGAGATACAGGCCGTAATCCCCCATCAGGCCAGCAAGGCCCTGGACATCATTATGCCGCGGCTTGGCTTCAGAGAGGGTGCGTACATAAACCGGGTATCGGCATATGGGAACATGGTCTCCGCCTCGGTGCCCTTTGCGCTGTGTGAGGCCGTTGGGGAGGGCAGGGTCCGGCGGGGAGATCTGGTGCTGCTGATGGGAACCGCGGCAGGGCTCACTGTGAACTTTATGCTGCTGCGGTATTGATCTGAAAGCACTGACCGGCTCTTTCAGTGCCGGATGATATCGGCGAATTCCGCTTTGGCAGCCCTGGCCAGATCCATGGGGTCAAGTTCCGGCCGGGAGCCTATGCGTCCGCCGCTGACGACGATCTTCTCCAGCGCCCGGGCGGAGCCGTTGATGCGGGCGGCATACTGCTTCTTCATGCCTACGGCGGTACAGCCGCCCCGGATGTAACCCGTGGCGAGTGGATTCTTATGGAAAGGAGCTTTTATGAAACTATTGTTTATCGGCAACAGCCATACCTTTGTGCACTATGTACCGCTTCGGGTGAGGGAATTTTGCGGGAAGCATGGGCGGACGATTGACGCCGTGATGCTCACGCACCCGGGCATGGGGCTGGACTGGCATCTGCAACAGGCCCAGACCTGCTATAATTTGATGTGCGGCGGCTATGATGCAGTTATCCTGCAGCATAACGCCCATCCCTTTCCGGGCCGGGATTCTTTGCTTGCGGCAGGTAAGGCCATGGCCGGGATGGTACCGGAGAAAACGAAGATCTACCTCTACATGACGTGGACGGAGAAGAAAAATCCTGGCGGCCAGAGTGCTATGAGCGAGGCATACGAGGCTCTGGCCGGGGAAATCGGGGCAGAGGTCTGCCCGGTGGGGCGTATATGGTGGCAGGTGGCGGATCTGTATCCCCGGGAGGAGCTCTACTCCGCGGACGGAGAGCACAGCTCCGCGCTGGGGGCATCCCTCTCGGCGTCTGTGATCGGCCGTACATTGCTGGGAATGGATATCACTCCCGGGGACTGCTACCGGGACGCAAAGGAGCTGGAGACTCTGTCCCAGGATCTATTCGAAAAAGTCATTCTCCCGAAACTGTAGGGAGTATAGCTGGCTGTATGTGCCGCCTGTCTCCATGAGCTCCCGGTGGGTGCCCCGCTCGGTGATGCGCCCGCCTATGACTACGGCGATTTCATCGGCGTTGCGGATGGTGGACAGGCGGTGGGCCACCACCAGAGTGGTGCGGCCTTTGCACAGTTCGTCCAGGGCCTGCTGGATGAGCACCTCGGTGGTGTTGTCCAGGGCGCTGGTGGCCTCGTCCAGGATCAGGATGGCGGGATTCTTTAAGAATACACGGGCGATGCTCAGGCGCTGCTTCTGGCCCCCGGAGAGTTTTACGCCCCGCTCTCCGATTTCCGTATCGTATCCCTTTTCCAGCGTCATGATGTAATCATGGATATTGGCGCGCCGGGCGGCCTCGTACACTTCCTCCTGGGTGGCGTCCGGGCGGCCGTAGAGAATGTTCTCCCGGATGGTGCCCACGAAGAGGAACACGTCCTGCTGGACAATGCCGATGCTCTTTCGCACGGACTCCATGGTGAGACGGCGGATGTCGTGCCCGTCGATCAATATGGCGCCGTCCTTTTCTTCCAGCTTGTAGAAATTGGGCAGCAGGTGGCAGAGGGTGGTCTTGCCGCCGCCGGAGGGGCCTACCAAAGCCAGCTTCCGGCCTTTTTCCAGGCGCAGATTGACATTGTGGAGGACTTCCTTGGAATCGTCGTAGGCGTAGGTCACATTCCTGAATTCGATGACGCCCTGGACGTCTTTCAACTCCTCCGCATTGGGATCGTCTCTCTCCGGCTCCGCGTCCATGATCTCCACAAAGCGCTTGAAGCCGCTGACACCGTTCTGGAGCTGCTCCATGAAGCCGATCAGGGTGTTCACGGGATTGATGAACAGGTTTACGGACACGATGAACGTGGAGTAGTCGCCGAAAGAGATCCGCCCCGCGTACAGAAACAGTCCACCGGCGATGAGGATGAACACATTGAAGATATCCGTCACGAAAGCGGTGGAGGAGTGGAACATGGCCATGGCTCTGTAAGCCCTGCGGGAAGCGTCCACGAACTGCCTGTCGCCCTCCCTGAACTTCTCGATCTCCCGCTTGCTGTTGGTGTAGGCCTTTGTGACCCGGATGCCTGTGACGCTGCTCTCCACCGCGGCGTTGATGGTGGCATTGCTCTTGCGGCGGTCGTCGAAAGCGCGGCTCATGGCCTTGCGGAAGTGCAGGGTCACCACCACCAGAACAGGCACGCAGGCGAAGATGATGAGGGTCAATATGGGATCGATCATCACCAGATAGGCAAAGGACAGAATGATCATCACGGAGCTGATCAACAGGTTCTCCGGGCCGTGATGGGCCAATTCGCTCACCTCGAACAGGTCGCTGGTGATGCGCGTCATGATGCGGCCTGTCTCATGGTTGTCATAGAATTGGAAAGGCTGTTTCTCCAGATGGGCGAACAGGTCCTGGCGCATCTGGGACTGCATCTTGACACCTATGACATGACCGTAGTACTGTACGAAATACCGCAATGCCATGCGGACCATGTACAGGGCCAGCACGATGACGCCGGCAATGACGATGGTGGAGTACATCTTCTCCGGGATGTAGATATTGAGCATCTTGTTGGTGACGATGGGGTACACCATGCCGATGACCGAGATCAGCAGGGAGGCCAGCATATCCAGGGTCAGCATTTTTTTGTGGGGTTTGTAGTAGTAGATAAAACGTTTCAGCATGAATCTAATCTTCCTTTCCTCTTTTTTCAGGGGGTACATAGGCTTTGCATTTCAGATATTCCGATTCCGGACAGCCGTAGAAAGGGCCGTCGCAGGGCTTTCTCCGGGCGGATCGCAGCAGCTCCAGCTCGGCGATGACCGTGTCCAGAGTCTCCGTGTTACAGCGGTAATGGGTGTAATAGCCCCTCTTGATCCCCAGCACCAGTCCCGCCTCCCGCAGGATTTTCAGATGTTGGGAAACCGCCGATTCCGACAGGCCGCTTCGCATGGCCAGGGCGCCCACGCAGTAGCTGCGGTCCGACATCAGCTGCAGAAGCCGGAACCGCCTGGGCTCTCCCAGGGCTTTCAGAATTTTTTCGTCCACATTTCATTCCCTCCCTTTTTGTTTAATAACTTCTCGGAATCTTCAGCCCTTATTTCATGGGGCTTTCAGACCTCTGTCTCAAAAAATCACCCACTTTTTTCTCAAAAACACTTGACAAACC
>JAAWOU010000087.1 GCA_022799755.1 Lachnospiraceae bacterium
GTGCCGATGACAAAGCAGGAAATCCGTATCTTATCGCTGGCAAAGCTTGGGCTTGCGGAGGATTCGGTTGTGTATGATATTGGCGCCGGGACAGGCTCGAATGTATGGGGATCTGCCACCATGCGGATCCGGTTGCCTGTCCTGACCCGAAAGTACCCCTCGCATTCATAGCAGATGTACTTGCGCTTGGCCACCCTGTCCCGGTCCACTGTTTTCCCGCACTTAGGACAGCGGATCATGTAGTTTTCCTTTTCCCGGGAGCGGGCGTTCTGCTCCGAACATCCCGGCTTCTCCTCGGCCGGCGAAGCGCTCTGGCACTCCCTGTTCCAGCCTTTATTCCACTCCGCTCCCTGCGCCTTATCCGTCTGCCGCTCCTCCGAATCCCTTTTGCGGTTTGACTGCCTCTTGAAAAACGTGACCCGTTTCTCCTGCAGGCGACTCTTTTTTTCGGAGATCTTCCTCCTAAACAGTCCGCTCATGTCCATCCTCCCTGACCCGCTCAGTCTGCAGCAAGGGCAAAGGTCAGCCGGGCCTGCGCCGCCACCTTGCCGTCCACGGTGGCCACTGCCTCGCTGATGCCCATAGGCCCCTTGCACTTGATGACTTTGGTCTCTAGTAGCAATATGTCTCCGGGGACTACCGTTCGCCGAAACTTCGCCCCGTCGATCCCTGCCAGGTACGCGGTATGCCCTTTCCACTCGGCCACGGACAGCATGGCCACCGCTCCCACCTGAGCCAGCGCCTCCATGATCAGCACCCCGGGCATTACGGGATTCCCCGGAAAATGTCCCTGGAAATAGGGTTCGTTGCCGCTGACGCACTTGCGCCCCAGTGCACGCCTGCCCTCCTCCAGCTCCTCGATGGTATCTATCAGCAAAAAAGGATAGCGATGGGGAATGATTTCCATGATCTCCTTTGCGGTATACAATGACATGTTATGCCTCCTGTTCCAGTTCCGAGACTGTTTGATTTTCTATTCCGCTTCCGCTCTTCTTCCCTATTCCATCTTGCCCAGCAAGATGCTGGCATTGTGTCCCCCGAAGCCCAGGGAATTGCTCAGAGCATAGGGAACCGCCTCCTCATGGCTTTCCGTGCAGTAGTCCAGATCCAGCTCTTCCTCCGTCTCCCGCAGACCCACGGTCCTGTGGAGAAAGCCCTCCTGAATCTCTTTGACGCAGGTGATAAACTCCACCGCTCCGGCGGCTCCCAGCAGATGCCCTATCATGGATTTGGTGGAATTGATCCTGAGCTTCTTTGCGTGGGCGCCGAAAGCCAGCTTGATGGCCCTGGTCTCGAAGAGGTCGTTGTGATGGGTGGAGGTGCCGTGGGCATTGATATAGCTCAGGGCTTCCGGCTCCACACCGCCGTCCGCCAGAGCGTTTCTCATGGCCCCGGCCGCTCCCGCTCCGTCCTCGGCCGGAGAGGTGATATGGTACGCGTCCGAAGTGCAGCCGTATCCCAGCACCTCCGCATAGATGCGGGCGCCTCTATTCCTGGCGTGCTCCAGCTCCTCCAGCACCACGATCCCCGCGCCCTCGCCCATGACAAAGCCGTTCCGGTCCCTGTCAAAGGGAATGGAGCATCTGTGGGGATCCCCGCTGACAGACAGCGCGTTCAGGGCGGCAAACCCGGCGATTCCCACAGGGCATATGGCCGCCTCCGTTCCCCCTGCCACGCACAGGTCCGTCTCCCCGTACTGGATGGAGCGGAATGCCTCCCCGATGGAATTGGTTCCCGTGGCGCAGGCAGTGGCCACATTCAGACTCTTTCCCTTTAAGCCGTAGGCGATGCTCACATTGCCCGCCGCCATGTTTGATATCATCAGCGGCACAAACAGAGGGCCCACTCTGGAGGGGCCTTTCCCGAAGAGCCTCTCGCACTCCCGCTCCATGGCCTGCAGACTTCCCACGCCGCTGCCCACAAAGCACCCGGCCCGGAAAGCGTCCTCCTTTTCCATATCCAGCGCCGCGTCCGCCAGAGCCTCCCCCGCTGCCGCCACCGCGTACTGGCAGAACAGCTCCATGCGCCTGGCCGCCTTTTTGTCCATGTACCGCTCCGGCTCAAAATCCTTTACCTCCGCCGCCAGACTGCATTTATAGCCTTCCGCGTCGAACCTTGTAATGGGGCCGAAACCGATGCGCTCCTGCCGGATGCCCTCCCAGAAAGCCTCCACGCCGTTGCCGATAGGGGTGATGGCCCCCATCCCTGTCACTACCACTCTTCTCTTCATACCATGCCCTCCAAGCACACACCATTAAGCCCGCTTTTGCACAAAGCCAATCGCCCCGCCCCAAAAGCTTTGAAATACCCGGCGCAGCCCTATAGCCGCCCTGCGTTTCTTCACGTCAGCCCTCCGTCCACGCAGATGACCTGCCCCGTGATATAGTCAGACCTGTCTCCGGCCAGGAACGCCACCAGCTCCCCCACCTCCCGGGGGCTGCCCATCCTGCCCATGGGGATGGAGGCAACGGCCGCCTCCCTTGTCTTCTCCGGCATCCCCAGCGTCATCTCCGTCTCGATGAAGCCCGGCGCCACCGCATTGACGCAGATGTTTCTGCCCGCCAGCTCCTTTGCCACACTTTTCGTCAGCCCGATCAGCCCCGCTTTGGAGGCTGCGTAATTGGCCTGGCCCGCGTTGCCAATCACCCCGGACACGGAGGAGATGTTGACGATCTTGCCTTTCTTCTGTCTCAGAAAATACCTAGTCAGGTGACGGATGGTATGGAACGCGCCTTTCAGATTCGTGTTTAAGACACAATCATAGTCCTCCTCTGACATACGCGCCACCAGATTGTCCCTTGTCACGCCCGCATTGTTCACCAGGATATCCACATGGCCGTAATCCGCGATGATTTCCTCCACCATCCGGCCGCATGCCGCGAAGTCGGACACGTCGCAGCCTATGGCCCTGGCCGTTCCGCCCGCCGCCTCGATCTGAGCCACCACCTCCAGAGCGCGCTGCCTGGAGCCATTGTAATTCACCAGCACCGTGGCTCCCTGCCCTGCCAGCGTAAACGCTATAGCACTGCCGATGCCCCGGCTGGCTCCCGTCACCAGCGCCACCCTGCCTGTCAGCTCCCTGTCCAAAGCCGGAATCTTTTCTTCTCCCATTTTCTCTACCCCTCATTATGCCCGACTGCCCCGCCTCCTGCGGCAGCGCAGTCCCTTTTCCCGTTTTCCCGAAGTACGATTCTTTCCAAAACCCGATCCGGACTCCCGAAAAGCCTCTGCCGGCGTCATTTCTGCGCCTGGGCCAAAACCGCCTCCAGATCCTCCACCTTGGCCACGTTGAACACCTTGACGTCCCGGCTCATCTTCCTCAGAAAGCCGCTCAGCGTCCGCCCGGGTCCGATCTCCACAAAGGTGTCCACCCCGTCCGCAAGCATCCGCTCCATGGTCTCCCGCCACCGCACCGTGGAGGACACCTGCCTTATCAAAAGGTCCTTGATCCTTGCGCTGTCCGTCACATAGTCCGCCTCCACATTGCAAAGATAGGGAATGCGGGGGGAGCGCACTTGGATTCCCTCCAGCTCCTCTGCCAGCCTTTTCCCGGCCGGAGCCAGAAGCTGCGAGTGAAAAGGGCCGCTGACGTTCAGGGGAATGCAGCGCTTGGCGCCCGCCTCTTTGAGCTTTTCACAGGCCGCCTCCACCGCCGGGGCCTCCCCGGTGATCACGATCTGGCCCGGACAATTGTCGTTGGCGATGGAGACTATCCCGGTAGTCTCACGGCAGATCCCGGCTATCCGATCCGCGTCCAGGCCCAGCACCGCGGCCATGGCACCGCCCGCCGGATAGGCCTCCTGCATGAAGATGCCCCGGCATCTGATGAGCCAAAACAGCTGTGGAAGCTCCATGACCCCGGCCGCCGCCAGCGCACCGTACTCCCCCAGGCTCAGTCCCGCCGCGCAGTCCGCCCTAAGGCCCTTTTCCTCCAGCACTTTCAAAATCGCCACCTCCGTGGCCAGCATGGCGATCTGGGTATACTCCGTGATATCCAGATCCCGGTTCTCCGTAAAGCACAGCTGCGCCACGTCCATGCCCACGGCTTCCCCCGCCGTCACATACACGCCTCTGGCCGTGGGAAAAGTCTCGAAGAAGTCCTTTCCCATGCCGCAATACTGGGCTCCCTGTCCCGGAAAAATAAATGCAGTCTTTCCCATTTCCATCCCTCTGTCTTTCTATACCGGGACCCGTCGAATCCGCGCTTCCCCAGTCCCCTTTTGCCGGTCCCGGCCGGAAGTCCTCACTTTCCGGGACCCCGCAGCAAAACCGCCGCCTGCTCCATGATTTCCTCTATGATCTCCTGACAGGTCTGCTCCCTGTCCACCAGACCTGCGATCTGGCCGGCCATCAGCGTGCCTTTCACGGTGTCTCCCTCCGTCACGGCCCTGCGCAGCGCACCCACGGTAAGCTGCTCCAGCTCCGCGAAAGAAGCGCCCGCCTTTTCCAGCTTTAAGTACTCTCTGGTCATCTGATTGCGCAGCTGGCGCACGGGATGCCCGTGTGTCATGCCCGTGACTTCGGAATCGATATCCTTTGCGGCGATAATCTTGCGTTTATAGTTCTCGTGGGCCACGCACTCCTTTGCCACCACGAAGCGGGTGCCCATCTGCACCGCCTCGGCCCCCAGCATTACGGCCGCGGCAAATCCTCTGCCGTCCCCGATGCCTCCCGCCGCGATCACAGGGATATCCACCGCGTCCGCCACCTGGGGCACCAGCGTCATGGTGGTGGCCGAGCCGATATGCCCGCCGGCTTCCGTGCCCTCTGCCACCACCGCGTCCGCTCCGGCCCGCTCCATCATCCGCGCCATCGCCACGCTGGCCACCACGGGAATCACTTTCACCCCCGCGGCTTTCCAGTCCGCCATGTACCGGGCCGGATTGCCCGCGCCCGTGGTCACCGCTCTCACGCCCTCCTGGACCACTACCTTGGCGATTTCCTCCGCCTGGGGATTCATCAGCATAATGTTCACGCCGAAAGGCTTATCCGTCAAGGCCCTGCAGTTCCTGATCTGCTCCCGCACCACCTGGGCCGGAGCCGCGCCTGCGCCGATGATGCCAAAACCCCCCGCCTCCGACACGGCGGCAGCCAGACGGCACTCCGCCACCCATGCCATGCCGCCCTGGATAATGGGGTGCTCCGTTCCCAAAAGCTCTGTTATCCTAGTCTTCATCCTCTCCACTCCTATGTCCCGCACGGCGGCCGTCCGCTCTCTACATCTCGATGCCCTTGGAGGCCAGGTATTCCATCACGTCTTTCACGGTGGACAGCTTCTCCAAGTCCTCGGAGGGAATCTCCACCTCGAACTCGTCCTCCAGCGCCATCACCAGCTCAAATAAATCCAGGGAATCCGCGTCCAGATCGTCCTTGAAACTGGTCTCCTCCGTAATCACAGCCCCCTCCGCATTCAGCTTCTCTTCGATGACTTCCTTTAATTTCTCAAACATATCCTCTTCTCCTTTTACCTGTCTTTTCCTGGTTTTCAAAACCATGTGAAATGGTTTGAATCTCAATTTATTTGATTATCAAGTTATTTGACTCTCAAACTATTTTTGATGATAACTCGTGAAAAAAGAAATGTCAATAGAAATATGGTATTTTTTCAAAAATATAGTATAATGGTACTCAGGAGACCATTCACCGGGTTCATTTTTAAAGGAGCTGCATAGAAATGTCATCCCATACAATACCGGAGGCTACGGGCGCCTCTATCCGCCCGCGGAACCTGATCAAGCACAAGCACTTCCTCATCACCGATTTCGGCGCCAGGGAGGACGCCGCGCCGGCTCTGAACACAAAAGCCGTCAACAGCGCCATTCAGACAGCGGCCATGGAGGGCGGCACTGTCGTAATTCCCAAGGGGACTTTCCATATTTATACCATTCTGCTGAAGAGCAATGTGAATCTCTATCTGGCCCAGGGAGCTGTGCTGGCGGCCGCCAGGACGGACATCGTCCATTCCTACGAGAAACAGTCCGGCGAGGGCGGCAATTATAAGGAGCCGGAGGTAAATCTTTACGTAGGCCTCCAGGACCACGGCCACTCCTATTTCTCCAACAGCATGATCTACGGATCCGATCTGGAGAACGTCATGATATACGGCAAGGGCCTTATCACCGGAGGGCGTTTTGACCAGGAGAGCGGCATTTTAGAGTATGTACTCCAGGGCGGCGATCCGGCCGAGCCCATGTCCCGGGAGGCGAAAGGCCATCAGGATGAGTGGTTCGGCAATAAGGGGATCGCCCTGGTCCGCTGCGAGAATGTGGTTCTGGAAGATTTCTCCGTCACCATCGGCGGGCACTTTGCCATCATCGCCCAGGGATGCGACAATCTGTACGTGAATCATATCCTTGTGGATACCACAAGAGACGCCTTTGACATCGACTGCTGCCGGGATGTGACAGTGCGGGACACCGTCTGCAACTCCCTCACCGACGAGGGTCTGTGTCTGAAAGCGTCTTTCGGGGCCGGCGTCTTCAGGCCTCTTCAGAATGTACTGATAGAGGACTGCACGGTGTGCGGCTACGATGCCGGCAGCGTCTACGCCGGGGAGTACACCCGGGACAAGCTCATCGCCTTAGACCGCTGCGGTCCTACGGGGTGGCTGAAATTCGGCTCGGAGGCCACCTGCGGCTATCATCTGGTGACCATCCGGCGCGTGAAGTTCGACCGTTCCAGGGGGTTCTGCATGGAATCCGTGGACTGTTCCTCCCTGACCAATGTGATCTTCGAGGACTGTGTGCTGGACAATGTATCCAGCTCGCCTATCTTCCTGCGGGCCGGCGACAGGGCCAGATTCCCCGTGACGGGAAATGTCTCCTCCTCCGCTTATCCCGCCCTGGATACCAACGTTCGCCTGGACCACAGGAACTGGGTGCTGCCAAACGAGAGGGCCTACCACTGCTATCCCGCCAGGCGTTACGCCCCGCATTATAACCGGACCAAAACCGTGACCGTGGACGGTCATTCGTCCTTTGAGATCGTGGATCCGGACAATCCGGTGCAGTGCAACCCGGCCAATTACCAGGAGATAGACGGCAAATTCTACCTGAAGACCTGGCAGTCCGAGAGCTACGCCCAGAAAGACACCTCCAGCCAGGGAAGCGCCCGCCAGAACAACGGGGCCCAATACCCCGAAGCCCACGGCGTCTATGTTGCGGATCTCTCCAGAGAGCTGAGAGAGGAAGACCTGCCCCTGTACGCAAACGCCATCGGCTCCCCCACACTGGCCACGGTGTCCAATGTGGTGATCCGCAACGTGACCATCACCAACGCAGATCCCAGATACCCCATCCTGCTGATGGGATTGACGGATTCCCATATGAATAATATCGTCCTGGAGAACATCTCCGTGGAGTACCGGGGCGGTTTGTCCATGGAGCATGCCGTGGAACAGCGGCAGCTGAACACGGAATGGAAATTCTCTCAGTTCCACACAAAGGAGCGGGTGCAAAACCTGCCCTGGCTGGTGAACACTTTCTTCTCCAAAGGCGAAGGACTTCTGCCCCGGGCGGACTGGGATGAGAGGAACAAATGCTGGAAAGACGATCCCTACAATGTGCCCGAGCTGCCGGACGCCTATCCGGAGCCCAGCAACTGGGGGATACTGCCTGCCTACGGCCTGTTTGCCAAGCATGTGGACGGCCTGACTCTGCGGAATATCCGCTTCTCCTGCAAGGTGCCGGACGGCAGACATGTCTGTGTGTTCGACGACGTAGCGGATGTCTGCGTGGACGGCATGGAGGCTTACTGCGCCCGGGATATTGCGCCCATCGCCCTGGTCACGGACCATTACAGGCGCCGCACCAATGCGGAAAACGTGCCGGAGCAGCCCTATTTTACCACCGGGGTGACAGGGCTTGAGATCCACGGCCCCCTGCTGCTGACGGACGACACCGGGCATTGCAGGCCCAGGGCGGTCCATGAAAGGTCCCGCTGTGTCAAGGAGGTGGAGATCAGCGCTCCGGCGCCCGGCACGCCTCAGGACAGCCTCTATTCCCTGCCCACGGCGCCCTGTCAGGAGACAGGCTACCGTTACCCTGTGGATACCGACAATTATCCGCTGCCCCTGACCGTATACCGCCCTTATATCCAGCCGGTTGCGCCCGTCAGGGTCCGGCCGGGAGAGTCCTGCCATATCCTCTTGAACGTGCGCAATCCGGCCAGCGACATCTCGGACATTACGTCCGACGGGAGAATCTACAACGGCCAGATGCGCCGTCCCAACTACAGCGTAAAAGGCGTGGTGTCTCCCCTGTTGCTGTCCTGTGAGAATCTGCCTGACACAGCGGCCTTTGACGCCGCGTCCATGGTATTTTCCTGGACGCCCGCCTGGAGCCAGAAAGGGGAGCACGTCATCACTTTTGCAGTGGACGACGGCCTGATGCCGGAGAAAATGCAGATCAGGATTCTAGTGGAAGACGAAAGCGAGCATTATGAGTAAACCTACCGATTATTCCCTGCTTCAAGAGCAGCTGGCGGCCATGATCCAAAACGAGCGCGACACCGTGGCGAATCTGGCCAATGCTTCCGCCCTGCTGTTCATGAGCTTAGAACACATTAACTGGGCAGGCTTCTATCTGGCCTCAGACCGCCAGTTGGTCTTAGGGCCTTTTCAGGGCAGGCCTGCCTGTATCCGCATTGACTTCGGTAAGGGAGTCTGCGGAAACGCGGCGGCGGATGATACCGCCCTTGTAGTCCCGAATGTGCACGCGTTCCCGGGCCATATCGCCTGTGACGCTGCCTCCAATTCGGAGATTGTCATCCCCCTCCACCACGCCGGCAGGCTGACGGCTGTGCTGGACATTGACAGCCCCCTGTACGAACGCTTTAGCTGCCGGGACAGGGAGGGGCTGGAAGCTTACTGCGCCGTTTTGGAAAAGGCCTGCGACTGGCGCCTGTAGCAGCAAAAAACAGCCTAATACACATAGAAATGAGGATTGATATGAGCAACGAGACAACAAAGTGCCCCATGTGCGGCACAAAGCTGAAAATGATGAACGGAAGAATGACCTGTAAGGAATGCGGCTACTATATCAGAGGCGCCCAGGAGCAGGGGAATCTCTCAAATGCAGGACAGCAGACAAGTACAGGCACAGGCCCTGCGCCCGCGGCAGGCAGCGCAGACCGCACGTACGGCTCCAGGCCAAGCGGCTCCCCGGGACACGGCAGTCTCAGTCAGGGCACAGCCTCCAGGCGGCCTGCGGAGCACAATCCCGCTGTAGGCATCGCGGTAGCGGTGATCGCAGGCGCTGTCTGCGTGATTTTGTTCGCCGTGATCATCATGGCAAGATCCGGCACCCTCAACCCTTTCGCCCCTGACAGGGAAGCCGAAAAGAGCCTTGCCGACTCCTCGGAATCCGCGGACGATCGTTCGGAGGTCTCGGAGGAAAGCGAAGCGCCCAAGAGAGGAAGCGCAACCTCCCACGCCTCTACCCCTCAGTCCAGCTTTTTCTGGTCCGTGGCCGAATATATCTGGAATAAGCCCTGCGATACCATCACGGAGGAAGAGTTCGCCAGCCTTACAGCCATCCAGCTGAACCGGGATGAGAAAAGCATTGCCTATCAGTTAGATTACGGAGAGACTCTGACCGCTACCTACGAAACCGACGAGGGGCTGCGGCTTTCCGACCTGTCCTGCTTTTCCGGGCTGGAATATATCTCCGTCGACGATTCCCTGGAGCGGGGCGACCTGAAAGGCCTGGAGTCCCTCACTGCCCTTTACTCCGAGAACAGCCTGGACGAGCTGGCAGACATCGTTCCCTATCCGGAGTATATCACGGAATTGGGTGTCGTGGACACTTTCCTGGCATCCAGCCTCACAGGCCTGGACAATTTCCCCAATCTTTTGTACTTAACCGTGGACTATGCGGGGCTGACGGATATCTCTGCCCTGGAGCAGTTCCCGGATCTGCTGGGCCTGTCGCTCTCGAGCTGTGACAGACTGACGGACTTCTCCCCCATCATGTCCCTTGGCAAGCTGGAGGAGTTAAGCATTGAATCCGACCAGCTCAAAAGCATTGACTTTGTGAAAAATATGCCTGACCTGATCAGCCTGACCGTGGAGAGCACCCAGGTTTCCAGTGTGGATGCCCTGGCGGACTGTACGCAGCTGCAGTACCTGTACCTGTATCTGGACGGCTCCTACTCCATGACGGATTTCTCCGTGGTGGGGAATCTGGCCTCCTTAAACGAGCTGGCCCTGGAGATGAGCAGCAATTACAATGGCGTCATGCCCTCCTTTGCGAATCTGACGGCCCTGACGGCCCTGCATCTAAAGGGTGTGCGGGATGTATCCCCTATCAGGGACGCTGTCAATGTGATGTACCTTTCCCTGGAGGACTGCAGCGGGGATTCCATGGAGGCCATCGGCGCCCTGCAGCAGATAACGGAGCTTACCATCAATGATTTCTCCTCCTACACCAGCTCCGTAGAGCCTCTGACCCTGCTGCCGAACCTGACATACCTGGATCTGAGCAATACTTCGGTATTCGGAAATATCGAAGCCATATTCGGCATTCCCACACTGCAGTACCTGTATCTCGATGACTGCCAGGTGGGTCTTGACTTCGCAAGTCTGCCCTCCAACGAGGCCCTGCAGGTACTGTCCATGAACGACCTATCCATCCTGTCGGATCCCTCTTACAACAACGGGGAGAAAGTCAAGCTGTCCGAGCACTATGACATGTTTGACCATTTCCCGAACCTGACGGATCTGTATGTGGAGTCCGCCGAGCTGGACAGCATTGCTTTTGTGGAGAAGCTGCCAAAGCTCCAGTATCTGAACATTACGGACAACAATGTCACCAGCCTGATGCCCCTGGCATCCCTGAGCGATTTCCAGGCCGTATGGTGCGGACAGAATACCATCCTGGAAATGCTGCCGGAAGACAGCAATATCTTGGTCTATACGACCGAATTCTGATAAGATGCAATGCCCTGGGGGATTGTCAGGGCCCTTTGTCCGGCCGAAACGGGACTTGACAATCTCCGGGAATCTGTGCTATAGTATCTCAGACAGTGAGAATACTTTTATGGGGGAGTAGTCAGCGCAGTTTGCGTGGCAAGTCAACAAACGCGGCCTTTCAGGTCTGGCTTGTCTTAAATAACGAGACTCATACATAACAGCGAAAATGGCGGAAGCACATTTTTTTGTTATGCATGGGTCTTTTCTTTGTGGAAGAAATATTGACCTATAAAACACGAAAGAAAGAGGATGAGAAAATGGAAATGGCAACGGTAATCTTTTTATTGCTCGTAGGCATTGTGTTCATCGTAAAGGGAGGAGACCTATTTGTGGACGCCGCCTCCTGGATCGCGGAGGTCAGCGGCATCCCCAAGCTGATTATCGGCGCCACCATCGTCAGCCTGGCCACCACCCTGCCGGAGATGCTGGTCTCCGTCATGGCAGCCGCCAGGGGCAGCGTGGATATGGCCATCGGCAATGCGGTGGGCAGCGTCACGGCCAATATCGGTCTGATCATGGCCATCTCCCTGATCTGCATGCCCGGCATCATCAAGCGGGCGGACTATCTCATGAAAGCCGTGCTCATGCTGGCGGCAGCCTTTCTGATCGTCATCTCCGGCATGGCCGGCCAGATGGGGACGGCCGTCACCATTGCCATGGTGATCATCTTCTGCTTCTTCCTCTGGGAGAATGTAAGCTCCGCCCTGCGCTCCATGAAAGGCAGCGACAGTGCAGAGTCCCGCAGGAAAGTGAAAGGCCGGAAAGACATCGTCGTCAATCTGCTGAAATTCGTCGTGGGCGCAGTGGGCATCGTGTGGGGCGCGGATCTCTTGGTGGACAACGGAAGCGCCCTGGCCGCCATGGTGGGCGTGCCGGAGCGCGTCATCGGCGTCACCATCATCGCGGTGGGAACCTCCCTGCCGGAGCTGGTCACCACCGTCACCGCTATCGCAAAGAAGCAGTCCTCCCTTTCCGTAGGCAATATCCTGGGGGCAAACATCATCGACCTGACCCTGATCCTGCCTCTGTCCTCCCTCGTGTCCGGAAAAGCCCTCCCCATTGCGGCGGCATCCGCCAGATTAGATCTGCCGGCCTGCCTCCTGGTGGGATGCATCGCAATGCTTCCTGCCATGCTTTTCGAAAAGTTTCAGAAGTGGCAGGGAATTCTATTGTTAACCGTATACGGGGTATATCTCTATCTGACCTGCTCCTCCCCCGTGGTTTAGGCCGGATATCCCGAAAATTAAACTTCCCGCCTCAGGCAGCGGATATCCGCTTTCCGCCGCCTGAGACGGGATTTTTTATACCGCTGTCAAACTGTGTGTAACAAACCGGCCGGAAAACGGATATATCAAGTGAACGCGTTACAATGATTCCCCGGAATCAAGACAGACCACAAAGGAGGGGGCATGGAAGAGCTTTACCAACAGTACTCACGGATTGTATTCCACTTTCTGTACCGAAAGTGCAAAGACCCTGCCCTTGCGGAAGATCTCATGCAGGAGACATTCCTCAAAGCCCTGGAGCGCCTGGACAGTTACGACTACAGCTGCAAGCTCTCCACCTGGCTGTGCCAGATCGCAAAGCATCTGCTCTATCAGCACTGGAGCAAAACCGGCCGCATACAGCTGGAGGAGCTGGACGAAACCCTGAAGTCCGCCCATGACACGGAACAGCATGCCATTGCAAAGGTGGAGCTGGCGGATGTGTGGGAGAAGCTCCAGTCCCTTTCTCCGGATGCCAGAAAGGTAGTAGAGCTGCGGGTCTTGGGCGACCTGTCCTACCGGGAGATCGGTGATATCCTGGGGCGGACCGAGAACTGGGCCAGAGTCACTTTCTACCGGGCAAAGCTGTGGCTCATCGACAGCGGCTGATGCCGGACAAATTTTTGTGATCAAAAGTCTATCACTGTAGTCAGAAGTCTACAACCTCGCGGCAGGCAACGGGGCATCAAGCTTGTAGTGCTGCAAGCAGCGGGGCATGTGACCCTCGCGGCATTCGCCAAATGTGCATGCAGGCATGCCCGCTTGACTCATTGCCCGCAGGAATCAAAGGAGGCAGAATATGGAAAAATGGAATTGCGAAATCATTCGGGATCTGATCCCGTCCTATGCGGACGACATATGCTCCGATGCCACAAAGCGCTGTGTACAGGAGCACATTGCGACCTGTGACGAATGCCGCCAGATGCTGACGGCCTATAAAAGCCGGACGCTTTCCGGAGAGAAATTGGAGCACAAAGGCCTGGACGGCCTGGTAAAAATCAAGAAGAAAATGAAACTTCAGAATCTAATCTGTTACCTGCTGCTCTTATTCCTGGTTTACACAGGCATCGAAGTGTTCATTGCCAATCATGTGAATTATTCGCTCTTTGACAACACCACGCTGCTGCTTGTTGTCTGCCTTGTGGGCAATCTCCTAGCCACCATAGGCTTCCAGGGCAAAAGCAGCCCCGGAAAGATGGCCTACCTGGGGGGAGGCGTCTCCCTCCTCCTGGGTCTGTACCTGTTCATTGTATTCTTCCAGATGGTGTCCCGTCTGCTTTCGGGCGCCGATAAAATATTCGGCATGGAGATGATGAACGTGGGACCTTTCCTGGAGCGGCAGCTCATCGCAATCTTCGGGGCGCAGCTTATATTATTTGGCTATAATCTATGGGCCGTCATCAGGCAGGGCAAAAACTGCGGCTGGCTGCTGAGCCTGAATATAACCGTCATCTTCCTCGTGTACAACTATGATATATGGATGAAAACGATGGATTCCTTTGAGACCCTGCTGGCCTCTTTCCTCAAGTGTTCCTTTGAGGTCTTTGCCGCCGGCATCGTGGGAGTTTTTGCAAATCTCCTGGTAAGCAGGTTCATGGATAAGAAATCCTGCTGAACGCTCCGGCTACTTTCTCTCCGGCCGCCACATCGGATTGCCTCGGTCGCCCTTGCCGTATTTCTGCGGACCGGCGCACACTTAAAAACGGTGCACTCTGCCTAGAGTGCACCGTTTCCTGCCTGAAAGCCTCTATTTGCTCCTCTGAATCTCCAACACCTTGTAGGTAAACATGCCTGCGGCGGTCTCCACTTCCACATTGTCTCCCACTCTGCAGCCGATGAGGGCCTTGCCCACAGGACTCTCGTTGGAGATCTTTCCCTTTAAGCTGTCCGCCTCGGTGGAGCCAACGATCTTATACTCCAGCTCCTCGCTGTACTCGATATCCAGCAGCTTCACCACGCAGCCGATGTTGATCTTGTCCAGATCCACCTCGTCCTCTACCACCACTTCGGCGTTCTTGAGAATCTTCTCCAGCTCCTCGATTCTGGTCTCAATGTCACGCTGCTCGTCCTTGGCCGCGTCATACTCGGCATTCTCGGACAGATCGCCCTGCTCTCTGGCCTCCTTGATCTTCTGGGCCACTTCCTGGCGGCGTACTACTTTCAGCTCATGTAATTCATCCTCATATTTTCTGAGCCCCTCATAGGTCAGAATATTCTTCTTCTCCTGCATTTCGTTTACATCCTTCCTGTTCTATTCTTCCATTTCTTTCCATGTCTTTTATTTTCTCTGGAGAGCTTCCCTTCCGCGGATTGCTCTCTGTTTTTCCTCTGTCTGTTCCCGGTTGTCCTCCCCCGGCACCTGATCGTCCGACCCGATGTCCGGAAGCCTTTTGGCTTCATATAGTATACGCTTGTTTTCAGGCAGTGTCAAGGCAATACAGGGCAGTTACACCGTTTTTGTGCGATTTTCCACAACTCTTTCATGGAGATATATGCAATATTTTTCCCCCTGGCCAGAATCCTGCGCTTTTTCTCCTCCACGGAGAACATATCCAGCCAGATACTCCCCTCCGGCACCGTCAAAACCGCCCTGCAGGCTTCCCCGGTGAAGTCCACCATGTTCACCGCCTCCTTGCAGAAGAGACGCAGGCGCTTCAAATCCGACCAGTCCTTAAGAAGCTGCAGCTCAATGGCCAGCCCGTATTCCGTATAAAAGTCCTCCACAAAGGCCTCCAGCTCCCGGTCATACTCCGCCTCCGTGACAACCCAGCGCAGGCTCTTCATCCGGCCGGCATAGGCCTCGATCACGGAAAAAATTCCCTCTGCCGTCCCCAACAGGATAAAATGAAAGCACGCCGCTCGCTGAAACAATTGTTCCATCCAATACTTCTCCGTATAACCGTGAAATTCCCCCATCGGAAAATATCTCTGCCACAGGGCGGGCAGGCTCGTCTGCGCTTTCGTCTGACGCCGGCTCTCCCCCTGGCGGGCTCCGTGCGCATACCCGGAGGCATCTTCTCTTCCGCCTCCGTTTCCCCCCCATCCGTCGCCCCAGATCCCGACTTCCGCGGCTTTCCGCTCCCCTATCAGGGCTTTTCGGACACTGTCCTCGTACACGCACAGACAGCTGTCCATGTCCTCCGCAAACTCCGCCACCTCCCTGGCCAGACACTCCATCATGGCCTCCACCTGGTCAAAGATCTGCTGCCCGGCGGCAGGCAGTCGGGCTTCCTCCGATTCCCGCGTCAGCCGCTCCGAAAGCTTCGCGCGCTTCCGCTTTCGCTCCATCCGCTGAAATCCCATGGCTTTCAAAGGATGGCGCAGGGCTTTCCGCAATCCCCTCAGGCACTCTTGCGGCCTGTCGTCCAATGCTTCGTCCCGGGCGGGCTCTGGCCCCCGGAAATCTTCCCCGGCGCCCCTGCGCCCTCCGGCAGCGGATTCCTCTTCCCTGCCCCATGCCCCCTCCGCATCCCCGGCCTCTTCGGACGCCATCTCCTCCAGCTCTCTGCCGAACCATCGGTTCTTCTCCACGTCCAGGCCTATCCGTATCAGCAGATAGGCTTTCAGCCCCACAGGCTCTGTCTCGGGCCTCTCCAGCCCCCTTTTTCTATAAAAATATAAAATGGTGTCCATGCCAAAATATATGCACACTCACCCGAAAATAGTCTCCACTCCTGCGATCAGTTCCTGCATATTTTCCATGGAATTGATGGTCTGTCGGAATCTGGCGGAATGGGGCATCCCTGTGGTGTACCAGGCCAGGTGCTTGCGCATCTCCCGCACCGCTGTGTACTCCCCCTTTGTCTGCATCTGGAGAGCCGCATGCTCCAGAACGATCCGCTTCTTCTCCTCACTGTCCGGCGCCGCAGGCACCTCGCCGGTCTCTAAGAAAGCCGCCGTATCCCGGAAAATCCACGGATTCCCCTGTGCGGCCCTGCCGATCATAACGCCGTCGCAGCCCGTTTCCTCCAGCATGGCTTTCGCCGCCTGCGGGCTGTCCACATCCCCATTGCCGATGACCGGGATCTTCACCGCCTGCTTCACCCTG
>JAAWOU010000088.1 GCA_022799755.1 Lachnospiraceae bacterium
AAAAATGAGTTGAACAAGTTGATAGAAATTACTGGCTTATCAGTATACAGTGGCTATTTTCCTGCATTATCTGATTGAGTTTGTTTGTGGTGAGTATTTCATAGTAATAAAAAAGCTGTTTCAGGCATCAGATTAAATGTTGTTGGAGATTTGAAAAAGTTGTATAAATCATTATTTTTGCGGCAATCTCCCTAAAAATATATGTTACATAATGGTTTATTTCCTTGCACTATCACGTCTATGCACATAGATGTTTCAGCGTTAGTATATAGGTGTAAGTTAAATAAAGTTAGTGCAGGGCACGGAAAGAAAGAGGTAAACATTATGTGTATGTATTTGAGCAATGGCAATTTTTTAGGACAGCGTCTGATAGGCTATGACTTCTATGATAGCAAGACCAGGGGATTTGTAGGCATGACGGAGAAACAGGTCATTACAAAACTGAAAAACAATGAAAAGGTTTATGGCTTTGTCCTTGGGGAAGAGGACGGAAAAGAAGTTCTGTTACTTGATAAGGAAAACTTCAATATGAGCAACTTGCAGTTGAAAACCGGCGTGAACAGTCTGTCATGGATGAATGAGGATGATGGTTCTGATATGAACATGGAACTTATTGTTGTAGCGGTCAGTGGTGACAAGAAGAAAGTTTTTGAGACAGTGAATGCCCGCCATGCAAGGATGGAATATACCGAGGATAAGTTGAAGATGATGTTGGAACTGGGCGTTCCGGTGGCAGGCGTAAAGCTTGAAAAGAATAAGCTTGTTGCATGTGGGGGTGTGGAGATAATCAGTAATGAGGAAGAAGTAAAAGAGGGGGCGTAAGCCTCCTCTTTTGATGATAGGGCATAAAAGGGTTTAAAGAGGTTCTGGAGAGATTTCTGAGAGGTACAGGGAGAAATGATTGAACAGTATCGAGGTTATGAGATAAAGGTTTACTGGAGCAACATTGAACAGGGATATGTATTTTGTATCTTTACCAGTGACGGTACAGGCATCATAGAAAGCAATGTATATCATTATGAAAAGTTCGCATTAATGGGGGCAAGGGAAACAGTGGACAGATATATAGAGGTTAAGGAAAGGGGGCTTGACAGGTGGACTATCTGACATTTATAACAATCCATACAATGATAATCATTTCATTATGTGGAATTGTTTATTTAGGTAAACAGTGCTATTCATTCATAAAGTGGATTGCAAAATGGACGTTAAAGGAACTAGAAGAAGAATAATAAACAGTATTATCAAAAATGGTTTATCTGGCATAATGGATAAACCATTTTTTGTATGTAGCTTTTCATCAATGGAAAATCCCATTGCTGTCATGTATAGATACATGGGATTGATAAGGAAGTGAAACTTATAAAAATTTAACAGAAACGAAAGGGATTGAGCAATGGCAGTTAAACTACGAGTGATACCAAAGATAAACGGAAATATGATAGGGGTGTTTGTCCATATACCTGCTACAGGAGAGAGCAGACAGGTCGCACTGGTTGAATGTCCGAATGATAACCAGTTAAACGACAATGTGGAACTGGCGGATGAAATATGCAGGACATACAGAAAGAGGATAAACAAGAGTATTTGAGAAAAAGGGCAGTCGCTTTAAAAGCGGCTGTCTTTTTTAGCGTGTTTATTTTAATGCAACTAAGGAGCAGTAAAACAGGAGGATAAATTGGAAAGTTTTGATAGACAAGTTTAAAAGTTTTTGCGGACAGTAAAACAGAAAAGCGGTTACAGATACAGGCAGGGCATACAATCCAGATTTCTCAAGTTTGTATTTCTGATTTATATAAAATTTTGAAGTTTCTATAATGTAGTATATTGATTCTAGTAAATTTTCCTTGAATTGTAAGTTTTCAATAAGGTCAGGTAAAAGAAAATATTTTAAAAAGAGTTGATTTTATAAGGATTTCAAAGGGTTTGAGGAAAATAAAAGGATGGAATGTCTTAAAACGGGTATATTGATAAAATTATATTAAATTGTAGATTTGGAAATCTGGTACAAATTTCTAAAAGAAAAAAGGGTGGTTCCGAATGACAATGATAGATACATCGCTTTTTTAACTTCGACTAAAAACCCATACTTATTATTGAACACAGAAAACAAGGTGTAATACATGGGTTGCAGGCTAAGCCAGCATAATAACAATAAAAAATTCAAGTGAAAAAGAAAAGCACAAGGATATGTGTAAATCGAGTATCAGTTGATAAATCAGGTTGACATTTTCTGGATTTGTTTCATTTTAATTAAAAGACTGCTGATTTTTAAAATTCACTGCCAGTTCACACCTTGTTGGGAGTGAAGCGTTACAATATAACCGTTTCAAAAAAAGTTTAATATGAGAGGTGGGAAGTAAAGGGTATACTGTAAAATATGCATTTTGGTAGGAATAGAAAATTTTAATTTTGTAAAGGAGAAATTTTCTATGATGATGCATGAAATGATGAAACGGGCAACGGCAATTGAAAAGAGGTATGGAAAACTGCTGTCACTGAATGCGGTGGCAGAATACCTCGGTCTTGACCTGCCAACAGTGGAGGCTCTTGTGGCAATCGGGGAAATAGACTCCGTGGCAGTTGCAGGAATCTGTATGGTCAAGTCAGTACATCTTGCCAAGTTTGAGTTGGATGTTACAGGTATGCCAATGGGTACTCCCAGTCCTGTCATGGAAGAAAGAGAGGTTGACATAATGAAAGTCACCGAGGGAAGTATTTATCCTGTGAAAAGCAGTAAAAATCCATATGAGATGAGGTTCTTCATCACGTTTGATGACGGTGTCAGGCGTGCTGTAAAGATACGCGGCACCAGTGAAGAAGAAGTTGCGCAGAAAAAGCAGCAAAAGATTCTGGAGGTACTGGCAGAGTACAGGGCAGAAAAGAATGGTGCCGCAGAAGTGCAACAGCCTGTCGTCGTGGAAGAGCCTAAAACAGTCACATTCCGTACAGTGTCGGAAATGTGGTATAAGGAATTCAAGCGCGACAATGAGAGCAGAGGGAACAGCTATGCAAACATAGAAAGCGCAAAATATTCCCTTAAGACAATTAATAAGGTCATAGGGGAAAAGGACATAAGAGACATAACCAAAGAGGTCGCACAAGAGATGATAAACGAAATTTCATTAGATAATGGAGAGAATTTCAGAAGCAAGAGCCATGTGGAAAAGGCAATGCGTAAGTTTAAAAATGTCATGGACTATGCCTTTGAAAATGGTTACATTGACAGACAGATAGGAAAGCTTGTGCTGAATAAGAATCTGCGCGAAGCGGATAAGGATTCAAGGTTTATTGAAAAGGAAACCTTGATTGTGCTGTTGGACTGCATAAAGGGGAATATGTTTTACCATACATTGGTAAACCTGATATTGTCAAGCGGATTGAGACAGGAAGAAGCGCTCGCCTTGACAATTGATGATATCGTGGTAAATAATGGATTATATCAGATATATGTGAGTAAGGTAGTGGTGGAATTATCTTCAAACAATTACGGTATCATTGACAGGCTTAAGCATGGGGAAAGGGCAAGATACATAAGCATCCCGAAAGAAATCTATGATATGGTAAGGGATTACTACAGGGGGAGCATGGAAGATGCCTGCCTTGTGGAGATGAGAAAAGAACATGATACAGAGAAATATATCTTTGTCAATAAGAATGGATGTATTCATAATAAGAGAACCCTGTACCATAGCATGGTAGGGTATCTTGAAAGGAATATGCCCCAGAACAGCAGGATAAGGCTTCACATGTTGCGCCATACATTCGCTTCGCTTATGAAGAATGAGGTGCCGTTGGAGGTGGTGTCAGAGGTATTGGGGCATAGTGATATATCGATTACAATGAGGTTTTATGCATCGCAGACAATAGAAGACCACAAACGTGTAAGCTTAGGGGCTGAAGCAATGATGAAGAAGATTAAGGGATAAGTTAAAACAGAAAGCACCATAAACTAAAAAGGCAACTGTTGGAATAAAAGCAACAGTTGCTTTTTTTAGCTTATTGTGATAGGATATGGAAAATAAAAGTGCCCTTAAAAAATGCCTCTGAATGGAGGGAGTGGGAAAAAGGTTGATTTTATGGGGTTTTCAGGTGACTCTGAATTGCCTTTTAATCAAGTTGTCTGGGGTTCGAATCCCCAATGTCTCATTAAAAGAGAACTCTTGGCAGGAATTTGTCAAGAGTTCTTTTTTCTGTCCGGATTGCCCATCTATTGTAAAGAATAAGTCAATCTCTCGTCCATCCAGGCCTGGCGGAAATATTCCAGGAGATAAGAAAAGTCAGGGACCGGATGTCAGCCCGCCCCCACAGAGGCCACGGTCTGCTCCACACTAACCACCGCTGGCCCCTCCGAGGGAACATGTGCGTTCTCCGCTGCCTCTCTCGGATCATCGTACTCTTTCTTCTCCTCGTCTCCCCAGAGAGAATCATACTTCTCTTTCTTCTGGCGGCGCACCATGGCGCCCACGCTTTTCGCCGTCTGATACATCTCCTCGCTGTATTCCATGAGTTTCTTCTCGTCGGCCGCAGGCACAATAGCCCCCCGCATGATACGGCGGGCCACTTCCATGATCTTCGCCATGTCCGCCGCATACTCCGCGGACGCGTCTTTCTGCTGTTCATCCACTGCGGCATTCCAGTAGGCACAATAGGTTTCCGTCAATTGGTCCAGATATTCCTGGTATTCGTCCTGCTTCTCGTCCAGCGCCTCCAATGTCAGTTCCAGCGTGGCCGCCTCCGCCTCAAACCGCTCTTTCCCTTCCGGCAGATGCTCCATCCGCTTGCGGAGATCCTGCAGCTGCTTTGATATACTGCTTTTCTCTTTTTGATACGCCCTTACCTGATCTCGGTAGATCGCCTGCGCTTCCCCTATCTTCATTGCCGTTCCCTGCCTTTCCAGACCATACAGCCGTCTATTATTCTCTATGTCATACCGCTTGTACTTTCTCCTATTTTCTGAGAACGATCTCCTCCAGCGTCTGGTACAGCTTCTCCACGTCCACCGGCTTGGACAGATGCCCGTTCATCCCGCACTCCACGGACTTCTTCAGGTCATCGTCAAAAGCATTGGCCGACATTGCCACGATGGGAATCGTATGGCAGTCCTCACGTTCCATGGCCCGGATTGCCCTGGTGGCCTCCAGTCCGTCCATCACCGGCATCATAATATCCATCAGAATCACGTCATATGTCCCGGGCTGCGTGCCCTTGATCCGCTCCACTGCCTCGGCGCCGTTATATGCGCAGTCCACCTCAAACCCCCGCTCTTCCAGAAGACACTGGGCAATCTCCGCATTCAGTTCATTGTCCTCCACCACAAGCACACGGTATCCCTCAAAGGAAACCTCCTCCTTAAAGACTTCCGTTTCCATGTCTTCTCCAAAGTCAATGGGAATCGTAAAACGGAACGTGCTGCCTGCCCCGGGTTCGCTTTCGATCTGAATATTGCTGCCCATCATCTGCACCAGGCGGCTGCTGATGGATAGACCGAGCCCTGTCCCCTGCTGTTTCGACGGATTCGAGGAAGCCTGTTCAAATGACCGGAACACCCTCTCCTGATCCTCTTTCGCAATGCCGATTCCCGTATCGGATACCGCAAAAGAAACCCTCGCCCAACTCCCGGAATTTTCCAGTTCTTCCACCGAGAGGGCAACTCTCCCCCTTTCAGGGGTAAACTTCACCGCATTTCCAAGGAGATTGATGAGCACCTGGCTGATCCGCATCCGGTCTGCCGAAAAACAATTGTGACTGATCCGAATCTCTTTCACAAAATCAATCTGCTTTGCCGCTGCCTGAGGCGCGATCAGCTCCCCGATGGTATCCAGCATTTCGTGCATGCTGAAATCGCAGGGCTCCAGCTTCATCTTGCCGCTCTCTATTTTGGACATATCCAGAATATCATTGATCAGCCCCAGCAGATACTTCGACGAAGACTGTATTTTCTGCAGGCAGTCCAGAATCCGCTCCCTGCTTTGCTCCTGCTGCAGGGCAATTGCCGCCATGCCGATTATACCGTTCATAGGTGTGCGTATCTCATGGCTCATGCGGGACAAAAACTCGGATTTCGCCTTGCTGGCAATATCGTGCTGCTGCTGGTTTAGCTGGCTTTCCACCACCCTGCCCAGTTCCGCAAGATCCTGGTATTGCTCCGAATCCTCCAAAAAGTCCGGCGCAATGCCCAGTATGCAGATATTTCCCATATAATTTCCGCTGTCGTACATGGGCAGAACGACGCCGGAGTCTCCGTCCTCTATCCCCAGGAAGCAGCGAAGCACTTCCTCTCTGCTGTCCTCCTCGGAAACATAGCGCACTTCCCTCTGGCCAAGCCATTGATAGAACGCCTCTTTCTCCTCCTCCTTATATTTCCTTACGGTTTCCGCGCAGACATGCCCGTCCCCGTGCCACTGAGCGCTTACGTAATTGGAATTAAAGTCCGCCCGAAGCAAAGATACCAGTACACCCTGCGCCTGGTAAAACCTGCCGATCTTACGGATCATAAGCATCATCTGGGCGGCAAAGCCGCCTCCTTTGCTAAACAGATTCAGAGCAACGGATACCAGTCCTATGTCCTCTCCATAGCCTGCGGAGCGAATATCCCGGCCCTGCATTGCAGGCAGCGCAGTCCGCTTATCCGCCGGAATATCCCCATAAAAAATATCCCTCTCCTTGTCGTCGGCAACCGCAATCCTGCGCGCCAGCTTTGCCCTGCGGATCAGCTCTTCCGTGTCCTGCCGCGCCTCCGCGCAGGCAAGTCCCGCATAGGTATCCACGCCGAAGAGCTCTGAGCCGAAACATGCGGTGATATCTGCGGACAGCTCTTTTACCAGACGCTCCGCAGCCTCCTTGGTACAGCCCCCCAGCCACAGGACAAACTCGTCGGTGTTCAGACGGAATCTGACCGGCTCTGACCCTGTCTCAGCGCGGAATTTTTCGCAGCTGCTCTCTATCCGGCATCCGATCTCCTCCAAAATCATATCCGAGAAGACAATGCCGCATTTCGTGCCTGACTCCCTGATCCCGTCGAAAAACAGATTCACCATGACGCCTTCCGGCATAGCGCTGCGACACTGTGCCACATATTTCATTCCGGCGCTGAAGATATAGAGTCCGGTCACACCGTCCGTTTCGTTTTCCCGCAGCTGTCTGGCTTCCTTTTCTTTCTGGGCCTGGATATCCCGGATACTCCCGATCAGTTTGCGCTTTTTGCCGTCCGTGTCGTAGACCGCGTTTCCCGTCACGGCAACCCATTTAAAATCGCCGTCTTTGGGCCATCGCAAGCGAAATTCCACAGACAGCTTATCCGCGTGCTCCTGTATGGCGGCTATGGTGTCTGCCCGATCTGTCTCGTAGATGTCATCCGGTTCAATAAAGCTGTCCCAACACGCTTCACACTGCCACCGGCCGCTCATGGTCTTGTGATTGACCAGATCCAGCACACGGCTTTCAAAATCATAGGAAAAAAAGATATCATTGGAAGACTCCAGGGCCACCCTGTAGCGTTCTTTTTCTTCCAGCAGAATGTTTTCCGCTTCTTTCTGCCGGTTTGTCAGATCCTTTACCACATCGTACAGGGCGTCAATCTCAAAAATGTTGGAGGGCCTGTACTCCAAAAGCCCGGCGCTTCCCCTGCTGATGCACTGCATCAACAGCCCTACCGGCTTCGTCAAATACCGCACCAGAAAATAAATGCCAAGCACCCCAAAGCCCAGACCGAAAAGAATGGCCACAACCATCCAAAGGTAAAGGCGGCGGCTCATCCCGAACAAGTCCTCCTCCGTATCAAGCCCCAGAAGCACCCACTCCGTATGGTCATAAGGCACATTGTTGCTGTACAGCTTCAGCGGACAGGCCACGCCGTAAATCCCCTGTCCGTTCTGCTTGACGGAGAGGACTTCCGACAGACTGCTGTATGCCGTTTCCCGCAAAGAGAACGTGTCTCCGGCGGACTTTACCGTGTTTGAGAGAAGTCCCTCCCCAAGAAGCGGTCTGTAGCTGCCGTCCGCTTCCTTTACAGCCAGCATATATCCCGACTGCCTGGAATCGTTCAGCTCTTCTGCCGGCAGATAACCGCGCAGGACCTTGGCGGAAATCTCCACCCCCAGCACTCCGTAGACGCTTCCCTCATACCGAAGCGGCAGAGAGTATGTAATCATTTCATAGGAGCCAGCGGTCCCTTTCTCCAGAGAGAAAGGCAGTGCCCAGTAGCCCAAATCCTTTGTATTGACATCCGCATGCTCTCTCCCTGCTCTCCACGGCTCATAGAAAGAAAGCTCCGTGCCGTCATTCCCCTCTCCCCCCATGTGAAATTTGGTCGTCCAATTGGTATCCAGGGGGATATTCCACTGCCTCGAAAGATTCTTGCTCCCCCGTTCCAGGAGCAGGTCCGAATAGTTGGCCGGATTTTTGGCCGGATCGGAATCCCGTACAAAAAAGCCCTCATGCTCGCACGCCGTCTCCCACTCTTCCCCTGTGAACAGGAAGAAAATCCCGGTGGTGGAGCTGTTGTGAAGCATTTCCAGGCATTCCGGAAAAATCTGCTCCAGAAACCTGTTTTTCTGCTCAGCCGAAGCCAGAAAAGCATCCAGTTCCATGCTTTCCCTGTCCAGAAAGTCCTCCAGCGCCTTTGTCATGGTCGATTCCTGTTCGTGGATGGTGGCCCAGCGCTGGTTCATATCATTCTGCAGGATGACTTTCCTGTTTTCCACTAACCGGCTCATCATGCTGCCCGAATATTCCTGAAGCGTGCCGGTGATCCTCCTTGCCACCAAGGTGCCGATGGTAATCATGCTCTGTACCAGCATAATGGCGATCAAAGGAATCAGAAACATTCTGTATATGGTTGTTTTTTTCCTTTTTTGACGTTTACTCTCCATTATTATCCCTGCTCACCGACTGCTGCATTCAATGCATCGCAAAATGAGGCATACCACCTTTCAAAAGCTTCCTCCGACACAAACGCCGCGCAAGCCTCCTCCAAATCCTGCCCCTCTTTTACCGCTTTCTCTACGCTTTCCCGGTCCTGCGCTGCCTGGTCCGAAAGGTGGTACTCAAGTACCTTTCTCGCCGCAGAGCCGTTCCGAAAGCTCTTATTCGTGTACAGGGAAATCTGGTCCATCTCCCCGAACACGGAAACCAGACAGTCATAGGTCTTCGGCGCTACCTCAAGCTGCACATCTCCGATCACCTGATCCAGCTTCTCCGCGCTGTTCGCCTCTTTCAATACCGGAAGATAACCGGACACACTGCCAAACTGCAGATTTTTGTCCGCCTGGGTAAACCATTTCAGGAATTCCACGGCTGCGTATTCATGCCGCTTATCCGACTTGCTGACCACCATGCCGGCTCCCTGCTGCACGGCATAATGCTCCCCCTCTGCAAATATGGGCGCCTGCATTACAATGTACTCAATGCCGTAGCTGTCATCCTCCTGTTCCACCTGATTCGGAAAATACATGGCCGAGGTGGTAGAGCCCGTGTAAGCAAGGAGATCTCCCGTTTTGACGTCATCGGAGCGAAACGACCCATATGCACCGAAGTATCCTTTTACCATGGGCACGTAGTAATTCTCCCACAGCCGCCGCAGTTCTTCTTTCGGTACATTTACGGTCACTTTCTCGTTCTCCACCCGAAATATCTCCACGCCCAGCTGCTGCATCCCGATGATGAAATAGTTCGCCATTGCATCCCTGCCGTAAAAAGCCCTGCCGTCTCCGGGAATGTCAGGTGTCTGCCCGTCTGTCCATTCATAGTAAGTCTTTGCCGTGGCGGCAACGCCCTCTATGGTCGCCAGATCCTCCAAAGATGCGCCCGTGTCCTGCGCAAACGGCTCCCAGTCCGTCTTATTCAGCATCATAATCTCGGTGGACTTTGCCACCGGAAAAATCCGAAGCGTGCCGTCGGAGGCTATACAGCCCTCCTCTATGTAGGAATCCACATACTGTGTCAGCTCTTCCTCGTCAAAGTACTCCGACAGATTCGCAAGAGCGCCGGACTGTTCGATTTCATAGGCCGTGTCCGCATAGGAGGAGAAGATATCCGGCATGGAATCCGCCCCCACTTCGCCGTTGATGGAGGCCCTTACGGCCGCCTCCAGGTCGGAGACGGATCCCTGGCTGTAGCCCTCCACGTAAATTCCCTTTTCCTTGCCCACAGTGTCGTTAAATTCATCCACCAGTGCGTCAAACGCTGTCTGCTGAGAACCGTTGTAATAATGCCAGACAGTCAGTGATACCGGATCTTTGGGATCTAACGGACTGCCGCATCCCGACAATCCTAACGCCACTGCGGCGAATATGCATATGCTTTTTGTGATTTTGCCTGTATCTTTCATACCATACTCCTCCCCTTGTCTTTACAAGTCAACTGTAGCACACCGTTTCCTATCTGTCAATGAATCCGCCTGTTACTTACCGCGGGTGCTTCCCTCTGAAAGGGAACCAATCTCTCCCGGGACCACCGGCCTAAGAGATATGTTATATCTTGCATTATACTATAAATCGTTACAAAGTCAACAACCCCGCTTCATTCGCAAAGCCAATTAGAAATTACCGTACTACTGTTCACGGGCAGTTCCGCGAAGTGTTTTCGTGCGCATTTTGGGAGCAGATACCGTAAACTTCCGCCATCTTCCGAATCATTCGTTCCAGTTCCTCCCGCACCCAGTCCGGTCCCAGCACCCGGGCGGATGATCCGAAAGACAGTATCAGGCCGTATACCCAGTCATCCACCCGGCAGCACATCCGGATCTCAAAATCGCCCTGCGGCAGTACCCTGATTTCATTCTCCCCGAATCTGTCGTAAACCCGGTAAGCCTCTCTTCTGTCTATGCGGAAGAGAATTTCCGTTGCCTCTTCCTCGTTCTGCGGTTCCGGGAGGGTTTTTACTGCACCCGGCTCTTCGGACCTTTCCGGCGCCCTTTCCTCCGAAAGCTCCTCCCTGTGTCTCTCCCCCGGCTCAAAGCACTCCTCCAGAACCTCCACCCGCTTCATCCGAAGCACCTTGAAAAGACGTATGGCTCTCCGAACCCGGCAGTAGGCCCTCACATACCATGTATATTCCTTAAAGAGAAGCTGAACCGGCTCCACTTCCCGCCGGGTCATATCTCCTTGTTGACCATAATAGTCAAAATCCATCACACGCCTGCCCAGAATAGCCTCTTTGATCTGTTCGAACAGCTCCCCCCGCCTGCCGCTCCAGTCCGAGAAGTCAATGGCCACCCAGTCCAGCGGCTCTGTCTTGAAAAAAGTTTCCAGCTTTTCCAGTATCCGCTCATCCCGGGAAGCCCCGGTCTCCCGCAAGCTGGCCAAAGCCGCCAAAATCCTGTTCTGTTCCTCGCAGGACAGCAGCATTTTATCCAGAACGAAGCGCTCCATCAGCTGGACGCCGCCCCCCTTGCCCCTGCTGGCATAGACCGGAAATCCCGCCATGGATAAGCTGTCAATGTCCCGGTAGACGGTGCGCACGGACACTTCGAAATGCTGTGCCAGCTCCCTTGCTGTCACAGCACCTTTATTCATCAAGATATAGATCATTTCCAGCTGTCTGTTTATCATTGATATCACCCTGTCTGCAATAAAATACTTCGGTTCCATTGTGGATCGGGATAACGTTTCGCCTGAACCGGTTTCATGCCGGCCGACGCAGCGCCTTTCCGCCAGCGGCATATCTGCGGCGGAGCCGTCCTCTCACTCTTTATACCACTGCCTCTGCAGCTCATACATTGTCCTATATTCACCCTCAACCGCAACCAGCTCGCCATGGCTGCCATCCTGCACAATGCGCCCGTCTTTCACCACAAGAATCCGGTCCGCAATCTGGGCCGAAGCCAGTCGGTGTGTCACAATAACGGAAGTACAGTCACGGGACAGTTTGCCGAATTCCTCATACAGATATTTCTCTTCCAGGGCATCTATGGCAGCCGTAGGTTCGTCCAAAATCAAAAGGCTGTTGTTCCTGTATATCCCTCTGGCAATGGCGATTCGCTGCCACTGGCCTCCGGAGACTTCCGCCCCTCCGAACTCCTTTCCCAGCATGCCGTCTATTCCGCCGGCCCATTCCGGAACTACGCCGATGTCTTTACAGATTCGGCGCAGCTTATCCTCAGACTGATCGCCGTCCATGTCGCTGATCCTGATATTCTCACCCAGCGACATGCTATAACGGCAGAACTTCTGAAAAACCGCAGATATTCCCCTGGCGATTCGTACGGCGCCTCCCTGCACTTCTCCGTAAGAAACCGTCCTCTGGGTAGGGGAATATAATCCCGCGATGATATGGCATAAGGTGCTCTTCCCGCTTCCGTTTTCTCCCACCAGGGCAACCGTCTGCCCCCAGGGAATCCGCAAGTTTATATCCGAAAGCACGAATTTTTGTTCTCCTGTCTCCGGCTGCGGATAGGCAAAAGAAACATGATCCAACCGTATCTCAAATCTTTCGGGCAGTTCCTGCCGCCCGGGTTCACCCTTATCCTCCTTAATAAATGCAAGGTAGTTCTTTACCGTGGCCATATTTTCGATTGCGATTGCCAGGCGCTCGGATATCACCTCATCCATGAACCCGTAAAACTCACGAAGCGCGGCAAAAACTGCCGCAAAAGCACCCACGGAGATCCTGTCCGCCAGGACATAATAGACCAGCATCCCAATGATAACGCCATAAGCCGCCACAGTTAAGACATTAATATAGAAATTGATTCTTTCTTTGCGGACCTGCATACGAAACCGGAGCAGGTTCAGCTTCTTTAACATCTACCAGGATCTCATCTGCCATGCGTGCTGCGCCCAGCCTGTGCGTAATCAAAATCGTGAACCTCTCCATGGAACGCTTCTCTTCCTTAGAATGCTCTCTTTCCATTGTGACCTGACGGAACATCTCATACACTTTTCATAAAAATTTAGGTTAGACCCCTATAGCAGAATCTTATCTAATACTTAACTAACTGACATTGGTTCACGACTTCGCCGGCAGATTTGCTCCGCCAGCAGGCTGTGCGCGGCACCTCTAAGATGCCTTTTCACATCCTCTTTTTTATCGGATATCTTCATTATACAAAATGCTTCTCCTGTTTACAATAAAATTTCCAATATATAAAATACCTTTCATCACTCTGCTGCGCTGCCCTGCTTTCTTTCCAGTTTCCCGAAAAAACCTGTGGCAAGCAGCCCGATCACACATACCGTGATACCCGAAAGAATCAGTACAAGATACACCGCCCCACGGAACCTGTCAAACAAAAGTCCATATACCATCTGTCCAATCGGCTGGGCACACATCGTAACAGCGGCTGTATAAGCCATAACTTTCCCGATCAGCTCATCCGGCGTATTCTGCTGGATCATGGATACCGCAAAAACAGAAAAGATACTGATCGCGGCCTGCATGCCTCCTGTTCACGACCAGTGCTGCCGCCCTTGTTTCTGATGGTTTTAGCCAAAATGAGACCGGTCCTTTGGTCAGAGGATCCGGTGTGATCTACACCGTTAGTTCCAATCGCCGTTTTGAATGACATTTTATTCCTATGTTCAGACTTTTTTTCGGTTTTGAAGCGCTTAGCTATTTCGTCTGTGTAGTTAGCTAAGATGTCCTCGATGTACCCTAAGAATACCCATAACGTACCACACTTGCCTACCGAGCAATACTGGAGACATGGCTTTTCAAATTAGACCCAACAAAAAAGAGAGTGAGAACAAGACAATTCGTTTTCCGCTTTCCCTGATAGAGAGGATAGACGATGCAATCAAGAACAATAATGTCACATTCTCCGCCTTTGTCATCCAGACATGTGAATACGCCCTCGATAATATGGAGCCGGAATCCCCTGAACCTTGAGGCGGCTCCATACCGGCTTAGCCTGGTTACGGAAAGCCAAGCTGGTGTATGCATGTCAGCAGCACAATCAATATGGCACTTGCTTATCGAAGCGTGTCCATAATACAGATGGGCGGAAAACAGCGTGTCAAGGGGAACGTGGAATAAATTGGCGCTTCTCTTTGAATCCACAAGCCAGAACAATCAACACAGGACAATCGCAAGGCACCCTCCTGTCTTTGTAAAAAGCATCAGAAAAGGCAAGTCAAATATTGTATTCCCGAAAAAGCTTCTTCTGAAACAATGTGTCCCGAGCGGAGCGCAGCAGTTCATCCTGACGGCCATCTGACAATAATAATTCTATCAACTTGTTGGTTCGGCAAGTTCCCTGCTCTATACCTTGTTCTATACCCTGTTCTATACCCTGTTCTATACCCTGCTTTATACCGCGTCTCTCCGCATCCTTCTTTAAATCTGTCAATGCCTTGCACATATCTGCCTCCTTCTCGCCTGTCTCCTGATTCAGGATAAAATCCAGACTGTCTCTGATATCCTTAATATTCGTACATGCGTCTATTACGTCCACCGCACTCTTTGGTATCCTTGTAAAAAAATCCTGATTCTCCAGAATGTACGCCTCATACCTCTTCCTGGATCTCGTGCGCTTCATAATTCCCAACACATACTTCAGGTCAGAATTCATTTTATGCAAAGCCTCTTCGGATATGCCCCGCATGGGAACCAGATGTACCTGGTAATCTCCCGCCAGTTCCTGCAGCTTATCCGGCAATGCTGAAATGTCTTTTGTCATTTCTCGTAGACGCAAAGGATTGCTCCACTTCCTGTTGCCCCAGTACAGCGTCAGGTTCATGACAGGCAGGATTCTGTCTGCTCGCCGGTAATGGTACTTGAAGTCGTCTTCAGCTCCGTAGTGCTCGTTCGCCGCCTGGTTTCTCTCCTGGACCTCTTCGATTTCCTTTCCGTAAGCCAGACAGTCCAGCTCCATCAGCCTCCAGGGAAAGGTCAGGTTGACGGAATCCTGGTTCTCCAGACCCAGCCTGAAAGGAATGCCCCACAGACAGACATCGGCCAGGAAGTCCCTTTGACGGTAGGAAAGCTTTCCCTTGGCATTTCTGACAGCGTAAAGTCCCCTTATCTCCTTAAAACTCCATCCTGCAGGCAGTTTCTCGCCCAGATAGTATTCCAGCAGATCACGGATTCTGTCCGGGCGGTTCATGTATACAGCCAACGCATTGTTCGGCTCGCCCATTTTCCCCCTCCTTAATTTTTCAAATTGGTATTAAGCAGGGTTTCTTAAAATGATAGACAATTGGACGGTAGACCCTTTGGAGGGCTTGCCTTAGATAATTGAATAACCTGCTTAGTGGATTTATTGCTATAGATTTATATTAACATATCCAAGGGCAGGATGCAATGAGAAAATTTATATCGAAATTGGCATTGCGGTTACCCGAGTCAGTAAACATATTTTATACTCCCCGCACTCCGCCTGCCGCCGAAGCGGTGGCGTGGCAGTGGAGTACAGCAAAAGCAGAATAAAAAAGGGGCGCACAGATGCCGCACAGATGCCTTTTCCCGGCTTTTTCAAGCATTTTTACGCGGCTTTATCCCCCTGGAAGTCCAGTCTGAGAACCGCTTCTCTGATTTTACCCTTACAAAAAATGTCGTCGCAGCGTCGCCGCAAAAAGGGCGTGGCGCCACAATTTCCTTTCGGTCTTCCTCCGACAGCTCCGGGAAATACTCGGCAATCTCGTCTATGGCAAATTTCCCTTTTTATATCATAAAGACAGCCTTATTCCTAGCCGCCTCTTTAGCTGTTTCCTGTTTAATGTCATTCTCAAAAGCCTTGTAATATTCATCATCAAATAATGTCATCATTATGTCAAAGCCCTGCCTGCAGTAGATTTTGCACTAATGTACACTCCTGCGAGTTATTTGTCAATATTTTTTGCTGTCTATGGTAATTTCTCACTTGCTTACTTGCTTTTAATTACTCGTTATGGTATGCTCTCTATTGAAAGGAGCTTCCTGTATAATTTAAGTATAGGGAATTCCAAGAAAGAAGGTTGAGAAAAAAATACCTCAGAGTAAAATAAGATTACTGACTTGCAGGTTAGTGAAAATCTTATTGAACAGAG
>JAAWOU010000089.1 GCA_022799755.1 Lachnospiraceae bacterium
GTCGGATTTCAGATCCGCATTCGATACCAACCTGTTCAGGGTCTCTTGACTGAGGAAAGGAGCCAGGGAGACGATGTAGTGTAAGTCGGATTTCAGATCTGCATTCGATACCAACCTGTCCAGGGTCTCTTGACTGAGGAAAGGAGCCAGGGAAACGATAGACTGTAAGTCAGTCTTCGGATCTGCATTCGATACCAACCTGTCCAGGGTCTCTTGACTGAGGAAAGGCGCTAAGGAGGCGATGGACTGCAAGTCGGTCTTGGGATCCGCATTCGATACCAGCCTGTCCAGGGTTTCTTGACTGAGGAAAGGAGCCAGGGAGACAAGGCCGGAAATATCTTCAATTATATCTGTTTTCTCCACCAGTGTATTCAGCATCTCCTGGCTGAGGAAAGGAGCCAGACCGCTGAGGTCTTTCAGGCTGCGCACACGAGCTCTTTTGACCAGGGTATCCAGATACTTCTCATCCAGAAAGGGGGCCAGACCAGTGATTGCGTTCAGGTCCAGCTCTTCCGACTCCTCCTGATGCTCCAGGCTGTCGTCCAGCAGCTTTTCCATATCGGCGGGTGGCAGGAGCGGAGCTACCTCCTGGATCTGGCGGATGGTGATGGGATCCTCGCCCTCCGGGGAGGCTGTCTCCTTATCCATGATCCGGCTCAGGGTCCTGGAGGCGCTGTCCGTGCCCAGGAGCTCATCCACGCTGATCTCCAGAATTTGGCAGAGCTGTTCCAGCTTGCCGATGTCCGGACAGGAGCTGCCCCGCTCCCAATTGGAGACGGCCTGATAGCTGACCTCCATGGCATCTGCCAGATTCATCTGGGTCATGTTCCGGGCGATTCTGGCCTCTCTGATTTTTCGTGCTACTTTCATGGTATCAAACATATTCTCTCTCCTTTTCCTTTCGGCTATTCTTGAACGTCAGAGGCGCTGCTGCAGACAGCGCCGACCGCTTGTCCATGGTTCCAGTATAGCCTATCCGTGAAATATACGGAATCAAGAGTTGCTTGAGACGCGGTTTTTCGGGGCGGGAGCGCGGGACAGAAGTGCCTGCGCGGGGACTAAATCAGCGCTTGAGTTTGGCTCTTGGCCTGTTACAGCTCACGGGCAGTTCCGCGAGGTGTTTTGGTGCGCATTTTGCACGAACAATCCGAACCCGGGAAAATCACCACGGAATTCCATCTGAACTTTCTGAACTTTTTCTGACAATTTTCTCCCATGAAATTCGATGTATTTATATGATTCTACCACAGGAGGCACTCGGGTTCAAGGCGCTTGAGATACTTAAAAATTTATAAAAAGTGTTCCATTTCGCATGAAGATGCGGGATAATAGGATTGGAGACGGAGGAGCGGAAATTCTATGGAAAATAAAAGATTGAGGGTGGGCGGACTGTTGCTGTCTTCCAATGTTTTGATGGCGCCCCTGGCCGGATATACCTGCTATCCGTTTCGGATGCTTGCTTATGAGATGGGCGCAGGCCTGTGCTTTACCGAGATGTCCAGCGCCAACGCGCTGAAATATTCGGACAGGGCCACCCGGCGACTTCTCTTTACCACCCGGGAAGAGCCCGTGCGGGCTGTGCAGCTGCTGGGCGGGGATCCTGCCGTGATGGCGCAGATGGCCTCCTCAGAGCTGCTGAAAGACTTTGATATCATCGACATCAACATGGGATGCCCGGTGCCCAACGTATTTAAGAGCGGCGAGGGGAGCGCCCTGATGGCGGATTCCAAGAGAGCTGCCGCCATCATCCGGGGATGCCGGAAAAGCGGGAAGATCGTCACGGTGAAGTGCCGCACGGGAATCCGGGAGGAGCATATGTTCGCGGCGGAATTCGCCCGCATGTGCGAGGAGGCCGGAGCGGATATGATCACCATCCACGGGCGCAGCCGCAGCATGATGTATGACGGTGCCTGCCGCTACGAGGAGATCGCCCAGGCGAAAGCGGCGGTCTCCATTCCCGTGATTGCCAACGGGGGGATTTTTTCCGCGGAGGACGCGGAGCTGATGATGGAGCGGACCGGCGCCGACGGGGTGATGATCGCCCGTTACGCCCTGGAAGATCCCTTTATTTTCAGCCGGCTGACGCAAAAAGCCGTAAAAAAGACCACCTTGCAGATCCTGCTGGAGCAGCTGGAGCTTGCGGCCGCCTGTTATGACGAGACCTTTACCATCCGGTACATCCAGAAGCTGGCTTCCTACGGGATGAAAAAGCGGAAAGGGACCAAGCAGTATAAGGAGCGGATGTACCGGTGCGGAAGCTTGGAAGAACTCAGGGAAATGGTGGTACAGATATTTTCCGAGGATATGGAAAAGGGAAAGTGATATGTGATGAAAGTATGGAAAGAACGGCGGAGGGGCTGCTTTTATGGGAAATGACTTTCAGGTGGTAGACGGTATCTTAAAATCTTATATGGGCAGACAGGAGCATATTACTGTCCCGGACGGAGTCCATACCATCGGCGAGGACGCTTTCAAAGGCTGCGTCTCCCTGCGGAAAGTGGTCCTGCCAGCCTCCCTTATCCGCATCCTGTCCGGCGCTTTTAAGGGGTGCCGCAGGTTAAGGGAGGTTGAGATCCCGGCGGGCGTGGCCTTTGTGGGAGATTATGCCTTTCACCGCTGCCACAGCCTGGAGTCCGTCTGTCTGCCCCTGTCTGTAAAGGAGCTGGGGGACTGCGTATTCCTCTACTGCGACAGCCTTACGGAAGTGAGGATTCCCGGTGTCCTGCGCCTGGGGAAGCAGGTATTCGTCAACGATGTGATGCTGAAAAAGCTGGAGATTTCCCCGGAACTTCAGGAAGCGTGCATCTGTGACGTCTTCACGGGCTGCGGCAGGATTTCGCAGATCGGATTTTCGGACGGACGGCAATTCGTGTTTCCCAACGCGGTGGAGGCAGTGGCCGGGGAGATGGCCGTTCCCGGTCTGGTCCGCGCCATTGCGGTTGATGTCCTGCGGATGATGGAACTGGAGGGGCGATGCCTCACAAAATTCCTGACGAACCTGAAGCATGTGGAAATCCCGGAGGGGATTGAGAAAATAGGGAAGAGCGCCTTTTTCGACAAGCGGGGGATTATTTCGGTCCGGTTCCCCGCCACCCTGAAAGAGATAGAAAGCCGTGCTTTCCGCAATTGTATCAGTCTGGAGACCGTGTCGTTCTGGCAGGACGGGATCATGATCCACGAGGATGCGTTCCAGAACTGCAGCGCATTAAAAGAAGTCTGTACGCCGGAGGGCAGGTCATTTGGGATCGAAGGGATCGCAGGCCGTTTAGCGGAAAGTATCCCGGCACTGGTGGAGACTGTCCGCAGGCAGGTCCTGGGAAATTTCCGCCTCAGCGGTTCCGTGCTCCTGAAATATCTGGGGAACGAATCAAGGGTTGTGGTTCCGGAGGGCGTCACTCGTATCGCGGAGGAGGCTTTTGCCGGAAATGAGGCCATTGACAGGGTGATTCTACCCGATTCTGTGGAATCGATAGGGGCGGCCGCTTTCAGGGACTGCCTGGTGCTGCAGGGAGTGAATTTTCCGGACCGCCTGGGGCACATCGGGGAGGGCGCTTTTGAAAACTGCGTGAAGCTGCTGCGGGTCCTGCTGCCGGAGGGGCTTACGGAAGTAGAGCCCAGGGCATTCAAACGGTGCCGCAAGCTGAAAGAGCTTCGCTTCGGGAAAGGCGTCCGGTCCGTTGGGGAGCAGGCATTTTATGGCTGTACTTCTCTGGGGGAAGTGCATTTTCCCAACAGCCTGGTCTCCCTGGGCAGTATGGCATTTTACCGGTGCAGGGCCTTGAGAGAGATCCGCCTGCCCTCCGGGACCGAAGAGGTGGGCAGTCTGGCCTTTGCCCAGAGCGGCGTGAAGAAAGTCCGGATGGAAAGCAGCGGCAGCAGGTACGGGACGGATATCTTTTCCCGATGCCTGGGCCTGCGCAGGGTGGTAATGGAAAAAGGAGTCCGCCACATTCCGGACAGGCTGGCCTATGGCTGTACCGCTCTGGCGCAGGTCATACTGCCGGATACGCTGGAGTCCGTGGGGAGGAATGTGTGGGAACACACGCCCTTTCTGGATAATTGGATCGAGAAGCGCTCAGAGAATCGGATGGAAAATCGGACTGAAAACCAGACTGAAAATCGAACCGAAAGTCAGACTGAAAAATGGACCGAAAGTCAGACTGAAAGTTGGACTGAAAAACGGACCGAAAGTCAGACCGAAAGTCGGACTGAAAAACGGACCGAAAGTCAGACCGAAAATCGGACCGAAAATCAGACCGAAAGTCGGACTGAAAAACGGACCGAAAAACAGACCGAAAGTCAGACCGAAAATCAGACTGAAAATCGTGCCGAAAATCAGGTTGGACATGGGACCGGAAATCAAATAGCCCCAAGGAACCAAACAGAGACAGGGATGCAAATCGAGAGTCCGACGGAAAAGCAGGCAGAAGAGCAGGACGGGATATTCTGGGACGGGCGTAATTTACAGGGGATAGTTTTCCTGCCGGAGGGAACCCGAATCGTAGCGGGCGGTGCATTTTACGGAAACCGGTTCCTCACGGAGATACATTTTCCGGACAGCGTCACATGGATCGGAGGGGCCGCGCTCAAAGGCTGTACCGGACTGCGCCGTGTGATCTGGCCGAAAGCCGTAACCACAGCGGAACCGGAGGTCTTCTCCGGCTGTACCCTGCTTAAGCCCGTTGTCCTGTGTCCGGACGGTGGGGAGGCGGCGCAGATCCCATGGCAGGCTGTCAGGGAACGGGCTTTTTACAACTGCCGGAATCTGTCCTCCATCCGGTGGAAGCACATCCGGACAGTGGGAAAGGAAGCTTTCTACGGCTGTGTTTCCCTGATGCCGGGGGAAACGGATTCCCTGGAATGGGCGGGGGAGCTGGCATTTGAGGGGATGGGAGGGCAGGAGGACGCAGAGAGCCCGGGAGGAGCGTCCGGCCTGTGTATTGTGGGAAGTATCCTGGTATCGGGCAGACGCTGCCTGGGAGAGGTGTGTGTACCGGAAGGGATCACCGCCATTGCGCCATATGCCTTTTGGGGCAATCGACAGGTCACAGGGCTCGTGCTGCCGGAATCCCTCCGCTGCATCGGCGAGGGTGCCTTTTGGGGCTGCGGCGGGCTGGAGCGGATCCGGTTCCCGCTGTCTGCTCTCGACCTGGGCGACCGCGCTTTCGAGAAATGCATCGGGCTGCGGTCAGTCAGCCTCCACGCCGCCGGCGCGGGCCATGCCGCCTTTGCCCGCTGCTTGTCCCTCAGGAGAGCAGAGCTTAGAGGCATAACCGTTTTGAGCAAAAGGCTTTTTGAGGGCTGCGGGAATCTGGAGGAATGCCTGTGCAAAGAGGTGTCCAGGGTGGAAGATTCCTGCTTCAGCGGCTGCGGGAAGCTGGAAAGCTTTGATCTGCGGTGGGCCGAAGAAATCGGGAGCTACGCATTCCAGGACTGCGACATGCTGGAAGAGATCCAGCTGAACGATCATGTCCTGGTACATCCCCATGGATTTGAGGACTGCGGCCGCCTGGAACGGATCATCCTTGCGGGAAGTCAGGGGAGCATTCGGCTCTGTGAATATGCGTTTTCCGGCAGTACCGCCCTGAGCCGAGTGGTACTGCACGGGCAGGCGTGGGAACTTGGTGCATACAGGGATATCCTGTCGGAAAAGCTGCCGGAAACCGTGCGCCTGATCTTCCACAGCGCCCTCAGCTGCTTTGAGGTGGAAAAAGAGGAGATTCTCTGCGGATACAGAGGGCTTGGGCGCATTCTGAGGATTCCGGAGGGGATACGGCAGATACGGGCGGAAGTTTTTCAGGACCGCCTGATGCTGGAGCAGATAAGCATCCCGGAAACGGTGGAATACATCGGGGCCAGGGCTTTCCACAAGACAGCGTGGATGGAGAGGCAGAGGAAGAGATCGCCCATGGTGGTGGTGAACCGCATGCTTTTGGACGGTTCCGGCTGCCGGGGGGAGGCGGTTGTCCCCAGGGATATCCGCCTGGTATGCGGATGGGCGTTTGCAGGAGGCATGGAGATAGAGAAAATCCGCTTCTTATCGGACCGGACAAGGGTGGAGGCCTATGCTTTCCGGAACTGTATTTTCCTGAAAGAACTGGTGCTGGCGGACGGTACTGCGATTGTGTTCGAGGGGATTTCGGACCGAAAGAAAGAGCTGCCGGCGCTGGCAGAGCAGGCCGTACGGGACAGGCTCAACTGCTTCAAAACAGATGAAAATGATGTGCTGGTTGAGTGTACCGGCAATATTTCCAGGCTTCTGGTGGCCGAAGGGATCACTGCCGTCGGGGACAATGTCTTTCAGGACGGAAATCTTCTGACGGAAGTTCTCCTGCCGCGGACGGTGGCTTCCCTGGGCAGGAATTCCTTTGCCGGCTGCAAGTGGCTGCGGAGGGTATGCGGAGCCCAAAACGTGAGAGCCATCGGGAGCAGGGCGTTCTCGGGGTGCGGCAGCCTGGAGGAGATACAGCTGTCGGAACGCCTTGCCGAGATCGGCGCAGGCGCCTTTGAGAACTGCACTTCCCTGAGAGAAATCTTGCTGCCGGAAGGGATAGAAGAGCTGCCTGAGAGGGCATTTTTCCGGTGTCAAAGCCTGGAGAGGGTTCAGCTGCCGTCCACGCTGAAGCGGATCGGGAGAGAGGCGTTTGCTTTCTGCAGAAACCTTGAGATGCCGGCCGTCCTGGAGGGCGTCCTGGTGGAGGAGCGGGCGTTTGCGGGCGTGATAAGCAGACCGTAAAAGGGTGCTGCCCTGAGGCCGGCGTCAGGAGAACCGGCAGATTTGAAGCAGTCTCGGGGCAGGCACTGCTGCACAGAGAACAGGTTCCGAAAACGGGAGCCGTGGACAGGAGGAAGCTATGCGGTATCGTAAACTGGGAAGCACCGGTCTGATGGTCTCAGAGGTCAGCTTCGGCACGATCCCCGTCTTAAAGGGCAGCGTGCCGGTTCTTCCCGATTATTATAATCTCAGTGACGAACAGGCCCTGGCTGTGATGGAGCATGCTTTCCGGTTAGGCTGTAATCTGTATGATACGGCCATTGTCCCGGAATATGGGGATGCGGAACGAAAAACGGGGAAATTTGCATCCGGCAGCAAAAGAGACAAAATCATCATCTCGGACAAGGCACGGTTTTTTGACGGCAATGAGATGTACATGGCAGTGCTGGAATCCTGTGAAAATCTTGGGACACGGCCGGACATCTACTTCGTCCATCAGGCGGACTGGGACCATGAGGAGGAGATTTTCCGGAAAGGAGGGGCTCTGGATGCCCTCAGCCAGCTGAAAGAGGAGGGGCGGATCCGATTCACGGGACTGGCGTCCCATTATTATGACATCCTCCTGAGAGGCGCCAATGACCCAAGGGTGGATGTGCTCCAGGGCAGCGGCAATCTGCTGGAGCGGGGGATGCTGGACAGGATCAGGGAAGAGCCGGCTTTTTGGCACAAAGGCCTGCTGGTGAACAAGGTATACGCAGCCGGGATCCTTACGGATTTCTTCCCGCCCAAGGTCCTGATTGACAGCGTATTGTCCTATCCGGTATCAAGCGCCTTGGTGGGAATCGGCACCGTGGAACATGCGGATGCGGCCTTTATCCGGGGAGGCGGACGCGGAACTGCGGCCCCGGATTTTGAACAGGTGCTGTCTGTTCTGGAAAAAGACTTTTTCCCCATTCCCTGTGACCGCTGCCAGAGGTGCCGCTGTCCGTATGGGACGGAGATACACACTGTTTTCCGCCAGTACAATTATTTCTTCCTGGGAAAGGATCACTGGGCTCTGCGGAAACTGGATATGGGGATCCGGGAGAGCGCGGGGCAGTGCAGGAAATGTGCGGACATGCCCTGCCTGTCCATGTGCCCTGCCGGAATCCGGATTCCCGATGAGATACGGAAAGTATTTGAGCATGTGGAAAGGTTTCGGGAACACCTGTGAGGCAGCGGGGTAAAGTTACGGCCCGGGGCCGGCGGGGACAGCGCCGGGAGCGCCGGGGCCAACCTGAAAACGGGCGCTCCGGCCGGCGTTGTGTTCCCGGCGCGGCTGCCAGCAGGAACCGTTCTATGGGGGAGGACAAAGGGGAAAGGATGACCGGAGGGGCATCAGCCCCCGTCCGGTTCCAGCACCGCCTTGATCCGCCTGACGCCCGCTGAGGAGGCCTCCTCTTTCAGGATCCGGAATCTGCCCAGCTCCCCGGTGTTGCCCGCGTGGGGGCCGCCGCAGATCTCCCTGGAGTATCCGGGGATGGCATACACTTTGACTAAGTCCCCGTACTTCTCGGAGAAGACTCCCACGGCGCCGGTGCGCCAGGCCTCCTGGGGAGATATTTCCTCCAGCACCACGTCTATTTTCCGGGAGATGGCCTGGTTTACGATTGCCTCCACCCGGGCCAGTTCCTCTTTTGTGACTTTTCTGGCGTAAGAAAAATCGAAGCGCAGGCGCTGGGCGGTGATATTGCTGCCCCTCTGGGCCACCTCCTCCCCCAGCACCTTTCGAAGCGCTGCGCCCAGCAGATGGGTGGCGGTGTGGAGCCTGGCGGTCTCTGCGCTGTGCTCCGCCAGCCCCCCTGCGAACTTTCCGGCGGAGGCTTTCCTGGACTTCTCCTGGTGCTCTTCAAATTTTTGCCTAAAACCCTCTTCGTCCACGGAAAAGCCCCGCTCTCTGGCAAGTTCCGCCGTGAACTCAATCGGGAATCCATAGGTGTCATAGAGCTTGAACGCGAGCTCTCCGCTGAGCATAGTTCCTATCCGGCCACCGGCAGGATCCGCCGCAAGACTGTCCTCCCCCGGGCTGCCCGCCATGAGACTGTTCTCTCCCGGGCTGCCCGCCCTGAGACTGTCTTCCCCAGGGCTGCCCGCCCCGAGACTGTCCAGATACCGATTGGCTTTCCGAAGCCCCTCCTCCAGGGTTCTGGAGAACAGGGCGTGTTCCTTTCGCAGCTCCTCCAGGATAAAGTCCCTGTTCTCCCCCAGCTCCGGGTATACGTCCCGGTACTGGCCGATGATAATGTCCGAGAGGCTGCACAGACAGTCGGATTCGATTCCGGCTTTCTGGAACAGGCGTATGACTCTGCGGATGAGGCGCCTTAGGATATAGCCCTGTTCCGTGTTGGACGGGGCGATTCGCTTCGGGTCCCCCAGGATAAAGGTGACGGCTCTGACATGCTCCGCGATGATCCGCCTGTCTCTCTGCGGAATGTGCTTTCCCCGGCTTTCCGAAAGCGCTTCAAGCCGTTCCATGAGGGGCCAAAACAGCTCCGTCTCATAGACATTTGTCTTTCCGTTCAGGATGGTCAGGACCCGTTCCAGTCCCATGCCGGTGTCCACGTTTTTCTGCTTCAGCTCGGTAAAGCGTCCGTCCTCCTCCTGATTGAACTGTAGAAATACATTGTTCCAGATCTCCACATATTTCCCGCAGTGACAGGCCGGGCCGCAGCTTTCGCTGCATTTGGGCTTTCCGCAGTCGTAGAAGATCTCCGTGTCCGGGCCGCAGGGGCCTGTGTGCCCCACGGGTCCCCACCAGTTCTCCTCCCTGCCATAGGGAAAGATCTGCTCATTCGTCAGGCCGTGGCTTTTCCAGAGCCGCTCGGTCTCCTGGTCGCGGGGCATCCCGGCGTCCCCGGCGAACACGGTCACGGCCAGGCGCTCGGGCGGGATATGGAGGCACTGCGTCAGGAATTCAAAGCTCATGGAGACGGATTCCTCCTTGGAGTAATCCCCCAGAGACCAGTTGCCCATCATCTCGAAGAAGATCAGGTGGACGTCGTCTCCCACTTCGTCGATATCGCATGTCCTGACGCATTTCTGGACATCTGTCAGACGTCTCCCCAGAGGATGCTTTTCCCCCAGCAGATAGGGTACCAGGGGATGCATCCCGGCCGTGGTGAACAGGACGGTAGGGTCGTTCTCCGGAAGCAGGGAGGCCGAGGGAATCTCCCTGTGCCCCCTTTCCCTGAAAAAGTTTAGATACATGGTTCTCAATTCTTGTGCGGTCATGGCTTTCTCCTTTTTGTTTTTTTCCAAAACAAAAAGCCCCGGGCCGGCATATTTGCCGACTCAGGGCGAACCTACTTGTCCGTGTTACCACCTGATTTCAGATTTCTCTGCACTTTGCCAATACGGGATTGCTCCGATATTGCTTCCTGTGTTAACGGGGGAACTCCGTTGAAGCCTACTGGGACGGATCCGTTCGGTTCACAGCTCGGAGGCTGCTTCGATAACAGTTCAATGAGGATTCGCACCAAACATCCTCTCTCTGTGAAATCCCTGCTATTTACTACTCCTCGTCAAAGCCTTTTTGTCTTGAAGTAAGGAGAGTATAACGCGGGAGGGGCGGAATGTCAAGGGGTTTTTGAAATGGAATTACTTGGTGGCATTTTGGGGTACTGCTCACGGTCAATGTCAGTTAGTTAAGAACGCTAAAAATTGAATAAACAGTCTTAATATAGGAATAGAGCGCCATATGGGAACGAACCCCAGAACAGGCGGGGGGATAATGTCATTTGACGAGCCATGTCTTTGTTTTATTGCAAAGGAGCCTTGTGATCCTGATGTCAAATGTCTCGTTTTTTGGAAAGCCGCTGCCAAGAAAGCGCTTCCTTTTTGTATCAGTTGCCCGGATGACACAAAAGGAGCCGTTCTCTATGGCATGTGCAAAGACATTGCGCGCATGGCCCCTCTGTCTGCAATGAATACAGGAACCGTCCCGCTGCTGGGGGCATAATAGCTTTCGGTAATTTTCGCACAAAATACGCACGAAAACACCTCGCGGAACTGCCCATAAACAGCAACCTCCCCGGCTCCTGCAGGGCAATATATTCGTTGACTTTGCCCATGGGATAAGATATAATCACAATCATAATTTCAACGGGCGGCCGCCTCCCGTCAGTGCGGGAAAATGGCCGAAAGGAGGAGCGGATGAGGGTATTGATGTTCGACATAGATACGCTGCGGGCGAATCATATGGGGTGTTACGGCTATGGGCGGGATACCACCCCGGTGATGGACGGGGTGGCCGCGGAGGGAGTGCGCTTTGAGGATTACTACTGCCCCAACGCGCCCTGCCTGCCCTCCCGGGCCTCCATGATCAGCGGTCTCTACGGCATACATAACGGAATCGTGGGACATGGGGGGACGGCGGCGGATATGCGGCTTCAGGGCGCTTCCCGGAGCTTTACCGACGATATGTCGGAGAACGGCCTGTTCATGCAGTTTCGCAGAGCCGGTATGCATACGGTGTCTTTCTCCACCTTTGCAGAACGGCACAGCGCCTGGTGGTTCAACGCCGGTTTTCACGAGTGCTACAATGTAGGACGTAGAGGCGGGGAGTCCGCGGAGATGGTGACGCCCCAGGTCCTGGACTGGCTGGAGCGAAACGGAGAAAAGGACAACTGGATGATGCATGTGCATTTCTGGGATCCCCACACGCCCTACAGAACGCCGGCGGATTACAAATGTCCTTTCCAGGAAACGGCTCTTCCGGACGACTGGATTACGGAGGAAATTTTTGCCGAGCATCTGCTTCACATCGGTCCTCACGGTGCCAACGAGATCAATATGTGGAACGATGACCGCTTTGAGGCCTGGCCAAAGCACCCCGGCAGGCTCAACAGTCTGGAGGAGGCAAAGGCTTTCCTGAACGAGTATGACAAGGGCGTGCGCTATACTGACGACAACATCGGCTTAATTCTGGGGTGGCTGAGAGAGCACGGGCTGTATGACGACGATCTGGCCGTGATCATCACTGCCGACCACGGAGAGGATCTGGGAGAATTCGGCGTATACGGCGAGCACGGAATGGCGGACGAGCCAGTCTGCAGGATCCCGCTGATCATCCGCTGGCCCGGAATGAGGAAAGGCGCGGTGGTAAAGGGCTTCCATGACAATACGGATCTGGCTCCCACCGTCCAGGAATTGCTGGGCACGCAGATGTGGGGAGACAGGTATTGTTATGACGGGGTTTCCTTTGCGGCGGCGCTTCGGGACGGCACGGACTGCGCAAAGTCCTGCGTGGTGCTGACCCAGTGCGCCCATGTCTGCCAGCGGAGCGTGCGCTTTGAGGATTATCTCTATATCCGCACTGTACACGGAGGATACCATCTGCTGCCTGAGGAGATGCTCTTTGACATTCGGGAAGATCCCCATCAGCAGCACAACCTGGCGGCGGAGCATCCGGAACTTTGCGCACGCGGGGCCAAGATGATTCTGGACTGGAACGATGCCATGATGAAGAGCTCCCGATATGATGCGGATCCCATGTGGACCGTGATGCGGGAGGGCGGGCCGGAGCACTGCAGGGGACAGCTCTCCGCCTATATCAAGCGGATTGAAGACACGCCTCGGGCATACGGCATCCCGCTGCTCCTGGAAAAGTACCCGGGGGAAGCGTAAGCGAAACCGCAGGAGCCATGGGGAAAGCGTAAGCGAAACCGCAAGAGCCATGGGGAAGCGCAGCGGGAACTCTAGGACGGCCAAAGCAGTCAAACAGGTGAAATGTGATGGAATGTATAATGGTAAAGCCGGTCTCCGGACTGTGCAATATGCGCTGCAGCTATTGTTTTTACGCGGATGAGATGAGCCATAGACAGCAGCCCCTGCGGGGAGTCATGGACAGGGAGACCATGGAGCAGGTCATCCGAAAAAGCCTGGCCTCCGCAGAGGGAGGATGTACTTTCGCCTTTCAGGGCGGGGAGCCCACGCTGGCAGGGCTGGCGTTCTACAGGGAGTGGCTGGAAACGGAGCGCGTCTGCAATGACAGAGGGCTTGTAATCTCCCACGCCCTCCAGACCAACGGCTATCTGCTGGACGAGGAATGGTGTGACTTCTTCGCCGGAAATCACTTCCTGGTGGGGCTTTCTGTGGACGGGATTAAGGCGGCACATGACGCTTTCCGCAGGGACGCCCGGGGGGAGGAAACCTATTTCCGCGTTCTGGCCGGGGCGGAGCGGCTGAAAAAAGCCGGGGTGGATTTCAACGTGCTGACCGTGGTGAACGGCAGGACAGCCCCGAAGATCAGGCGAATCTACGAGCAGTACAGAAAGCTGGGCTTTGGCTGGCAGCAGTATATCGCTTGTCTGGATCCCGTGTGGGAGAAGCAGGGCAGCCGGGAATACTCCCTGTCTCCCGAAGCCTACGGACAGTTCCTCATCGACCTGTTCGAGCTGTGGGAAATCGATGTGAAAAAAGGGATCCAACCCTATATCAGACAGTTTGAAAATTATATCGGAATTCTCCTGGGGAAAGAGCCTGAGTCCTGCGAACAGCGGGGATACTGCAGCCGTCAGACCGTGGTGGAGGCGGACGGCAGCGTGTATCCCTGTGATTTTTACGCAATGGATGAATACTGTCTGGGAAATCTGAGAACGGAGGAAACTGTCGAGATTGAGAGAAAACGGCGGGAGCTGAAATTCTCGGAGCGCTCCGTAAATCATACGCCGGAATGCAGAGCATGCGGCTATTTTCGTCTGTGCCGGGGAGGCTGCCGCAGGCACCGGTGCGGAATGGGTGCGGCGGAGGGGGAGAATTATTTCTGTAAAGCTTACAGGATGTTTTTCGATGCCTGTCTGCCGGGACTTTTGCGGATTGCGGACCGGTGCGCGGACAGCCGGAAAGAATCCCCACCCGGCAGCAGCCGCCTGAAGTGAGACTACATAAAAGCGCTGAGGTGACAGAGATGGACAGCAGGAAAATCGATTTTCAGGGAATTCAGAATGCCAGGGACTTAGGAGGGCTGCCCACGGCGGACGGGCGTAAGATTGCGCCGGGCCTTTTACTCCGCTCGGCAAATCTGGCAGAGGCAACGTCTGCCGACAGAACAATTCTCCGGGAGAAGTGGCGTCTGGCCAAAGTCATAGATCTGCGGACCAAGACGGAACGCGGCCAGCGGCCGGATGCCGCGCCGGAAGACGCGGCCTACCTGCCTATCCCGGTCTTTGACGGGCCGGTACCGGGTATCTCCCATGAGAAGAATACGGATGCGGAACAAATCGGAGCCATTGTCCCGAACATGGAGCATCTCTATCGCATGATGGTGACGCTGGAGCCCTGCCGGAGGAATCTGGGCAAGGCAGTCAGATGCGTGATGGAACATGACTTCGCGGCAGGAAGCGTCCTCTGGCATTGCACCGAGGGAAAAGACCGCTGCGGACTGCTGGCAGTCATGCTGCTCTCTGCTCTCGGGGTGGACCGCAGACAAATCATGGAAGACTATCTGTTGACCAACGACGTAAACGAATCCAAGGCGGAGATGTATTACCGGGGGATGCTGGCGGCAGGCAAATCCGAGTCCGAAGCCGCTGCGGTAAGAAATGCATTCCTTGCCAAAGCCTCCTACCTGGACGAGGCGTTTGCGGCCATCGACGAACGGTATCCGGATATGGACACCTATCTCAGGGAGGGCTTGTATCTACCGCCAGCCACCATTGCAAAATTTTGCAAAAACGTGCTGATATAACCGGAGCGCAGAACGCCATTGATTCGGTTCCTGTGTATGATTCAGTCCCCTGATACGGACATCACGGAAATCCCATAGTCCAGAATGACATTTCCCTCTCCGTCCGGCGTGGTATACCTGGGACAGTTATATCTGTCAAAACACCAATCGTCCTCTTTTCGGACAAAGCCCTCCGCCCGCAGCGCTTCCAGGCACATATTGTGGGTATCCATGGTAAAGAACTCCCCTTCGCCCTCTCTGCCGGACAGATAGCATACCCCATAGTCCAGAGGTTCTATGTCCACGAATTCAAATCCCTCCGGAACCGACGTGTCCGCCGGGAAGAACATGCCGATCCATCTCTCGGGTCTCCCATCCACGATGTGTACGGCTCCCACATAGGCATCCCCGTTCATGGGAGTGCACTGCTTCGCCTCCAATATCTCGAACCAGTCCTTTTCCCACCATTCTCCCCAGTTGGGAGCATCAGAATATTTCTTTCCGATCAGCCGCACCGCAGGCCAGCTCTCCCTCTTTATCTCCAATAATTTGACTGCCATAGTCAAACTCCTCTCCCGCATTTAAGAATGCGCCTGTTTTATGCCCTCCAGCGCTCCAGCGTGGGGAAGTATTCCCCCAGCATCCCTTTCGCTTCCTCCAGGGTCTTGGCCCGGCCGCCCTCCAC
>JAAWOU010000006.1 GCA_022799755.1 Lachnospiraceae bacterium
TGTACCTGTACCGGAGACGGAGCGACTGACTGACAAGGTGAGGGAAAAGAAAATGGGAGAATTATTTGCGGATATGGAGAAGATGGACATACAGGCCGAACGGAGGAAGACCGAGGCTGAGAGGACGCGGGCTGATGAGGAGAAGCGACGCGCCGACGAGGAGAAGAGACGTGCAGATGAAGTACAGAAACTGGCCTACGAAGAGAGAAGACATGCTGGCGAAGAGAAGAGACGCGCCGACACAGCGGAGGAAAACAGTGTCAAATTGCTTGTTGAGCTTTGCCAGGAGTTCGGCGCGTCAAGGGATGCCGCCGTCCGGAGCCTTATGGATAAAAAGAATATGGGCTATGAGGAAGCCTTGAAAAAAACAGGACTCTATTGGAAAGGGGGCTCTGAATCCTAGATTACTTGTCATGAGCAATGCCAGTCAGTTAGGAAGTCTTGTGATTTTCGTGCAAAATGCGCTGGAAAATGCCTCGAGGACTGCCCGTGAACAGTAATTTTTCAGTCATTTTTACCGACGGTCTTCGCATCCTTAAGGTACATAAAGAGGCAGATGATTGTCAATACGGCCTCCACCACAGGCTGCGCTGCGATGACCCCGTTCAGCTGCCAGAAGCGGTTCAGGATGATGACGCCCGGGATGAACAGCACGGCGTTTCTCAGAACCGTGATGGTCAGCGATTTCACCGCTTTTCCCAGCGCCTGGAAATAGCTGGTCATCATATTGATGATACCCAGCAGCGGGGCGGACAAGCAGAGGATCGTCAGGAAATATCCGGTCTGCCGGATTAGGGCACGGTCCTGGAGGAAGACGGAGGCAAGGGGCTTTCCGAAAAGCACGAAGACGACGGTGAATACTGCGCTCATGAGGACGCCGTACAGCGCTGCGTGCTTCACGGTGTCGGACATTCGCTTTGTCCTGCCTGCGCCATAGTAATAGCCTACCAGAGGGGCCACGCCCTGGGACAGCCCCACAGACAGCAGGATGGGAACCATATCCAGCTTGTATGCGATTCCGTAGGAGGCCACTGCGTCGGAACCGTAGATGCCGATATAGTTGTTGAGCACGATATTGGAGACGCTCATGAGCACTGTGATGAGGGCTCCCGGGATGCCTATGCTTATGACGCCGCGGACCATGGAGGCATTTGGCGAAAAGCGGCTGGGTTTCCAGGGTACCAACTGATTGCCCCTGGCTTCTTCCCGTATCATGCAGAGGACATAATACAGGGTGGCGCCGGACTCTTCTTTCTTGTCCTCGCCCAGCAGCCTGGCAATCACGCTGCTGCCGCCCATTCCGAAGATGCAGGCCACGGACATGATAATGAGCAGAATGGGCGCACACAATGTCACTGCGGCGATGGTGGCGGCCATGGACGCTGCTCCGGCCTCCCTTGCGGAGAGGGTCATATCCTATATGAGGTATAAATGTGAAGACGGGACTTTAAAGGGGATCGAGCGGGCTGCGTTTCATCTCCACTGCAGTGCCAGGCAGCTGCAGAGGATCCTCAACGAAATGCAGGCCGCCGGGGCGGTAAAGAGGCTGGGAAAGGGGACGTATAGACTGCTATGAGAGAGGGGATCAGGGCCTGGGACAAAGCCTGGGTGGGCTTGCATGGCCGTGTTTCGCCCTGACATGGAATCTCCTGCGCCTGAATGGAGACAACAGGCGCCGGGGAGATTTCGCTGTCAAAGAGATTCCCTGTCCGATAGGACGGAGGCAGTGAACTGTTCTATGCTTTCGGCCCGCTTGATGGCCCGAATCCACAGGTCAAGGGTCTCCTGCCTCGTCTCCGAGAGGATCTTCGCTTTCAGGGCTTCCGGAACCTGGCCGAGATCTGACAACAGCAGGAATATGGTTTCCTGTTTGGATTCCGTTTTGATCTTTGCTGTCAGGTATTGCTCGTTTTTGGCCATAGCCTCCTCATGCCATTGTTCCAGCACCTGGAGATTCCGCTGCGCCAGGATGCGCTCCCGCTCCTCCTGGGAGACTGTGCCGCATTTTTCCAGCAGGCGCAGGATTTCGTTTGCCTTTTCGTTTGCAGTGGCTTCGGCGGTTGCCCTCGCTTTAATAGATTCTTCACTTTCCCACATCTTCATATACGCTAACCCCACTTCCCTGTCTGCTTTTACTTTTGTCACCATCTCGTGCAGACGTTTCAGACCGTTGGTCTGCGCGTTCTCCCCGCTGGATTCCTCCATGTACCGGGTAAGTTCCCTTAATTCTTTCGGAGGATTCCCCTCCTCGCCCTTGGTGTACAGGAAAAGCGTCTTGGCACCGTCCTCGTAAGGCATTTCCGGCACTTCTACACAGCCGTTCTTAATGGTATACACCATGCGGTTCAGCCCGAACGGGTCATAGGTGGTGATGAAGATGACCACCACATTCCGCAGTGTGCCATAGCTCTCCCCGGCGGTCAGGTTCCCGGCATCTATTTTTGCATGGTAAAAGCGTGCTCTCCGGGGCAGCGCTTTCACTTCCTCGGAACTGCCGGTCCGGTCGGGCTCTATGTCGAAGAGCTCTCCGTCCTCCTCGTCCAGACAGACGTCCAGCCGCACGCCGTGCTTCTCCGGGGTTTCGCCGTACCAGGTCTTCTGGGGCACCACCGTCAGATGCCGGATGCTGCGCTGCAGGATGCACTCCAGGATGTAGCGGGCGGCTTCCTCCCCGTAGACCTTATGCGCGGTCAGGCTGTAGACCAAAAAGTCGTCCACCAGGTTCATTTCTTGCAGTTTCTTCATGTCTCCTCCTTTTCCAGGCAGGAAACATTGCTGCGCCAGAAGCTCCTGCCTTGTGATTCGTGACAATAGAAGACTCGCGAAGCGTGGATTCTATTGTAGAATGGGTTTCAAAGCATAGAGTTTCTGAATGAGACCTTTAGATGGTTAAGATGATATCAGTGTCTTCAAGAAAAAAGTATGCTTTCTAAAATCATGATAGCATAGTTCACGGTTTTGTCAATGTGAATTTATGATTTTTTTGAAGAGCGAATTTTTTGAAGAGGCGGGAGAAAATTTTTCTGTTCATGGGTAGTTCCGCGAAGTGTTTTCGTGCGCATTTTGCACGAACAATCCCAAGCAATCGTTTCGATTGCTTGGGACAGCAGGACCATACAATTGTATGGGTGCATCACGTTGCTGTGAGCGGCGAAGCCATGAATAGTAAGGATGAATACTAGTCGCCCCATCATTTAACATTTTGACAGGTACAAAAAACAAATAAATGTGGCAATTCCACAGGCTCTGCGTGTATAATGGACATAAGACAACAGGGTACGCGAGACGGTTCCCGGCCCGGAACCGCCTGAGGACGCATAGAGCGCAGGCGCGCGGCAGAGCAAAATCGGCGCGGGCTGCGACAGAGATAAAATGAATGACAGCGCATGACTGCAGAAAACTGCAGGGCGCGGAACGGAGGCAGCATGAAGAACGAGATCTTGAAACGGTTTGAGGAAGTATTCGGAGGCGGAGAGGGCGTGAAAGCCTATTTTGCGCCGGGCAGGGTGAATCTCATCGGAGAACATACCGACTATAACGGCGGGCATGTGTTCCCCTGCGCATTGACCATCGGCACTTACGGCGCGGCCAGGAGACGCAATGACAATAAGCTGCGCTTCTACTCCATGAATTTCGAGAAGCTGGGAGTCATCGAGTCCTCTCTGGACGAATTGGTGCCCGCCAAAGAGGCCGGCTGGACCAATTATCCCAAGGGGGTCATGTGGGCTTTCGGGGAGAGAGGCATGAAGATGCCCTGCGGCATGGATTTGATGCTGTACGGGAATATCCCCAATGGCTCCGGCCTGTCCTCCTCCGCATCCGTGGAGGTGCTCACAGGGTACATCCTGCGGGACTTCTTCGGCTTTGACGTGACGAATCAGGATCTGGCCCTGATCGGACAGTACGCGGAGAACAATTACAATAAAGTGAACTGCGGCATCATGGATCAGTTCGCCATCGCCATGGGAAAGAAAGACAATGCTATCTTCCTGGACACGGCGGATTTAAGCTTTGAGTATGCGCCCATTGTGCTGGAGGGGGCGAAGATCGTCATCGCCAGTAGTAACAAGAAGCGGGGACTGGGGGATTCCAAGTACAACGAGCGCCGCAGCGAGTGTGAGGCTGCTTTGGCGGAGCTGCAGCAGGTGGTGCAGATAAACGGCCTGGGCGACCTGGACGAGGAGACCTTTGAGAAGTATCAGAACACCATCAAGGACGATGTGCGCAGGAAGCGTGCGAAGCATGCGGTGTATGAGAATCAGCGGACAATCCGCGCGGTAGCGGCGCTGAAAGCCAACGATGTAGCTCTGTTCGGCCAGCTGATGAATGCTTCCCATGTGTCCCTGCGGGACGACTACGAGGTGACCGGCATCGAGCTGGACACTCTGGTGGAGGAGGCCTGGAAAGTAGAGGGCGTCATCGGCTCCAGGATGACCGGCGCAGGCTTCGGCGGCTGTACGGTCAGCATTGTGAAAGACGAAGCCATAGACGCTTTTATCGAAAAGGTGGGCAAGGCCTATCAGGAAAAGATCGGCTATGCGGCGGATTTCTATGTAGTGGAAGTAGGGAACGGGCCTGTGGCGCTGTAAAACAGAAACCGGCAGCGGATGGTGCGGGGAGATTTTGCGCATGACTGCCCAAAAAGAATGGTTCTGTATCATGCAGACGGCACAAGGGATGTTGTATATGACGGAAAGGATGTGGAGAGGGTGGAGAGAATAGAGTCTGATATCAGGAAACTGGTGTCCTACGGAATCAGGACAGGGCTGGTCCCCAAAGAGGATGAGATTTTCACGATTAACAGGTTATTGGAGCTGTTCGGGCTGGATGAGCTGACGGACCCGGGCGAGGACGGGAGGTGCGGCGCGGCTCCCCAGGGAGAGGCTGCCGCGAACCAGGCCGGGGAATCCGCGCCGGCCGGGGAGCTGGAGGAAATCCTGAACCGCATGTGCGACTACGCCTGTGAGAACGGCCTCATTGCTGAGGACGGCGTGGTGTACCGGGATCTGTTCGATACCAAGATCATGGGTATGCTGATGCCCAGGCCCAGCCAGGTCATCCGCAGGTTCCGGGAGCTGTACGAAAACGAATCCCCCAAAGCGGCCACGGACTATTATTACAAGCTCAGCCAGGATTCCGATTACATTCGCAGATACCGCATCGCCCGTGACATGAAGTGGATTGCGCCCACCAAGTACGGCGACCTTGACATCACCATCAACCTGTCCAAGCCGGAGAAAGACCCTAAGGCCATTGCTGCCGCCAGAAACGCCAAGCAGTCCGGTTACCCCAAATGTCTGCTCTGCCGGGAGAACGAGGGCTACGCGGGCCGGGTGAACCATCCCGCCAGACAGAACCACCGTATCATCCCCGTGACCATAAACGGCAGCCAGTGGGGCTTCCAGTATTCGCCCTATGTGTACTACAACGAGCACTGCATCGTGTTCAACTTCCGGCATGTGCCCATGAAGATAGACCATGCAGCGTTCTGCAAGCTGTTCGACTTCGTGAAGCAGTTCCCCCACTATTTCGTGGGCTCCAACGCGGATCTCCCCATCGTGGGCGGTTCTATCTTAAGCCATGACCATTTCCAGGGCGGCCATTATGAGTTCGCCATGGCAAAAGCTCCGGTGGAGAGGCGTTTCACGGTGGAGGGCTTTGAGGATGTGGCCGCGGGCATGGTGAACTGGCCCATGTCTGTCATCCGGTTAAACGGCCCGGACTCAGGCCGCATCATAGCCCTGGCAGACCGGATTCTGGAGAAGTGGCGGGGGTATACGGATGAAGACGCATTTGTATACGCCTACACGGATGGGGAGCCCCATAACACCATCACCCCCATTGCCAGGAAACGGGGGGAGAATTTCGAGCTTGATTTGGTGCTGCGCAACAACATCACCACCGAGGAGCATCCCCTGGGAGTCTACCACCCCCACGCCAAGCTCCACCATATCAAGAAAGAGAACATCGGCCTCATCGAGGTCATGGGACTGGCCGTGCTGCCCGCCCGCCTTAAGGGAGAGATGGCGCAGCTAAAGGAGGCCATCCTCACCGGAGCGGATCTGCGCGCGGACCAGGTGCTGGCCAAGCACGCGGACTGGGTGGAGGAATTCGCGCCTAAGTACGACAAGATTGACGCCTCCAATATCGACGGCATCATCGAGAAAGAGATCGGCCTGGTGTTCATGGAGGTATTGGAGGACGCCGGGGTGTACAAGAGGACACCTCAGGGCCAGGCGGCTTTTGACAGGTTTACGGGAAGTCTTTGACGGATTTGTTTTGTTTGCAGGAATGAGGTATAACAATGCCGGAACTTATCACTGCGAATGTGGGAAGAACAGACATGAAAGCATGATATACAGCGCTTGACAGTGAAGCTTGGACGGGGCAAGAAAAATGGATTGAACAGACAGCAGAGCGGTCTGGTACAGTGGTTGAGGCGGGAAAGACGAGGAGGGAACGGAATGGGATTGCTGGACAGATTCCGGAAGAAAAGCAAAAATGACGGCACGTACCACAGGAGTCTCGACGGGGAACGATACGGTGACTATGGGGACAATAGATTCGGCGTCGGGGAGCCTTTCCGCATCACAGTGGACGACGTATTCTCCATCACGGGCCGGGGCACTGTCATCACGGGGCGCATAGAGTCCGGCTCCGTGTCCCTGGGGGACATCGTGCGGCTGAAGCGCGCAGACGGCAGCGGCAGGGATGTGGCTGTCACAGGGATAGAGATGTTCCGCAAGATGCTCAACACGGCGAAGCGGGGCGATTCCGTAGGGTTATTGCTGCGGGACGTGGACAAAAGCGGCGTGGGACGGGGAGATGTGCTGGAGAGCATATCCGGATTTGACGCCTGAGGGAGGAGCACGCCGCGGGGGATTGTATGCCGGGGAAGACTTCTTTTGTGCAGCCGGCTGGCGGGATCCCGAACCGCTATAACGGGGAATCCGTTTCGGACCAGGCCCTGTGACAAGGTCTTCGGCTGTGTGATGACCCAGGAGCGGAAAGGAGAGGCATGACATGAGGAGAATCGCACTGATCAGCGACATCCACGGAAACTACAAGGCGCTGGAGGCCTTTTTGCAATATATTACCCTGTACCCGGTGGAGGGCATTATCTGTCTGGGAGATTATGTGACGGACAGCCCCTACCCGGAGCGCACCATGGCGCTTCTGTATGAGATGCGAAAGAACCATACATGCTGGATGCTGCGGGGCAATAGGGAGGAGTATCTCCTGAACAACCGGGACAATCGGGAGGGATGGCGACCCTCCTCCGCTAACGGCACCCTATTTTACACCCTGCAGCATATGACTGAGCGGGATCTGGCATTTTTCGCCTCCCTTCCCACGGAGAGGGAGCTGTGCCTGGAGGGCTGTCCGACCCTGTATCTGTGTCACGGCACTCCCGGCCGGGTCCGGGGGAATGTGCATGAGGAGGCGGGGCTGAAAGAGAAAGTCTTAAAGGAACTGCCCTATTCCTGTCTGCTGGGCGGCCACAGCCACCATCAGGAGATGGACAGCCTCTATGGCGTCACCTATATCAATCCGGGTTCCCTGGGCTTTGCTGTAGACGGCGTGGGCCGGCGGGCACAGTTCGCCATTCTGACAGGAGTGTTGGAAAAGTGGGATGCGGAGTTCCTGTCCATCCCCTATGACGTGGAGTCCTATCTGCAGGCCTTTGGGGAGAGCGGCGTGGACGAGATGGGCATGACCCTCAACAAGGCCATTAAGAAGAGCCTGGTGACGGGCGTCAACTATTTCTTCCGATGCATCCTGGCCATGGAAAAGCGGGCAAAGGAGCTGGGGCTTGCATCTATGCCCGAGGTGCCGGAATCGGAGTGGGAGAAGCTGGCGGAGCGGTTCGGGCTGTGACGGGCAATCTGCGGGAGGTGTGAAATGAAATTTTTGCTGGCGGCGGTGAATGCGAAATACATTCATTCGAATCCTGCCATATACAGCCTGCGGGCTTATGCGGGAGAAGAACTGCGCCAATATGTGGAACTGGCGGAGTATACCATAAATCAGCCTATGGCAGACATACTTGCCGATCTCTATGGCAGGAAACCTGATGTGATCGGGTTTTCCTGCTATATTTGGAATTGGAGGCTGGTGCGGGAGCTGCTGGGGGAGCTTCCCAAACTCCTGCCGGATACGGAAATCTGGCTGGGAGGCCCGGAGGTGTCATATGACGCAGATGTCATTTTGAGGAAATATCCGCAGCTGACAGGTATTATGGTGGGCGAGGGCGAGGCCACTTTCCGGGAGCTTCTGGGGTATTATGCGGCGGGTGCGACGGCAGACAAGCGGGAGGACACGGAGCCGGAAGGCATCGTGACAGCCAGGTGCGGGGATATGGAGCCGGAAAGCATCGCGACAGCCGGGTGCGGGGCCATGGAGCCGGAAAGCATCGCGGCAGCCAGGTGCGGGGACACGGAGCCGGAAAGCATCGCGACAGCCGGGTGCTGGGACACGGAGCCGGAAAGCATCGCGACAGTCGGGTGCGGGGATATGGAGCCGGAAAACATCGCGACAGCCGGGTGCTGGGACATGGAGTCGGAAAGCATCGTGACAGCCGGGTGCGGGGACATGGAAGCAGATTCCTCGGAGGGAAAATGTCCGATTGCAACAGCCGAAGCAAATGGCCGGCGCCAATGGACGGGCCGTGATGCCGGGCGCCTGGCGGACATCCCGGGCCTGTGTCTCCCCACAGGCTACACCCCATGCCGCTCCCTGACGGACCTAAGCGCCATCCCGTTCCTGTATGACGACCTGGCGCCCTTTGAGAACCGGATTGTGTACTACGAAAGCAGCCGCGGCTGCCCGTTCCGGTGCAGCTACTGCCTGTCCTCCATCGACAAACAGGTAAGGCTGCGGGATATGGGCATTGTAAAGAAAGAACTCCGGTTTTTCCTGGACCATAAGGTAAAACAGGTAAAATTCATAGACCGCACTTTCAACTGCAGCCATGCCCACACCATGGCCGTCTGGTCCTATCTCCTGAAACATGACAATGGTGTCACAAATTTCCACTTCGAAATTTCAGCCGACATCCTCCGAGAGGATGAAATAGCATTGCTGAATGACTTGCGCCCGGGGCTGGCGCAGCTGGAGATCGGCGTCCAGACAGTGAACCCAAAGACCCTGGAAGCCATCCGCCGGGTCATGGATGTGGATAAGCTGGAAAGCATAGTGGCAGCCATCCGCCAGGGCGGGAACGTACACCTGCACCTGGATCTGATCGCCGGACTGCCCTACGAGGACTACGAAAGCTTCGGCAGGTCCTTTGACCGGGTCTATGGGATGCACCCCCATCAGCTGCAGCTGGGCTTCCTGAAAGTCCTGAAAGGCTCTGAAATGTGGGAGCGCGCCGGGGAGTACGGCATTCAATATCTGGAGCAGCCTCCCTATGAGGTGCTCTGCACGAAATGGCTGTCCTACCGGGACATGCTGCGGCTAAAGCGCATTGAAGAGATGGTGGAACTCTACTACAACAGCGGCCAGTTCACCCACACCCTGCCTTTTTTGGAGAAAGCATTCCCCGGCCCCTTTGCCCTGTATGAGGCGCTGGCGGAGTTTTACGAAGAAAGGGGATATTTCACCGTGAGTCCTGCCCGGGTCTACCGGTACCAGGCGCTGCTTGACTTTGCCGTGACATACGATGGGGAGCGGCGGGAAATCTACCGGGAGCTTCTGACTTTTGACATGTATCTGCGGGAGAACCTCAAGAGCAGGCCGGATTTTGCGCCGGAGAGGGAGGATGTCAGAGAGGCGGTCAGGGATTTTTACCGCAGGGAGGAAAAGGAGCGGAAGTATTTGCCCAATTACGGGGAGTATGACCGAAGACAGCTTGCCAGGATGACCCATCTGGAGCCTTTTGTCTATCCTGTGTGGGACAAGGCGTGGACAGAGGAGAGGGCCGTGAGATCGGAGGAGGACGGTACGGCATATAACCTTGTTCTGTTCGACTATCAAAAACGCAGCCCGCTGAACCATGAGGCATTCGTGCAGGTGCTGCCGCGGAAGCCGCAACCTTAGAAATCTGACTCTGCGGCTAAGGCCAAAATCCCGGAAGTCTGATTCCGCCGTGGAAGCCGCACCCTCAGAAGTCTGACTCTGCGGCTAAGGCCAAAATCCCGGAAGTCTGATTCCGCCGTGGAAGCCGCACCCTCAGAAGTCTGACTCTGCGGCTGAGGCCGTACCCCCGGAAATCCGATTCTGCCGCAGGAGAAAGCCGCATAGAATGACACTGGGGCATGCCGGCGAAGCCAGGGCTTCCCTGTCAGGGGAGAAGCTTTTTCAGATAGCGCTCGATAGCCCCCCGGTTGGAGGAGCGCAGCCCCCGGGCAGTGTGCAGAAGCTGTTCTATTTGCCCCCACTCTTTTTTCGAGGCCCAATAATCTGCCAGCTGATAATAAGTGCGGCTTACATCCGTGTTGGTGCTGACGGCGAATTTCATCAGGACGGCGGCCTCCTCCCCATAGCCCGCCTCCGTCAGCAGATCCGCCCATTTCTGCAGAGTGCGGGCCAGCAGGGTATAATTCTGGTCATATTCGGACAGGGCCGTGATGTTGGCAGTGCCGTATTCCAGCTTTAAGTCCGTGTTGGTCCAGCCGGTGAGATTGAGGATTTTTTTGTCGGAGAGGGACTCCATGACCTCAATGCACTCCAGGACCTGGCTATTGTCCTGAAGCAGATGGGTGGGAAAACTTTCCAGAGGGATCTTGATATACGGCAGACCGTCTAAGGATTTGCGCCGGACAGAATTCGCCGCGGACTCCCTGGCCCAGAATTCCGCTTCCTGCCTGCGGCTGCGCTTGGTCCCTTTCTTGATGTTATAATAAACCAGCAGGGAAAAGGTAATAAAACTTGCCAAAAAACCGATATTCATATATAATATCCTTTCGAAAGATAGTATTCGCCGGAGAGAGCCTGGGAGAGGTACGGGCCGTTCTCTGACAGTCAGGAGCAGGCCATGTTTCATATGAATAACAAAAAAACAACCCGGCGCATCTCTGCGATCATCGTCACTTTGCTGATCCTCGCAATGATTGCTTCCACTGTAACATATTTGCTGTATTAATTCAATAGCGGAAGCACCCGTGAAGAGTAACGCGCTGAGCAGTTGCATGAACGGCACTTTGATTTGAAAACGGTACTGCCGCGCCACCGCGGACAGTATGACAGGAAAGGAAGAGAATAATGGGAAAATGGTTGAGAAGAGGGAGCATCTGCGCTCTTATGCTGACCCTTATGCTGGCGCCGGGGCTGACGGCAGCGGCAAAAGATGGTGATACCATCAAGAAAGGGATTTTTGTGGGCGATGTGGATCTGTCCGGCATGACGGCCCAGGAGGCGGCTCAGGCTGTGGACGCTTATGTGGAGACGCTGCGGGAGACGGAGATTACGCTGCTGGCCGCAGAGGACAATGAGGTGCCTGTGACCGCCGGAGAGCTGGGAATCTCCTGGGCCAATCAGGACGTCATCACCGAGGCTCTGGAGGTGGGGACCCAGGGAAATGTAATCGAGCGCTATAAGATTCTGAAAGACCTGGAGCGGGAGAACCTGGTCTATCCCCTGGAGCTCTCCTTTGACTTTCAGGGACTGACGGACATCCTGATTGAAGAATGCGCTCAATACGACGTGAAAGCGGTGGATGCCGCTTTGGTGCGTGAGAATGAAGAGTTTCGGGTAGTAGGCGGCAACACGGGCTATGCGCTGGACGTGGAGGCATCTTTTGACAAAGTGCGCGAGTTCCTGGCCGGCGGGTGGGACTGCCAGCCCTGCAGCATACCTTTGGTCGTGGAAGTGACACAGCCCAGAGGCAACGCGGAGGAGCTTTCCAAGGTGAAAGACGTACTGGGCACTTTTACCACCTCCTACGGCAGTTCTAACTTCAACAGAAGCGAAAACATTGCCAATGGCTGCGAGCTGATCAACGGCACGGTCCTGTATCCCGGGGATGAGTTCTCCATGCTTGACTGCGTGACGCCTTTCACCGCGGAGAACGGGTACTATATGGCGGGATCGTTTATGAACAACCAGGTGGTGGACAGTATGGGAGGCGGCATCTGCCAGGTATCCACCACGCTGTACAATACGGTTCTGCTGGCAGAGCTGGAGGTTACGGAGCGTTCTAACCATACCATGATCGTGACATACGTGGATCCGTCGGCGGATGCGGCCATTGCCGAGAGCGCGGACAAGGATTTCAGGTTTGTGAACAATTTGGACTGCCCGATCTACATAGAGGGGCATACCGAGGGCAAGAAGCTGACTTTTACCATCTATGGCGAAGAGACCAGGGACCCCGGGCGGGAAGTCAGCTATGAGAGCAAGATTCTGGAGGTCATCAACCCTACCACGGACAGTATCACCGCGGATGAGGGACAGCCCTTGGGCTATATTGTGGCCGACGAGGGGAACGTGCATATAGGCTACCGGGCGGAATTGTGGAAAATCGTCCGGGAGGACGGTATAGAGGTGGAGCGCACCCAGATAAACAGCAGCAGCTATCGGATGGTGCCCAAGAGCGCCAGGGTGGGAGTCGCAACGGAAGATCCCGTGGCCAAAGAGGAGATCCTGGCTGCCATCGGTACCGGCAGCATACAGCATGTGAGGGACGTGCTTGCACTGCTTCTGCCGCCTCCTCCCGCAGACCCGGCCGTCGATCCTGCCGCAGGGGCGCAGTGATGCACGGGAATCCGCTGCCCGGGGGACAGGCCCGCTCGGCCGCCTCCCCGGGAATGAAAAGCGGTAAACTGTCTGTGAATGCCATGAAGCGTTCCGTTCTGGGGCAGATCAGGACAAAGAGAGAGGAAGTGTTAAGTGGCGCAGGCATGGGAAGAGACTGCGCCATCTTCGCATTTCCCCCGGAGGAAAATGCCGCTGTCTGCGTACAGGAGGCGGTGCTGTGGACCGGACCGGAAAGAGGGCATGGAGCCGCCGCTCTGACCGGAGAGGATATGGGGATATCTCTGGCGGATCTGATCGTGAAATCGGTCAACAACCTGGCAGCCGGGGGCGCTCGTCCTGTGGCAGTGATGCCCGCCCTGTTCCTGCCCCGGACCATGGAGGAATCGGGGATCAGGGAATTGATGGCCCAGGCCCAGGAGAAATGCGAGGAACTGTCCATAGATCTTGCCGGGGGACAGACGAGAATTACGGCGGCGGTGTCCGCTCCCCTGGCCACGGTGACGGCTTACGGCACGGCACCGGGAGAAGACCACAGCGCAAAAGCGGCAGCGCCGGGGCAGGATATCGTCCTGAGCAAATGGGCCGGCCTCCAGGGCACGGCGCAGATCGCCAAAAGCTGCAGAGAGCGGCTCCTGGAGCGGTATCCGGCCTGGCTGGTGGAGGAAGCGGCGGGATTCGACCGGTATCTGTCCGTGCTGCCGGAGGCGCAGGCAGCGTGTGCGTTCGGCGTCTGCGCCATGCACGATGCCTCGGAGGGAGGTATCCTGGGCGCCCTGTGGGAACTGGCGGAGGGAGCCGGCGTCGGACTCTCCCTGGATCTGCGGAAAATCCCCCTGCGCCAGGAGACCGTGGAGGTATGCGAGTACTGCGGCGCGAATCCCTACGAGCTATTGTCCGGCGGATGTCTGATCATGACAGCGTGGGACGGAGGCGGGCTGGTCAGGGCGCTGCAGGAGGCGGGGATACCGGCTGCAGCGGCGGGGAAGCTTACCCGGGGCAATGACAGAATCCTGACGAACGGAGAGGAAATCCGCTATCTGGACAGACCGCAGCGGGACGGAATCTATCAGATTACAAGAAAAGAGAGGGACATCAAATGAGAGAAGAATTGCTGGCATTGATTGAGAAGAACAGCCGGATTGACCTGGCAGAACTGGCTGTCCTGCTGGGCGTGGAGGAGGCAGAGGCGGCAAACGAGCTGGCAGCCCTGGAACAGGAGGGCATCATCTGCGGATACCATACCATGATCGACTGGGAGAAGACCTCCAGGGAAAAGGTATCCGCGTTGATCGAGGTGCGGGTGACACCCCAGAGAGGCCAGGGGTTTGACAGCATTGCACAGCGTATCTACCAGTACCCGGAGGTGCAGAGCGTATACCTGATGTCCGGGGGCTATGACCTGATGATCATTCTGGAGGGCAAGACCCTGCGGGAGGTATCCTCATTCGTGTCGGAAAAGCTGTCTGCACTGGACTCCGTGATCAGTACTGCGACGCACTTTATCCTGAAGAAATACAAGGACCACGGTACGGTGCTTTCCAGGAAAAAAGAAGATGAAAGAGAGATGATCACCCCATGAGGAATCCGTTAGCAGACAATGTTGTAGCCATAAAGCCGTCAGGCATCCGGAAGTTCTTTGACATTGCCCAGGAGATGAAAGACACCATTTCTCTCGGTGTGGGCGAGCCTGACTTTGACACTCCCTGGCACATTCGGGACGAGGGCATTTATTCCCTGGAGAAAGGGAAGACTTTCTATACCTCCAATGCGGGACTGAAAGAGCTGCGGGAGGAAATCGCAAATTATCTGTACCGGAAGCAGGGCATCCGCTATGAGCATCCCATGAAAGAGATCCTGGTGACCGTAGGGGGCTCCGAGGCCATTGACATAGGATTTCGGGCTATGATCAATCCCGGGGATGAGGTGCTGATCCCCCAGCCCAGCTTTGTGTCCTATGGGCCCTGCGCGGTGATGGCGGGGGCGAAGCCTGTGTACATCAACATGAAAGAGGAGAATGAGTTCCGTCTCACGGCCGAAGAACTGGAGGAGGCTATCACAGACAAGACCAAGATTCTCGTGCTGCCTTTTCCGAACAATCCCACCGGGGCCATCATGGAGCGAAAGGACTTGGAGGCCATTGCGGAGGTTATCTTAAAACATGACATATATGTCATGTCCGATGAGATATATGCTGAACTTTCCTATAAAGAGAAGCATGTGTCCATTGCGGAACTTCCGGGCATGAAAGAGCGTACCATACTGATCAACGGTTTTTCCAAGGCCTTTGCCATGACCGGCTGGCGGCTGGGCTATGCCTGCGGCCCGGAGGCCATCCTGGAGCAGATGACCAAGATTCACCAGTTCGCCATTATGTGCGCGCCTACCACCAGCCAGTACGCGGCCATAGAGGCCATGAAAAACGGCGACGACGATGTGAGAGAGATGTGTACGGCTTACAACCAAAGGCGGCGCTATCTGGTGCATGCATTTCGGGAGATGGGGCTGCCGTGCTTTGAGCCTTACGGCGCTTTCTATATCTTCCCCTGCATTAAGGAGTACGGCCTGACCAGCGACGAGTTCGCCATGCGCTTTTTGAAAGAAGAGGGTGTGGCAGTGGTGCCCGGGACCGCTTTCGGAGACTGCGGGGAGGGATATCTGCGCATCTCCTACGCCGCTTCACTGGAGAACCTCAGAACCGCCATGGGCAGACTGGAACACTTCCTGAAGAAGCTTCGGGAGGAGCGGGGATAATGCATATCGTTCTGCACCAGCCGGAGATACCGGGAAATACGGGAAACATAGGACGTACCTGCGTGGCTACAGGTACGTCCCTGCATTTGATAGAGCCTTTAGGCTTCCGGTTGGACGAAAAGTCCATTCGGCGGGCCGGAATGGACTACTGGCATCAGTTGGATGTCCACCGCTACATGAATTTTCAGGAATTCAGGGAGAGCCATCCCGGTGCCAGAATCTGGATGGCCACCACCAAGGCCAGGCGTTCCTACACGGAGGCGGCCTTTGAACAGGACGACTACATCATGTTCGGCAAAGAAAGCGCAGGGATTCCCGAGGAGATTCTTGTGGATTATGAAGAGACCTGCATCCGCATTCCCATGCTTCCCACCATCCGTTCCCTGAATCTCTCCAACTCCGTGGCCATCGTGCTCTACGAGGCGCTACGCCAGAACGGTTTCGCAGACATGCAAAAACAGGGGGAGCTGCACCGCCTGGAGTGGAAGAGGGGGTTTTGTCAGGATACGGCATTATGGGATCTTAAGCAACCAGAACAAGCGGAAGCTAATCCCCGTATGCAGGAACCTGATCGGCTGCCGCGAGTTCCTGAGACGGTTCAGGAAAGACGATAAGGCACAGGCCGATGGAAGCAGGGGACATTGAATCCCCATACCGGACGCGACTTTGTTCAATTCGGAAAGAACCGAAAGTGTGCTGAATAAGGGGGGCAGAAAAGATTGCCCTCTATTCAACCCACCTCCGGTTCTTTTCTTAGAAATTAGAGTGATATCGGTCTAAGCGCATAAAGTCATCATCAATTGGCCGAAAACCTCGTAAGCGCTGTAAATCCTCCTGACGTTTTCTTTTCTCTGACATTCTGTATCGTGCACGAAACATTCCCCTTTCTCATCATTGCCAATGTCTTCCTTAATATTACAATTGGAAACTGCCGGAAATACAACAGGGAGACTCCTCCAAGATTTGTCCTTGACAACCGCCCGCCTTATATATTATCCTATACCTAAAGCACCACAATCTTAGGTTCTGTACTTTCTGATGTTGAATGGCGTCTCAGCCGTTTATCACTGGAAAAAGCGCAATTGTAGACAAGGCAAAGGAAAACGGCAGGGATGGGGGCAACCCACACATACATTCCTGCCGGAATGGAGGAATGACAATGGGAGTAGAAAACGAGGCAATGCTGTCCTATCTGGAGGATAACTATCGGTTCGCAGACCTGTTCAACCAGCTGTACTTTGGAGGAGGGCAGGTAGTGAACCCGGAGGAACTGGCGGAGGCATCGGAGGTGTACCACGGGAAGCCCGGGGAGAAGAGCGGCCGAACCCGGGACGTGAAGAAACGCCTGAAGTCGGGCAGGGAGTTGAAGATACTGGCGGTGGAGAGCCAGAGCGAGGCGAGCGGCATCATGCCCTGGCGGGTGATGGACTACGACTGCAGGGAGTACGGCCGCCAAATTCAGCAGGCCCAGAGGGCCAACGAAGCCAGAGAGAGAACTGGGGAGAAAGTGTACGAAAGCGCCGGGGAGCGCCTGGACAAGGTGCGGAAAGAGGAGCGCTTCGCGCCGGTGTACACCCTCTGCCTCTACCATGGTACGGAGCCCTGGGATGGCCCAAGGAGCCTGAAAGACATGATGGACTTCGGAGAGAGCCGACCGGGCCAGCCGGAAAGCAGCGGGACGCGGGAGTGGGAGGAATGCTTTGCGGACTACCCCCTGCACCTAGTCTGCGTAAACGAGTCCCTGGACTGCTCCGGGTTCCGCACGTCCCTGCGCGACCTCTTCACCATCCTGCCCTGCCGCAGGGACAAAAAGCGGCTGATGGAGCTTCTGTCCGGCGACCCGGCCTACCAAAGCATGGACAAAGAGACCGCCCAGACGCTCGGCGTGCTCATGGGGATAAATAAATTCAACGGAAACGAAGAAACTTATAAAACCGAGGGAGGAAACTACAATATGTGCCAAGCCATACGCGAACTAATGGAGGATAGCAGACTGGAGGGAGAAGCTCGTGAAAGGATCGAAATTATAGAGAACATCATGAAATTAAGCCGGTGTTCTCTGAAAGAAGCCTGCAAAGCGGCTGGAAAGACTTTGGAAGAGTACCGCCAGGCGAAAAAAATATACACCAAAATATAACAGGAACGCCCCCCAGACGAGTACTGGAGGGTGGACAGGAGGAATTCGTTGAATTCCTAAGATATGTTTGTACAGCGCAGATTATGGAACCTGTGTTGCTGGACATAGACAATATGGAAGACAGCCGACTTGAGGGCGATGCCTGCCGGATAATAAAAACTACAGAAAGCCTTATGCAAAAAATACAATGTTCTGTGGAAAGTGCCTGCATGCTAATGGGAGTGACTCTAGAAGAGTATCGGCAGGCGAAAGACATATATACCAAAGTATAAAACAGAGTAAGGAGAATATGATATGCATAAAGCGGACGAAATACATATGTGCCAGACTCTGCATGAACTGATGGAGGACAGCTATTGGGAGGAATTTTATAAGGGATACCACGAGGAATACGCCATAGGAATAGCCCTGTAAATCTATAACCCTATAAATATAAAAACCAGCCGCTGTATGGATTCATGGCTCCATACAGCGGCTCTTGTGTTCTAAAAGCAGCAAAACCCAAAGCCCCGCCCCCTGTGCCGCCCACAGACAAAGATAAGGTGACAAACAACCAAAAGAATGGTACCATGTGCACAGCATCGTACATGGTACCTATGGCCATCCGGCCGTTCCGCGCCAGGAATAAGGACATTGTGCCATAGATGTATTTTCCCCTGCCCCCCAAAGGCAGGGCACGAGGAGGGCCCAAATGGGACTTACAATAGATAACCCGATCATAGGCCAATTCAAAGACAGCCTGCAGGTCGAAGAGAAAAGCAAAGCCACCATAGAAAAATACATGCGGGACATCAGAGCCTTTGCCGCTTTCCTGGAAAGACAGCCCGTCACGAAAGACGCCGCCATCCGCTACAAACAGCACCTGTCCGCCCATTACGCCATAGCCACCTGTATGGACCAGAACAAGACAGTCTATTTCCGCTCTATCTGGGAAATGATCAAGCTGGTGGAGGAAGCGCTGAACACGGTCAGCGAACAGGAGGACAGTCCCGGAGAGCGGTTCTGGCAGGACGAGGAGCAGGAACCGCCCGGAGGACGGCGGGATTAGCTCACGATTGCCAGAAGTACGGGAATGGTGAACACGCACAGAATGGTAGTCAGTATGATGGCAGCGCTGCAGGTGCTGCCATCAATGCCTTTCTGATTCCCCAGTATCAGAGGCATATTGCCGATGGGCATGCCGAACATGACCATGCATACGGAGATCAGGGAACGGTCATGGGTGGCCAGAAGCAGCAGCGGGAGCATCAGCAGAGGAAGAACCAGCAATTTAACTACGGAAAATACATACAATTTCGGCTGGCAGAAGATCCGTTTCGGATCCGTGTTGGCCAGGGCAAAGCCCACGGCTACCAGGGCCATGGGAGAGGTCACATTTCCCAGATAGGTCACGGCCGTGGCTATGAAGCCCGGAAAACTGATATTTAATATGATGACAAGAAGCGCCGCAACGCCGGATATCATGCCGGGATTCAGCATTGTCTTAAGGGAAGAGAGAGAGAACTTCCCGTCCATCAGAGCAATTCCGTAGGTATAGAATACAATCGTATAAATCACCAGAAATTCCGTCACATAGACCACATATTCCGAACCCAGGATGCTGCTGACCACGGGGATTCCGATGAAGCCTAAGTTAGAGAAGACGAACATCATCTGGAAAATCTTTCTCTGGTCCGGGCGTTTGTCGAATAGCGGCGACAGGATCATGCCTGCGGCAATCAGAACGGCAAACATGCCCACGGCGATCAGGCTTACCAGCCCCATGGTGTTCAGAGGGATAAGCCCCACTGAGGAGGCGGCGCTGGATAATATGAGCATGGGGTTGAATACGTTTACGATCATCTTGGCCATCTGGGTGTTGGTGTGCGCGTCCAGCATGCCTTTTTTCGTCATGAAGTAACCTGCTCCTATCATGATCAGCAGACAGAGCATTTGGAAAAATACGGTAAATATCGTCATAGCAACCTCCCGTTGGAAAGCCTGCCCGTCAAGCTGTAGGACAGGCGGCATATGCCTATTATAGTCACATTTGCCCCAGATGTAAAGAATGGTTTTATCATGCATAATTTTCCGCGCAATGCTGCATGCTAAGGAAAGTCTTATCATGTTAAGACACGGGGACTTATTCTGATGCAGTGAGGAGGATTTTATGTCGGAGACAGTGGACGATAAGGGAAATGTGCGAAAAGACCGGACAGGGGATGTGCGCCCCTTTGGAATCCGGGACAAGATCGGGTACATGTTCGGGGATTTCGGAAATGATTTCAGCTTTATTTTCGCCAGCAGCTATCTGATGGTATTTTATACCAAGGTGCTGGGGCTGAGCGGTTACGCGGTGGGCCTGCTGTTTTTGGGGGCCAGGTTTGTGGACGCCTTTACGGATGTGACGATGGGACGTATCGTGGATCACATGCAGCCGGCGCCGGACGGCCGGTTTCGCTCCTGGATCCGGCGCATGTGCATTCCGGTGGCGGTGGCCAGCTCCGTGATGTATCTGTATTTCGTGCGGGACTGGCCCTATGGCGCGAAGATGGTCTATGTGGTGTTCACTTATCTGCTGTGGAGCAGCTTTTGCTATACGGCCATCAACATTCCCTACGGCTCCATGGCATCGGTGATCAGTTCCGATGTAAAGGACAGGGCCTCCCTGTCCACTTTCCGCAGCATCGGCGCCAGCCTGGCAGGGCTGGCCATAGGCGTGCTGGTGCCGCTGTTTGTGTATGAGACGGACCAGAACGGGAATCAGGTGGTGCTGCCTGAGCGGTTTACGGTGACGGCTTTTGTGTTCGGCGCTCTGGCCGTGGTCTGCTATGTACTCTGCTATGCACTGTGCAGAGAGCGGGTGGTATTTTGCAAAAAGGAGCAGCGAGGGGAGTCGGTCTGGGAGATGCTGGGCAGCCTTGGAAAGAACAGGCCGCTGTTTTCCCTGGTGTGCGCGGCGCTGGTGCTTCTGCTGGCAACGCTTATGAGCCAGACCATGAACAACTACCTTTTTCTGGATTATTTCCGAAATGCGAAAGCACTGTCATTGGTGAATGTGGTGAGCATAGGGGGGACGCTTCTGCTTGCGCCTTTCGTCTCCACCATTGCCATCAAATTCGGTAAAAAGGAGGCAGGAGCCCTGGGGATGCTGCTGGCAGGAATCGTGTATATGCTGCTGTTTTTCCTGCGGGTGAGAAGCGTTCCCGTGTTTATGGTGCTGCTCTTTATCGGAACTCTCGGCACAGGTCTGTTCAATCTGATCATTTGGGCCTATATCACGGATATCATAGACTACCAGGAGATTGCCACAGGGAAAAGGGAGGACGGAACCGTGTATGCGGTCTACTCCTTTGCCAGAAAGGTGGGGCAGGCTCTGGCGGGAGGGCTGGGAGGCTTTGTGCTGACTGCCATAGGCTATGTGTCCGAGGCGCCGGCCCAGACAGAGGCTGTGGCGGAACGGGTCTACACGGTGGCTACACTTGTGCCGGGGATATGTTATCTGGCGGTGTTTCTGATTATCCGGTTCACCTATCCGCTGAGCAAGAAAGAAGTGGAGAAGAATACGGCGATTTTACACAATCCCCCTATTTCCCATTGACAAGACTTCTTATATCAGGTAGGATTCTAAATAGGACCTATTTCGGTCCACCTACATTAGATAAGGGCACCGCAAGGCGCAAGGAGGCTTATGGAACTCAATACATCAAGGACAACCGTCCCTGGCCTGTGGGACGTGATACGGGAGCACGAGGGACAGCAGTTTTTGACGAAAAAGGGGCTTCCCTTTACCTATAACATTAAGGGAGGGGAGCTCTTCACCAACAGGAGGGAGCGTTCCATCACCAGGAGCACTTTTGAGAAAGCTTACGAGAAGCTTATCCAGGATCAGGTGGGAGAGGACGCGCCGAAGAGAATCGTGGGGCCGAAGACTCTGAATTGCTACGGTGCGCCTTACATCTGGGCCGTCTTCACGGGAATCGGACTGATCAGGGAAGCCCAGTACATACAGGAGAAGCTGGATATAGATCCCTGACGGGGGTCTGCCCTGGGCGGAGACGGCGGGAAAAATATTTCGGAATCCGATTGACGAAATAAGGGTAGGTGTGATATAGTACAGACGTATATGTTGCCTTATTGATTGAGTTAAAAGCTCAAATTTTATAAGTTGGTGACTATAAACCGGTGCTGACGAACATCTAACTTGTGAAACGGTCAATAAGAGTAGTAAAAGTAAAATATTTGCTATATAGACTCTAAAAACCATATATCTGTTTGCAAACATCCCGTTCCTATTTTGTGCCGGCAGGGACTGCGGTCAGGAGGAGAGATGGGGAGGACAGAATATCTTCAAGGCAGGTGACGACAGGCGCACCTGCTTTTTTGCATTGCGTCGTCGGGGATCTTCCGGCCGGCTGTAGGATACGGATAAAGGAGAAATCATGAGCGAGAAATTTACCCTGTACGGCTTCAACAATCTGACCAAATCCCTGAGCTTCAACATTTATGACGTATGCTATGCAAAGTCCCAGCGGGAGCAGAAAGATTATATCGCCTATATCGACCAGCAGTACAATTCCGAACGGCTGACCAAGCTTCTGGTGGATGTGACGGACATGATAGGGGCCACGGTACTGAACATTTCCAGCCAGGACTACGAGCCCCAGGGGAGCTCCGTGACGATCCTGATTGCCGATGAGAGCAAGGTGCCCATGGGGGATACCACGGTGGCGCATCTGGACAAGAGCCATATCACGGTGCATACCTATCCGGAGTATCATCCGGACACGTACCTGGCCACTTTCCGGGTGGATATCGATGTGGCTACCTGCGGAGAGATCACGCCCCTGTCCACGCTGGATTATCTGATCGGCTCCTTTGACTCCGATATCATTACCATGGATTACCGGGTCAGGGGCTTTACCAGGGACGTGGCCGGCCAGAAGCTCTTCATGGACCACAGGATGACATCGATTCAGGACTTTGTGGACGCCAATACCCTGCGCAGGTATGATGCGATGGATATCAATGTATACGAGGCCAACATTTTTCACACGAAGATGCTGATCAAGGAAATCGACCTGCAGAATTATCTCTTTAACAGCGATGTCTATGAGCTGGCGCCCAAGCTGCGCCTGGAGATCATGGGGAATCTGCGCAGGGAGATGATAGAGATCTACAGCGGCAGAAATATCTATTAAGAGGCCGGCTGCAGGGGACGGATGATTTCCGGTCGGAAAGGGGAGAGAGAAGCCATGGCACATCCCAATCAGTCAAAAGCCCCGATTTACGAAGCCCTGGAGGAGTTCCGGGGGGAGCGGATCGTTCCTTTCGACGTGCCGGGGCATAAGAGGGGCCGGGGCAATCCGGAGCTGACGCAGCTTTTGGGGAAACAGTGCGTGTCCATAGACGTGAATTCCATGAAACCGCTGGACAACCTCTGCCATCCGGTGTCCGTCATCAGGGAGGCCGAGGAGCTGGCGGCGGATGCTTTCGGAGCGGCATATGCCTTTCTGATGGTGGGAGGCACCACTTCCTCGGTGCAGAGCATGGTGCTCAGCGTCTGCAAGAAAGGGGACAAGATCATCCTGCCCAGGAATGTCCACAGGAGCGTCATCAACGCTTTGGTGCTCTGCGGAGCCACGCCGATCTATGTGAATCCCGATATGAACGTCAGTCTCGGCATTGCCTTAGGGATGCGGGTGTCCCAGGTGAAGAGGACGATCGACGAGCATCCGGACGCGGTGGCGGTACTGGTGAACAATCCCACCTACTACGGCATCTGCTCGGATTTGAGGCGCATTGTACAGCTGGCCCACGGACATGGCATGAAAGTGCTGGTGGACGAGGCCCACGGGACGCATTTCTATTTCGGGGAGAATATGCCGCTGTCCGCCATGGCGGCCGGGGCGGATATGGCGGCGGTAAGCATGCACAAGTCCGGCGGAAGCCTGACCCAGAGCTCTTTTCTGCTGACGGGGCCGGACATGAATCCCGGGTACGTGCGCCAGATCATCAATCTGACCCAGACGACCAGCTCGTCTTACCTGCTGCTGGCCAGCCTTGACATCTCCCGCAGGAATCTGGCTTTGCGGGGAAAGGGGGAATTCGCCAAGGTGACGGCGCTGGCGGACTATGCCAGACGGGAGATCAACAATATCGGCGGCTATTACGCCTACTCCCCGGAGCTGATTAACGGGGACAGCATTTTCGACTTTGACAGGACGAAGCTGACGGTGAATACCCTGGGAATCGGTCTGGCGGGCATAGAGGTCTATGATTGTCTCCGGGACGAGTATGACATCCAGATGGAGCTGGGGGACATTGCCAATGTGCTGGCCTATATCTCCATCGGGGACAGGGAGCGGGACATGGAGCGCCTGATAGGCGCGCTGGAGGAGATCAAGCGCAAATACAGCAGAGACAACGCGGATCTGTACACGCAGGAATATATAGAGCCCAAGGTAGCGGTATCGCCCCAGAGCGCTTTCTACGCGGAGAAAGAGTCTCTGCCGCTTCCGGAGACAAGAGGGCGGATCTGCAGCGAGTTCGTGATGTGCTATCCGCCGGGGATTCCCATTCTGGCGCCCGGGGAGGAGATCACGGAGGAGATTCTGAAGTATATTGTCTACGCAAAGGAGAAAGGCTGTTCCATGACCGGGCCGGAGGATCCGGAGATTGAACGGCTGAATGTGCTGAAAGAGGAGTGGCTGGCATAGGCGGCGTGAGAGGAAGTTCAGGAAAAGCCCGTGTGGGGCGCTAAGGAGGTGGAGAGATGGAATTATGGTTTTCGGAGCTGCATACACCGAATGTAAAGCTTTCTATTAAAGTGGACAGGCAGCTGTGCGGCGTGGAGAGCGGGTTCCAGCGGATCGATGTGTTTGATTCGCCGGAATTCGGACGTTTTCTGACTTTGGACGGGTATATGATGCTGACGGAGAAGGATGAGTTCATCTATCACGAGATGATGGCCCATGTGCCCATGGCAGTGCATCCCTCTGTGAGGAATGTGCTGGTCATCGGGGCAGGAGACGGAGGCGTAGTCAGAGAGCTGGTAAAGTATCCGGAAGTGGAGCGGATCGATCTGGTGGAGATCGACGAGCAGGTGGTTACGGTATGCAGGCAATATCTGCCCAAGGTTTCCTGCGGCCTGGAGGACGGGAGAGTCCGTATCTTCTATGAGGACGGCATGAAGTTCGTGCGGCGAAAGGCGGATGAATACGATCTGATCATCGTGGACTCCACGGATCCTTTCGGACCGGGGGAGGCGCTGTTTACCAAGGAATTCTACGGGAACTGCTACAAGGCTCTGCGGGAGGACGGCATCATGGTGAATCAGCATGAGAGCCCCTTCTACGAAGCGGATGCCAAGGCTTGCATGCGGGCCCACAAGCGCATCGTGGAGAGCTTTCCCATCAGCAGGGTGTACCAGGCCCATATTCCCACTTATCCGTCGGGGCATTGGCTGTTCGGATTTGCCTCCAGGAGATACCATCCGGTGCATGACCTGAGCGCGGAGCGCTGGCTGGAGAGGGGAATCGAGACCAGGTACTACACGCCCAAGCTGCACATGGGGGCTTTCTGTCTGCCTGCTTATGTGGAGAAGCTTCTGCGGCAGGTGGAGATACACGAGGCGTAGGACGGAGGCGCTTGGCCTGTCCGCTTCTGCGGACATGGGATATAGGAGAGAAACGGAGAGATGAAAATGGGTAAAATACTGATCATTGGCTGCGGCGGCGTGGCCGCTGTGGCGATTCAGAAATGTGCGAAGAAAGCGGACGTGTTCTCGGAGATCTGCATTGCCAGCCGCACTGTGTCAAAATGCGACGCCCTGAAAGAAAAGCTTGCCGGCACCGTGGAGGCGAAGATCACCACCGCCAGGGTGGATGCGGACAATGTGGAGGAGCTGACTGCGCTGATCAAAAAGGAGCAGCCGAGGGTTGTGCTGAATCTGGCGCTGCCCTATCAGGACCTCACCGTCATGGAGGCCTGTCTGGCCTGCGGCGTGGACTACGTAGACACCGCCAACTACGAGGCGGAGGACACGGAAGATCCGGCGTGGCGTGAGATATACGAGAGACGGTGCAGAGAGCAGGGATTTACCGCATATTTCGATTATTCCTGGCAGTGGGCTTACCGGGAGCGCTTTGAGAAAGCCGGTATCACGGCTCTGCTGGGCAGCGGATTCGACCCCGGGGTGACCAGCGTCTTCTCCGCCTATGCCCTGAAGCACTATTTTGATGAGATCCACTATATCGATATCATGGACTGCAACGGCGGGGACCACGGATATCCGTTTGCGACCAATTTCAACCCGGAAATCAATCTCCGGGAGGTATCCGCCAACGGCTCCTACTGGGAGAACGGACGCTGGGTGGAGACGAAGCCTATGGAGATAAAGCGGGAGTACGATTTCGCCCAGGTGGGGAGGAAAGACATGTACCTGCTGCACCATGAGGAGATCGAGTCCCTGGCGAAGAATATACCCGGCGTGAAGAGGATCCGCTTCTTCATGACCTTTGGGCAGAGCTACCTGACCCATATGAAATGTTTGGAGAACGTGGGGATGCTGCGCACGGACCCTGTGATGTTCCAGGGCAGGGAGATCGTGCCCATCCAGTTTCTGAAAGCGCTGCTTCCAGACCCGGCCTCCCTGGGGCCCCGGACGGTGGGCAAGACAAACATTGGCTGCATCTTTACGGGCGTGAAAGACGGGAAAGAGAAGTCCGTCTATATCTATAATGTATGCGACCATCAGGAGTGCTACCGGGAGCTGGGCTCCCAGGCCATCTCCTACACCACGGGCGTGCCTGCCATGATCGGCGCCATGCTGGTGATGGAGGGCGTCTGGAAGAAGCCGGGCGTATTCAACGTGGAGGAATTCGACCCGGATCCTTACATGGAGGCGCTCAACGAGTACGGTCTGCCCTGGGTGGTGGAGGAGAATCCGGTGCTGGTGGAGTAGGCTTTGTTCGGCCGGGCGGCGGACGGGATTGGACCTGTCCTGCCGCCCGGCCTTTTTGCGTTCATGGGGCGGCGTATTTGAAAGGCGGCGCCGGGTTTACCATGTGCCGGTTTGCGGCAGGAAAGAAACCAACGGGCATTTCTCTCATAAAGTCCTTGCAATCGAAGAATTAAAGTGATATTATAATGATATCAAATAGAAATGTAATCCTGAGCAATCGCAGGACATCGGAGGGAGGAAACGTAAGATGCTTGAGATCAAAAATCTGACTAAGATTTACAAAGGCGGCAAGAAAGCCGTGGACGACCTGTCCTTGACGGTGCGGGCCGGGGACATCTACGGTTTTATCGGCCACAACGGCGCCGGGAAGACCACTGCCATCAAGGCAGTGGTAGGGATCCACGATTTCGACAAAGGGGAGATATACGTGGATGGAAAGGACGTGCGGAGGGATTCCATGGCCTGCAAGAGGGTCATGGCCTACATTCCCGACAATCCGGATATCTACGAATACCTGACGGGCATTCAGTATCTGAATTTCCTGGCGGACATCTACGGGGTATCCGCCGGGGACAGGCAGGAGCGCATCCGCAGCCAGACGGAAGATTTCGGAATCTATCCGGTGCTGGGGGATCTGATTTCCACCTATTCCCACGGTATGAAGCAGAAGCTTGCCCTTTCAGGGGCGCTGATCCATGAGCCCAGGCTTCTGGTGCTGGATGAGCCTTTTGTGGGGCTGGACCCGGAGGCGGCGCTTATTTTGAAGAGGAAGATGCACGAACTCTGCGAGAGGGGCAGCGCCATCTTTTTCTCCACCCATGTACTGGAGGTGGCGGAGAAGCTCTGCAACCGCATCGCGGTAATCTCCAAAGGCAGTCTGGTGGCGGAGGGCGACACAAAGGAACTGACCGGGGGCAAATCCCTGGAGGATGTATTTATGGAGGTGATCCGTCATGACAAGGCAGATTAGACTGTTGACAAATCTCTCGCTGCGGGGGCTGTTCGGGATCAATGAATTCCTCCATACCAAAGACAGGCGCAGGAAAATCAGGGGCTGCCTCATGGGAGTGCTTTGGATCTTCCTGATTCTGATGGTGGCGGGCTATGTGTGTATACTCAGCTATGGGCTCCTGGCCCAGGGACTGGGAGAGTTCGTGCCGGCGGTGCTGGGCATGGCAGTGGCGGCGCTGGTGTTCTTTTTTACCGTGTTCAAGGCCGGAGCCGTGCTCTTCGACCGGAGGGCCTATGAGAAAGAGATCCCGCTGCCTGTGACGGTGCGGGCCGTGATCCTGAGCCGCTTTCTTTCCATGTATGTCACGGACATGCTGCTGGGGATGGTGGTGATGCTGCCGGGGATGGCGCTGTACGGAATCATGGAGAGACCGGGCATTGTCTTTTATGTGTATGGCATTGTGGCAGTGGTCTTCCTGCCGCTTCTGCCCCTGACGGCCGCCTCCGTGGTGGGGGCTGTGATTGCGGGCATTACGGTCAGATGGAGGAGAAAGAATTTTGTAGGCATTTTTCTGACGCTGGCTTTTGTGTGCGCCGTTATGGTGGGAAGCATGCAGATGAGCGTGATGGAGGAAAGCCAGCTGGAAGCCATGATGCAGAACGTGGCGCTGCAGCTGGAGGGACAGATTCGGGGCCTGTATCCGCCGGCCATGTGGATGGCAGAGGCCATGGCAGGGGGCAGCTTCGGGAAGCTGGCGCTGTTCCTGGGAGTATCCCTGGGCACTTTTGCGGCTTTCCTGGAGATCCTGCGGCCTTTTTACGAAAAAATCTGCACCCTGTTAGCCGCAAACGGGGCAAGGGGAAATTACCGGATGAAAGAGCTGCACGCCAGATCCGCGGTGGGAAGTCTGATGGAGCGGGAGTGGAGACGCTATTTCTCCTCCACGGTCTATGTGACGAATACTCTGGTAGGGCAGATCCTGATGGTATTTCTGGCAGTGGGCATACTGGCGGTGGGAAAAGACGGCATCGGAGCGCTTCTGGGCATTCCCGGGATTACGGACAGGATGCTGCCGGTGGCGCTGGGACTCTTGCCGGGAATGATGCCCCTGACGGCGTGTTCCGTCTCCATGGAGGGCAGGCAGTGGTGGATACTGCAGACTCTGCCCGTTTCCAGGCGGGAGATGATCCGGAGCAAGGTGGGGCTGAACCTGCTCATAACCGCGCCCTTTTATGTGGTGTCGGAAGTGCTGATGTTCATTGCCCTGAAGCCGGGCTGGACCCAGGCGCTCAGTCTGCTTGCGGTGCCTGCGGCATACTGTGTCTTCAGCGCCAGGGTAGGCCTGGCAATCAATGAGAAAATGCCTGTCTTCGACTGGGAGAACGAGACCCGGGTGGTGAAGCAGAGCGCGTCTTCCATGATCACCATGCTGGTCGACATGGCGGCAGGGGTGGCAGCCATATGGGTTCTGGCGGCCTTTCCGGATGTGCCGGGTCTGTGGATTCATGCCGGTCTGGTGTGCGTACTGCTGGGCGCGGTGTGGGTTATGGACCGAATGGGCGGGGACAGCCTGCCCGGTGAGGCATAGAATCAATAGAAACTCATTGCGAAACCGGGCCGCGGGTGGTATGATAATGGAAATCCGGTGGAAAGAGAGGAAGCGGATATGGATACCATTAAGATCAACAGCGGCGGCACGAAAATGATCGCCCACAGGGGGCTCAGCGGGCTGGAGACGGAGAATTCGATCCCGGCCTTTGTGGCTGCCGGGAACCGCAGCTACTACGGCGTGGAGACGGACGCTCATGTGACGAAAGACGGGAGATTTGTAGTCATACATGACGACAATACAGGGCGCGTGGCATGGGACGATATCCATGTGGAGGCATCCCGCTATGAACTGATACGCAAGATATGCCTGAGGGATACCTGGCCGGACGGGGATGGAGAGCCTGTGACCACAGAGGAGAGACAGGATCTGATCATTCCGAATCTGAGAGAGTATATCACCATCTGCAGAAAGTATGGGAAAGTCTGCATCCTGGAGCTGAAGAATGAGTTTGCGCCGGAGGACATAGGGCGGATCGCGGCGGAAATCAGAGAGCTGGGTTATATGGAACAGGTGACGTTCATCTCCTTTGCCCCGAACAATATGATCCGTCTGCGGGAGCTTTTGCCGGATCAGGAGCTGTACTATCTGACCTGTGAGTACAATCCGGAGATCCTGCGGTTTTTGAAGCGCTACAGGCTCAATCTGGACATACATTACAAAGCGCTTACAAAAGAGATCGTGCAAGAGCTTCACGGGGAGGGAATTCTCGTGAACTGTTGGACCTGCGACGACAAAGAGGAGGCGGAGCAGCTGGTATCCTGGGGCGTGGATTTCATCACCACCAACAGACTGGAGTAAGGGAGGGCATCTATACCATGGACGAAAGAGGGAGGAAGCTTTCGGATCCGGTAGGATTTCGCGGATCCGGCGAGGCGCTGCCCACGCCCTGCTACCTGGTGGACGAGGCTTTGGTGGAAGAGAATCTGAAGATTCTCAAAGGCGTCACGGACCGGACAGGGGCCAGGATTCTTCTGGCCCAGAAAGCCTTTTCCATGTACGCGCTGTATCCTCTGATCGGGAGGTACCTCTGTGGGGCTACCGCCAGCGGCCTGTACGAGGCCAGGCTTTGCGCGGAGGAGATGGCGGGACCGCTTGGGACCCAGGGCAGGAGGGTGGAGAACCATATTTTCTCGCCCGCTTATAAAGAATCGGAATTTGGGGAAGTTCTGGAATATTGCGACACAATCGTATTCAATTCCTGGAGGCAGGCGGAGAGATTCGGTGCCTGTGCTAAGGAGGCGGGAAAGAGCGTGGGTCTGCGGATCAATCCGGAATGCTCCACCCAGGAGGGACATGCCGTCTACGATCCCTGCGCGCCGGGCTCCAGGCTGGGCGTCACCCGGGAAGCTTTCGAGGAGGCGCTGGGCCCGGAGGGAAGAGCGGGGCAGGGAGATCGTCTGGGGCTGCTGGACGGTCTCCATTTCCATACCCTCTGCGAGCAGGACTCGGATGCCCTGGAGAAGACCCTGGATGCGGTAGAGGAGAAGTTCGGCGGATATCTGCCCCGCATGAAATGGATCAATTTCGGCGGGGGCCATCACATCACCCGCCCGGGCTACGATATACCCAGGCTGGAGCGCTGTATCCGGAGGATGCAGGACAGGTACGGTCTGACCGTGTACCTGGAGCCGGGGGAGGCGGTGGCGCTGAACGCAGGATATCTGGTCACGGAAGTGCTGGAAATCGTTCATAACGGGATCGATACGGTCATCGTGGACGCCTCCGCAGCCTGTCACATGCCGGACGTGCTGGAGATGCCCTACAGACCGCCCCTTAGGGGAAGCGGCCTGCCTGGCGAGAAAGCTTATACATGCCGGATCGGCGGTCCCACCTGCCTGGCCGGGGACATCATCGGGGACTACTCTTTTGACAGGCCGCCGCAGGAGGGAGACAGACTTGTATTCGAAGATATGGCCATCTATTCCATGGTAAAGAACAACACTTTCAACGGAATGCCTCTGCCGGCCATCGGCCTGCGGGGAAAGGACGGAACGTGTAGGATCCGTAAGGAATTCGGCTACGGGGAGTTCAAGGGGAGGCTGTCGTAGCGGGGGCCGGCGGACCGTGGGGGCGGCCTCGCAGGCTGCAGGCGCAGAGGACGGTCCGGCTTTCGAAACGGGGAGTGTCCTGCGGGACACAAAAAGAGCCCGGCTTGCCGGACTCTTTAAGGGAGTAAAATAAAAGAAAACATGAAAGGGAAAGGTATCTATAGTAAAACTGCAAAAGCAGTATTGCTATTAGTCGAAGCTGACAGAACCCTGACACGTATTTATCAAAATTCAACAGCTCCTTTGTTTATGTATCTATCATAACCTGAAAATGTGTCTAAAGTTTGACCTTGTACTTAAGGAATTATAAAAAATGTAAATAAAAAAATTAAGGAATATACGGAAATGTGAGGGAGAAGCATTCCATGAAAATCATCAGAGATTCCTGCCCTGCCGCGGACGGCTTCCGCATGCCTGCGGAGTTCGAGCCGCATCAGGGCTGTATCATGATATTCCCGGAGCGCCCGGACTCCTGGCAGTACGGCGGGTATGCGGCCAGAAAGGCTTTCGCCCGGGTGGCGGAGGCCATAGCCCGGTCGGAGCGGGTGACGGTCTGTGCCGGCGAGGCTCAGTACGACAATGCCAGGGCCCTGCTTCCGGCCCATATCCGGGTGGCGGAGATGTCCAGCAATGACGCCTGGGCCAGGGACTATGCGCCTACTTTTGTAAAAAACGACGCAGGTGTCATAAGGGGTATAGACTGGGGATTCAATGCCTGGGGAGGTCTGCACGACGGCCTGTATTTCCCCTGGGACAGGGACAACCATATGGCCAGGAAGCTCTGTGATCTGCTGGAGAGAGACGTATACTGCAAAAGGGACTTTATCCTGGAGGGCGGCTCTATCCATGTGGACGGAGAGGGGACCTGCATGGTGACGGAGAGCTGCCTTTTGAGCAGAGGGAGGAATCCGGAGCTGTCCAGGGAGGAGATTGAGGCTGTGCTGCGGGCTTATCTGAATGTCTCGACGATCCTCTGGCTGCCCTGCGGCATCTACAATGACGAGACCAACGGACATGTGGACAATATCTGCGCTTTCACGGCGCCCGGGGAGGCGGTGTTAGCCTGGACAAAGGACGAGAGTGATGTGCAGTACGCCATGTCCAGGGCCTGTCTGGACTATCTGGAGCAGGCCGTGGACGCAAAGGGCAGGAAGATCAGGGTGCATAAGCTGCCGCTGCCTGCTCCGGTCACCGTGACCGAGGAGGAATGCCGGGGGCTGGACGCCTGCGGGGACGAGCCGGCCCGGACGCCGGGGGAGCGGCTGGCGGCTTCCTATGTGAATTTCTACATTGCCAACGGCAGTATCGTGATGCCCGGTTTCGGGGATCCGGCGGACCAGGCGGCAAAGGAGATCCTGCAGGGCCTGTTCCCGGACAGGGAAGTGGTGCAGATCTACGCAAGGGACATCCTGATCGGGGGAGGGAATATCCACTGCATCACCCAGCAGATACCGGTGTAAACGGAATGAAGAACTGCCGGCCGGAGGGTGACGCGGGGCGGTAAATTTTTGAACGGAAAGGTGGAGAAAGTATGGCTCAGAAGTTGACAGTGGCAGCAGTGCAGATGTACTGCAACCGTTCCAGGGAGGAGAACCTGGCGGCGGCCGAGGAACGGATCAGACAGGCTGCCGGGGCCGGGGCCCAGGTAATCCTGCTGCCGGAGCTATTTGAGACCTGGTATTTCTGCCAGGAGCGCAATTATGATTCGTACCGGCTGGCTACGACGGTGTGGGAGAATCCGGCGGTGTGCAGGCTGCGGCAGGTGGCGGCGGAACTGAAGGTGGTGCTGCCGGTGAGCTTCTTCGAGCGCGCGGGGAATGTGACTTACAACTCCACTGCCGTGATCGACGCTGACGGCGGGCTGAAAGGCGTATACCGCAAGACTCATATCCCGGACGACCATTTCTACCAGGAGAAATTCTATTTCACGCCGGGGGATACGGGGTTCCAGGTGTGGGACACGGCCTACGGTAAAATCGGCGTGGGCATCTGCTGGGATCAGTGGTTCCCGGAGGCGGCCCGGTGCATGGCCCTGCTGGGGGCTCAGATTCTGCTCTATCCCACGGCCATTGGCTCCGAACCCATCATCGAATGCGACAGCATGCCCCACTGGCGGCGCTGTATGCAGGGCCACGCCGCGGCCAATGTACTGCCGGTAGTTGCGGCTAACCGCATCGGCCAGGAGACCGTCACACCCTCCGGAGAGAACAACGGACAGTCCTCCTCCCTGACATTCTACGGCTCCTCGTTCATCACAGACGAGACCGGGGAGATTCTGGAGGACGCGGGCAGGACTCAGGAAAAGGTGATCATGCACACCTTTGACCTGGACGCCATAGAAGAGATGCGCTTTAGCTGGGGGCTGTTCCGGGACAGACGGCCCAGGATGTACGGAGAAATCTGCTGCGGCTGACACCGGCCGAATAGGGAGGGCCCCATGGGCTGTCCGCTTTGATCCATAAGAGAAAGGAACGTTATGATATACAGTTTTACAGATTTGGTCTGGCTGTTTTTTGTCTACTCCTTTGCAGGCTGGTGCATGGAGGTATGCTATGCCGCATTCAGCCGCAGACGGTTCGTAAACCGGGGGTTTGTGAACAGTCCGCTCTGCCCTATATACGGCTTCAGCGCCGTGCTCTTCGCGATATTTCTTCCGGAGCTGACAGGAAATCTCTTTTTCCTGTTTCTGGGCGGTATGCTGTTGGCCACTATTGTGGAATATACCACGGGCATGCTCATGGAAAGGATCTTCCGCAAAAAACTGTGGGACTACTCGGACATCAAATATAACCTGAGCGGCTTTGTATGCGCCCGGTATTCTCTGCTTTGGGGCTTGCTGGCAGTGGCTGCCATGCGCTATGTCAATCCCGTGCTCCTGGGCCTGCTGCAAAAGGTGCCCGGGCTTGGGGCGACGATAGCGCTGTGGGCGGCGTCAGGCCTGCTGGCAGCGGATTTCCTTACCACCGCAATGGCGATTCTGGGTATGAAGATTACCGCCAGACGGCTCTCCCGGCTCTCGGAGAGTATGCAGCAGACCTCCAAGCTGTTGGAGAACCAGCTCACGGCCTGGGTGCAGGGGCGTATGGAGAAAGCGTTCCCGTCTATCGACCGGGAGATTATCGCAGAAAAGCTGCGGGAGGAGTCCGAGAGATCGAAAGCTGCGCCCAGGGTGTTCGCTCAGGGGTGCTGTTTCTATAAACTGGTGTGCCTGTTCTTCATCGGGGCGTTTCTGGGAGACATCACGGAGACGATTTTCTGCCTCATGACCACCGGTGTGCTCATGAGCCGCAGCAGTGTGGTGTACGGGCCGTTCAGCATTGTCTGGGGGCTGGGCTGTGCGCTGCTGACCCTGTTTCTGTACCGCTACCGGAACAAGAGCGACGGGTACATCTTCGCTGCGGGCACTTTGCTGGGGGGTATGTACGAATATGTCTGCAGCGTATTCACGGAACTGGTCTTTGGCACGGTGTTCTGGGACTACAGCGGCTTTGCTTTCAACCTGGGCGGCCGTATCAATCTGCTGTACTGCTTTTTCTGGGGGATTGCGGCGGTGGTGTGGCTGAAAATCATATATCCCAGGCTGTCGGGCCTGATCGAGAGGCTTCCGGTGAGGGCGGGCAGGATCCTCTGTAACTGCCTGATCGTGTTCATGATCTTTAACATGGCCGTTTCCTCCCTGGCGCTTGCGCGGTATACGCAGCGGCATACGGGCGGCGCTTCCGATGCGGTTTCGGACGAAAATCCTCTGGCCGTTTTCCTGGACGAGCGCTTCCCGGACCAGCGTATGGAGCGGATTTATCCCAACGCAAAGCTGGTGGATTGATTGGATGTTAGACATGTGAAGAAAAGGGGTATGAAATGAATTCTGGGAAATCTGTAAACTTATGTCATATGCTGTGGAGGATACTGCCCTTTGTGGGGATTGCGATATGGGGCGTTTTCTGCATAACCGACAATCTCGGGTATGATGAGGCGTATACGGCCGCGCTGATTTCTCATCCTGTAGGGGAGCTGGTTCAGATCACGGCCCAGGATGTCCATGCCCCTTTTTATTACATTTTGCTGAAAGGGTTCAGCTCTCTCTGCGACGCCGTCACCTTTTTTGCACCGGAGGGATCCCATTTCTGGCAGTTGAAGCTGTTTTCACTGGTATTCATGACAGCCTATCTTCTCCTGGGAAAGTATATGGTGAAACGCCTTTTCGACGAGGAGACTGCGGTATTCTTTATGCTCTTTTCCCTCCTGATGCCAAGTATGGGTGTCCAGGCGGGCAATGTCCGAATGTATGCCATGGGGCTGTTCTTTTTCACCGCTGCGGGGCTGCTTGCCTGTGATATTCTGCGGGCTTCCACAGGGAAAAAGTGGATTCTGTTCACCATATGCGGCATAGGCAGCGTCTACAGCCATACCTTTTCCATGATACAGACTTTCCTCCTGTATCTCATCCTGCTGGGGGCGCTGCTTTGGCAGAAGAGATATACTTTGCTGGGAATGTATGCGGGAAGCGGGCTGCTGGTTTCCGTCTGCTATATGTTCTGGCTGCGGATTCTCTACCGGCAGATGCAGGAGAGAATCGGCTCCATGAGCCAGGCCCTGGCTCCCACGATATATACGCCCATAGACTATTGCACAGACTGGTTTTCCGATCCCTTAGCGCCCAGTACTCTGGCGGTTTATCTGGGCATAGGGCTCACTGTGGCTGTGGGCTACTATGCGGTGGGGCATATGCGCAGAGCCGGAGATTATGCCGCGGCCTGGGCCATGGGAATCATGGGGCTCACCACTGTCATAGGCCATCTGCTGTCCTACCGTGTGGCTTCCGGTTTTATGGGCCGCTATGTCTTCTTTGGCTTTGGCGGACTGGCGCTGTGGTACGCGTTGGGGATGAAAGAGATCCGTTCCCGCAGAGCCAGGGCGGCGGTGGGCATGCTGTTCTTCCTTTGCTTTGCCGTGCAGTATCGGTCCGAGCTGCAGATCGAATACGACGACGGTCTGGAGCAATACCAGGCGTTTTATGAAGAGAATATCGAACCTGAGGACATGATCCTGGCCTCCTCCATTCATTCGCTGTACCTGAATGTGTATCATCCGGACAGACCCTATATGGTTTACGGCTCCCTGCCTGCATTTTCTCCCTTTCACAATACGACAGTGTTCAGACAGTGGGAGCAGCTTGCGGATGTGGAAGGGGACATCTGGTTCTTCGCGCTGGACAGCTTACAGGCGCCGGACTTCAGCCCGCACTACCAAAGCGAATGCGTGCTTACATTCCGGTATATGACGCTGGACTTCCGGATTTACCGCCTGATTCCGCTCCGGTGAACAGGACTGCGGGACTGCCGTAAACGGCAGCGAGCCGCCATATAGGAGAGCCTGTTGACAATCCATGGATTTCGGGTATATGATAAATCTGTCCGGCATGGGTAGGACTACAGGATATGGATAAGGAGGGGGCAGAATGGCCACATTATCATTAAAAGTAATAGACAGAGACGGCAATACCGTCTGCGTCAGCAGCGGGGAGGATTTCACGGATCTGGTGTGTATGAGGGCATATGAGGAAGGGGACAGAATCGTGCTGGAGACTTCCCGGAAGAATCTGTACGTCAATTGGCAGGTGGATGATGCCCTGGGAGCGGCCTTTGTATATCTCACCGACAATGTAAGCTATGAAATTCCGTTTGGAGAGAAGCGCGTCAGCCTCTCGCCCAAGGTGTTCTCCGGCAGCAGGCATTATCTCTACGCGGAGACGGCCAGGCAGGACGAGATAGAGGCCTACCGCAACCTGGCCTTAAATCCTGCGGACCAGCACAGGGATGTGTCTTGCTTTCCCCATGCCACGGCCAATGTGGAGACCAGAGGGGAGTCCGTTTTCGCGGCGAAGAATGCCATAGACGGCGTGCGCGCGAACCTGTCTCACGGCCCCTGGCCATACCAGTCCTGGGGGATCAACCGTCAGGACGACGCGTCAATGCGGGTGGATTTCGGGCGCAGGATCCGCACGGACAAAGTGGTGCTTTACACCCGGGCCGATTTTCCCCATGACAACTGGTGGGTACAGGTGACGCTGCGGTTCTCGGACGGCAGCTGCGAAGATTTTGCCCTGGAGAAATCCCTGCGGGGGCATGTGCTGACTTTCCCGGAAAAGGAGATTACATGGATTGAGCTCTGCAATCTGATCAAAGCCGACGATCCCTCTCCGTTTCCGGCGCTGAGCCAGATTGAAGTGTACGGGACAAATGTGCTGTAGGGGACGCACCGGGGGGCGCATGCATGGCTTGAGCCCCATGGGGTCTGTCCGGCAGGATCGGAAAGGGAGCTGGAGATGGGGGAAAACGAGAAGATAAAACTGCTGTTTGGGACGGGCAATCAGGCCAAGCTTGCGGACATGCAGCACAGACTTCGTGATCTGAATATAGAGATACTCGGGCTGAGAGATATGGAAGAAAAGGCCCCGGACGTGCCCGAGGACGGGAACACGCTTCTGGAGAATGCAAGGCAGAAAGCGCTTGCCTACTATGACTTTTACGGGATGCCGGTATTTTCCTGCGACTCCGGTCTGTATTTCGAGGGGCTGCCCGAGAATCTACAGCCGGGGATTCATGTGAGAACCGTGGGCGGAAAGTATCTGACGGACGAGGAGATGCTGGCGTATTACGGCGGTCTTGCGAAGAAATACGGGGATCTGCGGGCCCGGTACAGAAACGCCATATGCCTGGTGACGGACAGGGAGCATGTCTATGAGACCATGGACGATACCCTGGCCAGCGAAGTGTTCCTGATCACCTCTGTGCCCTATTCGGGGGTGCGTCACAAAGGGTTTCCGCTGGACAGCCTTTCCGTGAGCATCGGGACAGGGAAGTATTTCTACGAGATGGACGATGAGCAGACGGACGGGCCGGCGGTCTCGGACGGATTCCGGCAGTTCTTCCAACGGTATCTGCGGGAACGGGGACGTGAGCGGTCTGAGCTGTCATGAAGCATCGGGCGGGAAAAGGAGAAAGCTCCATGATGACAAAGAAGCATATGACGCAGAGAAGACGGATCGGGTTGACGGAGGCGGCCTTTCTGGCAGGCGTGTGGGTATTACTTGCCTGTCTTTTTGACTTTCGTTACGCCATGAATGACGATGTGCTCATTCACGGGATTCTGTCCGGAAAATATGCCGGAGAGCCGGACATCCACAATATCTCCCTGAATATTGTGCTGAATGCCGTGTTTGCGCTGCTGTACAGGGTCTGCGGCTTTGTGCCCTGGTTCGGATTGGCAATGGTGTCCGCGCAGTTTTTATCTCTCTATGAAATCGCGATGTGTCTGGAACGGAAAATGAAATTCCAAACGGCATGGCGTCCGGCGATTCTGGCGGGAGTGAATCTTCTTCTCACGGGGCTGATGCTGCAGGAGCTGGTAATCGTTCAATATACTTATACGGCAGCGCTTCTGATGGCGGCTGCCACGGCGCGGCTTACCTGCGTGGAGGAGACGGATCGGAGGGGGCTTGCGTACTTGGGCATTCTGGGCCGATATCTGCTGGCGTTCTGTCTGCGCACCGAGATATGCCTGTTTCTGCTGCCCTTTGCCGCGGTGCTTACGGCAATCGCTTATCACAAAAGGAACGGTCTGCACATAGTACGCCGGGAGCTGGTTCGATGGGGGCTGTTCTGGGGGGCGCTGACACTGTGTCTGGCAGGGCTGTATGCGGCGGACCCGGCAGGGTACGCCGACGGAGGCTGGGCAGACTACCGAAAGGTGGACCGATATCGGACCCAGCTGTATGACTTCCTGGCGCTGCCGGCCTATGAGGAGAATCAGGATTTTTATGAGAAAGCCGGCATATCAAGGAGCCAGTACGAGCTGCTGAAAAACTATAATTTTTCCCTGGACGAGAGGATTACGGGGGATACCCTGCAAAAGGTGGTGGAGTATGCCAACGAAAAGAGAACCTCGCAGTATCAGGGGGCAGAAAAGCTCTATATGCGGTTTTTTACGCTACCCCTGCGGGAGGGCATATGGTCTTACTGCCACAGAGTGCTGTGGGATCCCCAGGTATCGGGGGACGACTATCCCTGGAATTTTGTCTGCGCCGCTCTGTACCTGACATGGATTGTCCTGACCTTTCTTACGAAGCGGTGGCGGAACGCGGCCTATCTGGCTCTGCTCCTGTTCCTGCGCTCCGGGCTGTGGATGTATATCATTCTGAGACAGAGGGTGCCGGCGCGGGTGACCCATTCCCTGTTTATCATGGAGATCGTGTGTCTTCTGCTGCTGGTGTTTGAGGAGCTAAGCCTTTTAGACCAAAGCAGGGCTCTGCGCAGACCCAAGGGGCTCTGGATCGGAATGGCGGTGCTGTTCTTGGCCGGGGCGGGGGCAGTGACGGCAGACAGCTGGGCAAGGGTTCCCGGGGACTACAGGGAGACCGTGGAGTTTAACAGGGAATGGCAGGAATTGCTGGACTACTGTGCGGAGAGAAAGGATTGCTTTTACTTGATGGATGTGTACTCCACGGTGAATTACACCGAGCCCATCTTCGGCGGAGCCTGGGACGGACCGGACAACTATGATATCTGCGGGGGATGGCTTGCCAAGAGCCCCCTGTGTACGGAAAAATATGAAAACTTCGGATTTACCGTGCCGGAAAAGGCTTTGATTGAAACGGATCACGTGTACTTCATGGCGGAGGCGGGCAGCGATTTGGACTGGCTGCTTGCACTTTATGAGGAGCTGGGGATCCGGGCAGAGGCCGAGTATGTGGAGAGGGCGGCAGGGAAGTTCGACATTATCAGGATTCGGGAAGAGGCAGAGGAATAATCAGCCTCTTTTCAAATATCCCAAGATATGTTACACTAAATGCAGACAGTTGACACACAGGGGCGGTCATGCCGGATAGGAGAAGCATAGAAGATGGATGGAATGAACGGACAGATGAGAGAGGGGAACACCGCCGGATATGGGACGGGCGGGTATATGGCTGCGGACGGGCAGGCTTCCATGTGGCAGCCCCAACAGCCCCAGCAGCCTGATCCCGGGCGGATGCTGAAAGCGGCCAGAAAGCATTTTTCCAAGCTGGGCGGAATGTATCTGCTGGGGACGATCGTGATCATTGCGCTGCAGTCCGCTGTCTCGGCGGTGGCGCTGCTTCTGAGCCCCAGGTGGCTGACGAACGGGAATACGGCCCTGTTCCTCTCCATGCTGCCAATGTATCTGGTGGGGATGCCGGTGCTTATCCTGCTGGTGAAGACCGTTCCCGCGGAGAGAGTGGAGCGCCGCCGGATCAGGCCGGGGCAATTCATCGCCGCTGTGGTCATGGCTTTCGGCGCGGTATACCTGACCAATATCGTCGGCAATGTCATCACGCTGATCATCGGCATGCTCAAAGGCGGCGCAGTGGAGAACCAGCTGGCCAGTGTGACGGAATCGGTCAGCCTCTGGACCATAGCGTTCTGGATGGTGCTGTGCGCGCCTGTCATGGAGGAATACGTTTTCCGCAAGATGATTGTGGACAGGACGGTCCGCTACGGGGAGGGGCCTGCGGTACTGGTGTCCGGATTGATGTTTGGCCTGTTTCACGGCAATCTGAACCAGTTCGTCTACGCTTTTGCGCTGGGGATGCTTCTGGCGTATCTGTATGTGAAGACCGGGAACTTAAAGATTACCATTGCGATTCATATGATGATCAACTTCATGGGCGGCTTTGTGAGTTCGGCGCTGACAAGGGCTGTGGATTTAGACGAGTATCTGGACATAGTGTCGACCATGGATATGCCTGCCATGGTAGCCTATCTCACGAAACATATGGCAGGGCTTATGGCATACTTCATATTCCTGCTTTTCGTCCTCGGCAGCCTGATAGCGGGGCTGGTGCTGTTCATCGTGTGCCTGGCGAAAAGGAAGTTCTTCTTTGCCGGGCGGACGGCGATTCCCAGAGGGAAAAAGTTCCGGACCGTTTTTTTGAACGTGGGTATGTCGCTGTACATTGTCTTCTGGACCGCAGTGATCATCTATACTCTTATCATATAATTGACCGGAAAGGTAGTCGGAGGTTTTTGAGATGTACACATTTGACAGCAGGATCAGATACAGCGAGACGGACAGCGAGGGGAAGCTCACGATGGCTTCCCTTATCAACTATTTTCAGGACTGCTCCACATTTCAGTCCGAGGATCTGGGGCTGGGCGTCGGATACTTAAAGGAGGTACACATGGTCTGGGTGCTCTCCTCCTGGCAGATTGTGGTGGAGCGCTACCCCGCTCTGGGCGAGAGGGTGACCGTGGGGACGCTGCCCTATACGCTGAAAGGGTTTCTGGGATACAGGAACTTCTTTCTGAAAGACGAAAAGGGGGAGTATCTGGCAAAGGCCAATTCCCTGTGGAGTCTGCTGGACACCAGGACCAACAAGCCCACCGCCATCCCGGAGTCCATGACAAAGGGCTATAGACTGGAGGAAAGACTTGAGATGGCGTATGCCCCCCGCAAGATCACCGTGGGGCCGGACGGGGTACTGCGGGAGCCTGTGGTGGTGAAGCAGCATCATCTGGACACGAACCATCATGTGAACAACCAGCAGTTTATAGACATTGCCATGGATTACCTGCCCGAGGGCTTTGCGGTGAAGCAGGTGCGGGCAGAGTACAAGAAGCAGGCCTTTCTGGGGGACATACTGATGCCCCGGGTTTCGCAGACCGCGGACAGCCTCTGGGTGACCTTGGAGAACCAGGAGGGAAGCCCTTATGTGGTGGCGGAGTTTCAGCGGCGGAGCTAAGGCGCAGGAGAATACGGGCGGGGAGACCGCCTTTTGAGAGAGCACAGAGGGGGAGTGGAGATATCATGATAAATTTAGGTGAGAAGCAGCGGCTGACAGTGGTAAAAAAGGTGGAATTCGGCATCTATCTGGCACTTTCCGTGGAGGAGGACGATCCGAGGGTGCTTCTGCCCCGCAAGCAGGTGCCCCCGGAATGCAATGTGGGCGATGTGATGGAGGTGTTCATCTACCGGGACTCCCAGGACAGGCTTATCGCCACCACCAGGGAGCCGAAGCTGGCCATGGGCCAGGTGGCGGAGCTGACCGTGGCACAGACCGGGAAAATCGGGGCGTTTCTTGACTGGGGACTGGAAAAGGATCTGCTTCTGCCCTTTAAGCAGCAGAGAGGCAGGGTGGAGCAGGGGGACAAGGTGCTGGTGTCCCTTTACATCGACAAGAGCGACAGGCTCTGCGCTACCATGAATGTGTATGACAATCTGCGCACGGACAGCGCCTACAAAAAAGACGACAAGGTAAAGGGGCGGGTCTATGAGATCAGTGACAACTTCGGCGCGTTTGTGGCAGTGGACAATCTCTATTCCGGCCTGATTCCCCAGAAAGAGCTCTACGGGAACGTGGAGCTGGGCAAGGACGTGGAGGCCAGGGTTATCCAGGTGCGGGAGGACGGAAAGCTGACGCTGGGCGTCAGGGACAAGGCTTATCTGCAGATGGATAAGGACGCAGAGAAGATTCTGGCAATGATCGACGAGAACGGAGGAATGCTTCCCTTTACGGACAAGGCGTCCCCGGAGCGCATCAGGCAGGAGACGGGCATGAGCAAGAACGAGTTCAAGCGGGCCGTAGGGCGGCTCTTGAAAGAGCGGAAAGTCGAGATCGGCCAGTATTCTATCAGTAAAATACAGTAACCAGAAATCATTAAGAAATTGAAAAATTACCGGAAAGGGTGGTAAAAACATTCTTGTTATGATAAAATGAGAATATACCGGTCAGGAGGTGTGTTTATGGATATTCCAGAAGTATCAATGGCGCTGGCAAATGCTTCCGTGCTGTCCCAGGTGGGCACTGCGGTGCTGAGCAAAGCGCTGGACTCCAGCAGAGAGCTGGCGGCAGGGATGGCGCAGCTGATGGACGCCGCTGCCATGGAACTTTCCGTGAATCCTAACGTGGGCGCGAATTTTGACATGCGTGTCTGAGGCGGATGCAAAAGGCGGCCCCTGTTTTGGAGATTTGTCTATAAAACTGTCTGGGGTCATACTTCAGGCAGTTTTTTTGTGAAATGTCATAAAATCCTATTGCTTTTTTTGCGTATTTTTTGTACATTTGTAGATGTAGAAACAAATACTGACATTGGAACCGGCTATGGCGGCAAAAGGAGTGGGGAGAATGATTTCAAATCAAATTCTGCAGAACACGATTGACGGACTGAAGAACATTACGCGGGTCGATTTTTGTATTATGGATGTGGACGGAAAGGAAGTGGCTTCCACTGCCGACATGGGCGGCAGCGTGGGAGCCGTGGCGGAATTCGCCGCATCTGTGGCGGATTCCCAGGAGATACAGGGGTATCAGTTCTTCAAGATATTCGACGATCAGATTCTGGAATATGTGCTGGTGGCTGCAGGGGCCAGCGAGGACTCCTATATGATCGGCAAGCTGGCGGCTTTTCAGCTCCAGAATCTCGTAATTGCCTACAAGGAGCGCCTGGACAAGGATAATTTCGTCAAGAATCTGCTGTTGGACAATTTGCTGCTGGTGGATATCTACAGCCGGTCCAAGAAGCTGCATATTCAGACGGATGTGCCCAGGGCGGTTCTGATCGTGGAATCCCCGGGGGGCAGGGACAGCAATGCGCTGGAGCTGGCCAGGACGTACTTCGGAAACAGTAAGGACTTTGTCACCGAAGTGGACGAGAACAATGTCATTATTGTCAAGGAACTGCCGGAGGACGACAGGGCCAGAGAGATGGATAAGACAGCAAAGCAGCTGTGGGCTTTCCTGAAGAAAGAGGGCATTAAGGACAGCCGCATTGCCTATGGAACCGTAATCCAGGAGATCAAAGAGGTAAGCCGCTCCTACAAGGAGGCCCGGATGGCCCTGGATGTGGGCAAGATTTTCTTCGACGAGAGGGAGATCATCGCGTACAGTGAGCTGGGAATCGGCCGGCTGATCTATCAGCTGCCGCTGCCGCTGTGCAAAATGTTCATCCGGGAGATTTTCGGCGGCAAGAGTCCGGACGACTTCGACGAGGAGACTTTAGGAACCATATACAAATTTTTCGAGAACAGTCTGAATGTGTCCGAGACGTCCAGACAGCTGTTCATCCACAGGAACACTCTTGTGTACCGGCTGGATAAGCTGCAGAAGAGCACGGGGCTGGATCTGCGGGTGTTTGAGGATGCTATCACATTTAAGATAGCGCTGATGGTAGTGAAATATATGAGATACATGGAGACCACTGACTTTTAGGTGGGATTGCCGGGATGGAGGAAAACGATGGGCAAAAAGGAGCTGTCGTGGAGAAAGCGGGAGCAGTTTATAGAAGACAACGGTATCATCTTTTTGGACAATGTGAGCAAGGTTTACTCAAAGGGAGCTCCTGCCATTAACGGGATTACGCTGGGGATCGGAAAGGGAGAATTCGTGTTCATCGTGGGAGACAGCGGATCCGGGAAATCCACTCTCATCAGGCTTCTGCTGCGGGAGCTGACGGCCACGGACGGCAGCGTCTATGTGATGGGCAGCGATCTGGCGAAATTAAAGCACCGACAGGTGCCGAAGTTCCGGCGCAGTCTGGGGGTGGTGTTTCAGGATTTCCGCCTGCTCAACGACAGGAATGTCTATGAGAACGTAGCATTTGCCCAGCGGATCATAGAAGTTCCCACCAGTGAGATCCGCCGCAATGTTCCCACCATCCTTGCGACCGTGGGACTAGCCGGGAAGTACAAGGCCAAGACCAGGCAGCTTTCCGGAGGCGAGCAGCAGAGGGTGGCCCTGGCCAGGGCCCTGGTGAACAAGCCCTCCATTCTGCTGGCAGACGAGCCCACAGGCAATCTGGATCCGAAGAATTCCTGGGAAATCATGACCCTGCTGGATGAGATCAACCAGAGCGGCACCACGGTGGTGGTGGTGACCCACAACAGAGAGATCGTGAATGCCATGCACAAGAGGGTGGTCACCATGAAGCGGGGCATTATCATAAGCGACGAGGAGGGAGGAGAATACATCGATGAAGATTAGGACATTGTTCTACACCATCAGACAGGGCTTCGTCAACATCTTCCGGAACAAATGGTATTCTCTGGCATCCGTGGCCACCATAGCGGCCTGCCTGTTCCTGTTCGGCCTGTTCTATTCCATTGTCATGAACTTCCGCAGCATTGTGATGAAAGCGGAGGAAGGGGTATCGGTGACGGTGTTCTTCCACAGCGAGAATGATTTCTGTGACAGCCATGGGGAGGGACAGATTCCGTCGGACACCCGCATCGAGGAAATCGGCCAGATGATAGCCGTCCGGACCGAAGTGTCGGACGTGATATTTACCTCCGACGACGAGGCCTGGGAGAATTACAGGAGAGATAACTGGGGGGAAAACTACGAGGCCTACTCCAAAGGATATCCGGGAAACCCGCTGGAGGGAGATGACAGCTATGAGATTTTCATCAGCGACGTGTCGCTCCAGAGCGCTCTGGTCACCTGGCTGGAATCCCTGCCTGAGGTGCTGAAAGTCAATCACTCCGCTTTGACGGCGGATACCTTAAGCGGCGCGAATCTGCTGATCGCCTATGTGTCCATAGGCATTATCGTCATATTGCTTGCGGTGAGCATTTTCCTGATCAGCAATACGGTGGCCATAGGGATCTCCGTGCGCTCGGAGGAGATCAATATCATGAAATATATCGGGGCCACGGACTTCTTCGTCAGATCCCCTTTCGTGCTGGAGGGTATGCTGATCGGGCTGCTGGGAGCGATATTGCCGCTGTGGCTGATATACGGTATCTATAATTATGTGTTGAACTATATTGCCGAGAGATTTTCCATCCTGAACAATTTTCTTGCCTTTCTGTCCGTGGACGAATTGTTCGGCGTGCTTACGCCCGTGTCCCTGCTGGTGGGCATAGGAATCGGTTTTTTCGGAAGCATTGTCACTGTGAGAAAGCATTTGCATGTATAGAAGAAAGCTTATGAAGAATAGAACAGATCATGGCAGAATCTGCCCATTGCTCTGCGGACTGCTGCTGTGCGGCGCACTGCTGGCGGGAGCGGCGGAGAGCAGTCTGCAGGCGCAGGCCACGGGCAGGAGCGCCGCCATCACAGAGAGCATCAAAGAGAAAGAGAATCAGATCTCTCAGATCAAAGAGCAGAAAGAGGGGCTCAAGGACGGGCTCAGCAATCTCCAGGAGATTAAAAAGAATCTGGAGCAGCAGAAAGACGATCTGAAGAACTATGTGGAGCAGCTGGACAGCAATCTGGAGACGATACAGGCAAAGATTGTCGATCTGAAAGAACGAATCGCCGCCAAGGAGGACGAGATCGTCCGGACCCAGGCGGAGCTGGAGGCGGCCAAGGAGCGGGAGGAGAATCAGCAGGAGGCCATGAACGCCCATATCAGGCTTGACTATGAGTCGGGGAATCCCAGCGTGGTGGATCTGCTGCTGCAGGCAAAGAGCCTGGGGGACTTTCTCAACCGGGTAGACTATGTGGAGAAGATGGTGGTCAGCGACCGGCAGATGTGGGAGGAATACCGGGCCGTAAAGGAATACGTGGAGCTGTGCAAAGTGGAGCTGGAGCTGGAAAAGGAGATTCTGGACGAGACAAAGGAGACCGTGGAAATCGAACAGAGGAACCTGGAGGAGTTGATCGAACAGAAGAATCGTGATATCATTAGCTATGAGACAGATATAGGCAACAAGGAAAACGCCATTCAGCAGTATGAGGAGGAGATCAGGGCCCAGGAGGAGGAAATCAGGATTCTGGAGGCCGCTGTGGCGGAGGAGCGCAGACAACTGATCGCCAGCGGATCTGCGATCACCTATGACGGAGGCACTTTCAAATTTCCCCTGGCCTCTTACAGCAGGATATCCGATGAGTACGGCATGAGGATACATCCTACGCTGGGGGTGGAGCAGTTCCACAACGGCGTGGACTTTGCCGCCGACGGAGGAACGGCGATCTACGCGGCTTACGACGGAAAGGTGGCGGCTGCCGCCTACAGCACTACCATGGGAAACTATGTGATGATCGACCACGGCGACGGCCTGTCTACGATTTATATGCATGCCTCCGCTCTGTATGTGAATAAGGGCGATGTGGTGGCCAGGGGCGACACCATAGCGGCAGTGGGCAGCACGGGCCGCTCCACGGGCAATCATCTCCACTTCAGTGTAAGGCTGAACGGCTCCTATGTTTCTCCATGGGGATATCTGAGCCCATAATTAACGGATAGAAAACCGCAACAGGAGGAAAAGATATGGACGAAAATCAGGCTTATTTTGACAACATTTCCGGTATGGGTCCGGGACCGGACGGCACCAGGGGGGGAAAGCCGCCCAGAAGAGATCGGGGCAGCGGCAAGGGATTGTTCCTGATCGGCCTGATCACAGGCATCTCGGGCGCTCTGCTGATACTGGCTGTCTGCTATCTGGGGATTTATATCCAGAGCGCTGTGGAGTCCGGCCAGAACATGGCCCAGTCCGCCCAGAGGGCCGCCGGAGGGGAAGTGTCTTTTCTGGAGGACTCTGCAATCGACGGTGATGTGCTGAAGAAGATGCAGACCATAGAGAACACCATCGACAATTATTTCTATCTCCATGATGTGTCGGATGAGGAGATTCGGGACGGTATCTACAAGGGGATGCTCCAGGCACTGGACGATCCTTACTCCGAGTACTATACCGCGGAGGAGCTGACGGAGCTCATGGAGCAGACCGAGGGAATCTACTACGGGATCGGTGCCTATGTGGGCCAGGATACGGCTACCGGACTGCCCAAGATCAGCGGTGTTATTGCCGGGGCCCCTGCGGAGGAAGTGGATCTGCGGGCCAATGACCTGATCTACGAAGTGGACGGCGTGTCTACCTACGGACTGAGCCTTACGGAGGCCGTATCCCTGATAAAGGGCCCGGAGAATACGGACGTGACCCTGACCATTGTCAGGGAGGGGGAAGCGGATTATCTGGAGGTCAAGGTCACCCGCAGGAAAGTGGAGACGCCTACCGTGGAGTATCAGATGCTGGAGGACGGTATGGCATACATCCAGCTGACGGAGTTTGACGACGTGTCTGTCAAACAGTTTGAGAATGCCCTGGCCGACGTGCGGAAAGCAGGCATGAAAGGCATGATATTGGATCTGCGGGCAAATCCGGGGGGAAGCCTGAGCGCAGTGGTGGATATGGCCCGGATGATTCTGCCCGAGGGCATGATCGTGTACACGGAGGATAAGAGCGGAAAGCGCTCCGAGTATACCTGTGACGGCAAGAAAGAACTGGATGTACCGCTGGTGGTGCTGGTGGACATGAATTCAGCCAGCGCGGCCGAGATTATGGCGGGAGCCATCAAGGATTATGAGCTGGGGACTCTGGTGGGAACCACGACTTTCGGCAAGGGAATCGTACAGCAGATCATTCCTTTCCGGGACGGCTCCGCGGTGAAAGTCACCATCAGCGCTTACTACACGCCAAAGGGGAATAACATCCACGGTCTTGGCATTGAGCCGGACGTGGTATGCGAATTTGACGGCGAGGCTTATTACGGAAGCGAGAAACGGTTAGACAATCAGCTGGAAAAGGCAAAGGAAGTGCTGAAAGACCTGATGGGGCAGTGACGAAAGGCTTGCTGCCCGGCGCACACATCCGGAAAATAAACGTGGGGTTGTCACATTAAGGTATTCTACACCACATTTAGGATATCCTGTAATCAGGAATATCTATATCTGGTGTCTATGATCCTTAATGTGACAGCCCCATTTGCTTGCGCTCTTATCCTAAATATCCTTTTACAGCTCCGACAAGAGGCGGGCAATCCTCACTGCGCCCAGTCCGTCCGCCAGGTTTCGCTCCCGTTCCCGGATGCGGCGCCTCATGCGGGCGTCCCCTGTCAGCGTATCCATAAGCCGTTCCATGTTTGACAGCGTGCCAGCAGGGTCACGGTGAAAAGCGCCGCAGTAGCCCGCGATGCCCTCCTGCCCGATATATTCCGTGAGGCTCTCCTGGTTCTCGGCATAGGAGAAACACAGAAAAGGGACGCCCACGGCGCAGAGCTCATATACGGTAGTGCCGCCGGCGGTGACGGCTATGTCGCAGCCGCCCATCAGGGAAGCCATATCCTTGACGTCATGGTGGACACACAGCTGAGGACATTCCCGGGCCCTGCGCTGCCAGCCCTCAAAATCAGGGTGGTAGCGTCCGATTACCGCATGGTACCGAAGCCCCGGTCTTTGAATCCTGTGGAAAATCCGGGCCGCTATATTCTCCTGATCGCCGCCGCCCGTGGTGATCAGAACATTTTGCACCTGTTCCCGAAAGGAATATCCGGCCCCGCGAAACTGGGGACGGAGCGGAACATAGGCGCTTCCCGTGTAAAACCTGACCCGGGTTCCTTGATAAAGCTGTCTGTACCGGGCCTGGGTGGCAAAGGCGTTATAGTTCAGCACACAATCCGCCGCATAAGCCTGCTGCGCCATATCGTCCAACAGGAAAATCCGGGCCTGGCTGCCCAGGGCTTTCAGATAGGAATCCGTGACGTGATAGCTGTCCACCACGAGAACCGGCCTGCGGGCGGAAGCCTCCCGGGAGAAGAGCTCCGCCAGCTGCGGAAGCTCCGCCTCCATGTTGCGGTAATCCGTGTGGAGCACCAGGGTACGATACCCCCCAGCCTCTGCCAGGGCGCCGGAGGTCTCGTCTGCACAGAGAAAACAGATGTCCGCCGATTCCGTGCCGGGGACGTTTTGCAGCTCGTCGGCAATGGTAAGACAGCGCATCAAATGCCCTGCCCCTGTGGCGGCGTTTCCGTCCGCCCGAAAATAATACCTCATGGCTGCACCAGATCCCATGACATAGGCGTGCCTGATTTTGCGTCTCTGGAGATCTTTTTCCCCAGAAGAGATTCATAGTGCTTTGTGTGCAGGCCGCAGGAAGGGCGCACGGAGCGCAGATTTTGGGGGGTAAATACATCTCCGGCTTTCATGTCCTCTGCCACGAAGAGGGATCTGGCATGGTCTCTGCTGGCTCTCTGCTTGGGAGTCAGTTCATAGGTCACCTTTCCCATGGCTTTCTCTATGATCCTGATCTGCTCCACCATCTGCCTGAACTCCCCGGGTTCCATGGAGAACGCGGCGTCCGCCCCTCCGTCCGCCCGGCTTAAGGTGAGGTGTTTCTCCACCACCTTTGCCCCCACGGCAACGGCCGCACCGGCTATGGCAAAGCCCATGGTGTGATCCGACAGCCCTGTAATACAGTCGAAAGTCTCCGCCATGGAGGGAATGGTCTTCAGATTGATGTCCTCGTAGGGGGAGGGATAGGCGGAACAGCATTTCAGGAGAATGACATTCTCGTTTCCCTCTTCCCGGCAGGTCTGCATGGCAAGTTCGATATCCGCAAGATAAGACACGCCCGTAGACATGATGATGGGCTTTCCGGTCCGGGCGATTTTCCGGATAAAGGGGATGTCGTTCATCTCAAAGCTGGCCACCTTGTAGGCCGGTACCTTGAGCTCCTCCAGGAAGTCAACGCTGGAAAGGTCAAAGGGAGAGGAGAAGAACACAAGGCCCATGGACCGGGCCACCTCTTTCAGCTTCGGCTGCCACTCCCAGGGGGTGTAGGCAGTCTGATAGAGCTTGTACAGTGTAGTGCCGTCCCAGATGGTGCCCTGGGTGATCTGGAAACAGGGATCGTCGCAGTTGAGCGTGATGGTGTCCGGTGTGTAGGTCTGAATTTTGATCGCGTCTGCCTCCGCATCCTTTGCGGCCCTCATGATGGCGACGGCCCTGTCGTAATCCATCAGGTGATTGGCGGACATTTCCGCGATGACAAAGGTGGGGGAATCCCCGCCGATTACATGGCCGTCTATCTCGATACAGTGATTCATTTATACCTCCTTGTGTGCTCCGGTGTCTGTACCGGCCGGCATTTGGACGAAAGATTCCGCTCTGCCGCCTGTGCCGGCGCCGAACGAGATCTTCTCGTACTTTTTGCCGGGCCGGATCTCCTGCCAACGCCGGGCCGTCATATGCATGAAAGTCACGTCATAATACCGGCCGTTCTTACATACATGATTTTTCTTTTCCTCTGTGATCCGGCTCCCGCAGAGAAGATGGAGCTGTATCACGCCCTTATTCAGGGTAAAAATATCCCCCACAAGCTCGTTTTTTCCCAGAACGTCAAAGACGAAGTCGTAGAGGTTCATCTCCAGGGCCAGGGCAGTCCTCATGCTGCGCAGACGCTTTTCTCCCACATAATAGGCCCAGCCCACGCTCCCCGAGGGGCGGTTGAGACCTGTGAGATTGATGACGCCGGCGGGTTCCCCGTCTATCTCAATGAGCCAGTAAAGCACGTCCGTGTCCTGGCCGATTGCCCGGAACCACTCCCTCTGCCCCTCCGGGGTAAGCTTCGGGTCCGTATTCATGTACCGGGTGATATCGGGATCCATGCGCCATCGCATGATAAGCGCCAGGTCCTCCTCCCGTATTTCTCTCAGATGTATGCTCATTCCAGGCCTGCTTTCCGGAAAAGCTCCTTTACGGAGGTGATTTCCACAGCCTCATCCAAAGGGATGATGACGCCGAGCCTTGACTCCAGCTCTCCGATCAGCATGACATGGGCCAGGGAATCCCATTCCTCCAGATCCTCCATGGCTGTATCCTCGGACAGAGTTCCCGACGGAACCTGCAGTATTTCTTCCATCAAAGCGATTATTTTTTCTTTCATCACAATGCTCTCCTGTTCCGGTGCTGTCTTCGCACTCATAAGCTTCCCCGGGGCTCCCCGCCTTTTTGCGGCCGCGGACAATCGCCCCGGGCGGTCCCCGAAAAGCTGCCGAATCCAATGGGGGTCCGGCATTCCTCCGCGCGCAATCCCCGGACCTCAATGGTCAGCGGGACTTTGCGTCGGTCCATCGGGCGCAGTAATTCCGCTTAGCCTCCGGGGGCAGCGGGGTCTCGTACAGCTTTCCGCCGCTTTCGTCTGTGGCGAGAATTCTGTAGTCCAATTTTTCAAAGAGATTTTCCACAGGCTTATTTTTGGCTGTGGGGAGGTACCTGGCCTGCAGGGAGGAAAAGCCCTGGCTGTACAGCTCCTTTTCAATGTCTTCCACGATTGCGTTTTCAAGATTGCGCCCCATCACGCGGCAACTCATGACAAAGGTGTCGATCATGGGGACGGCCTGGGTGAGATCCAGGATGACTGCCGCTATGATGCCGTTATCGCCGAAGCAGTCCTTTACCCGGTACAGATAGACCCTTTTTCCCGCGTCCCGGAGAAGCTTTTCCATGGCGGCCTGCTCGTAGCGCTTGGTGGTCAGATTAAACTGATTGGTTTTATTGACCAATTGAGTCAAACGCTCCGAATTCGCTTCCGGCGCTTCCCTGGAGATTTCCATGGCCAGCTGACGCAGATAGGAGGCAAAGTCCGAGGCCTGAGTCTTCAGTGCGTTTCGCTTCGCATTCTCCGCGTACTGTCTGGTCTTTTGCCTGTCTTCGGAGGTGACGGCGACCTGCTCAAAGTACTGTCTGTAAATCCGGACCATTGCCTCTGGCAGGTCCTCGGGTCTGTCCGGAAAATCCGGCACGGCCACCTGGGGCAGCGCGGCTTTCACCAGAGCCCGCTCCGCCGGGCTGTCGTCCCAGAACACAAAGGAGTCCAGCCCCAGATTCAGCTCTGCGGCAATCTCCGCGATATTCTCCGGCTTGGGACGCCAGTTGATCCTCATGGCTGCGAAGTCCTCCGGGCGCAGCGCCATCTGGGGATGGGAGGCGATGATGTCCATGGCGTCTTCGGGGTTATTTTTGGACACGATGCCCAGCAGAACGCCCTGTCTCTGCATCTGGGCAATGACGCGCTGGAGGTTTCGGTACATGAGTCCGGTGTGCTCATCGGAGAGTATGACGGGAGTATGGTCGTTTTCTCCGGCCAGCCCGCCCCACAGCGTATTGTCCAGATCCAACAGCAGTACCTTTTTGGGAATCCGCCCCTGGAGCCGCAGGATATAAAGGAGCAGCGCCACGATGCGCTTCTGGGCTTCGCCGGTGTGGAGGATACGGCCCATGTACCACATTTTGCGGGAAAAGGCGTTCTCCGCCCCCATTTCCGCTATCATACGGCGGTAGGGCAGGACGCGGACATTCGGGTGACTGTCACAGAGGGCCCGGAGACATTCCTGCCACCTGCTCTCCAGCGCCTCGCCCCGTCCGTCCGCCGGCGCGATCTCCAGCTCCGGGCCCCACAGGAAAGCGTCGGAAATATAGTACAGCCGCTCTTTGTGCAGCGCTGCTTTCAGCGAGGCGAACCAGCTTTCGATTCTGCCGCAGCCTGCCTCGGGATCATGGTCCGCCAATTCCATCAGATCCATCAGCAGGAAAGTGATATCCGGCGCAAAGGCTTCATAGGAGGAGGACGGGTCCAGAAGCGCCCCCAGCTCGTTGCCGTATCCCTCGGGCTCGTAGAGCGCGCTGTCCGGGTCCGCCGCAGCCAGCTCCTTTGACAGCATCCGGACCACGAAGTTCATATTTACATTGGATAAGACGGCAATCCTATGATGCATGCTCTTCCCGCTCCCTCATCATCCGGTACTTGATCTGTGCGATTTCCCAGTCTGTCTCATTGTCGATGTCCTGGACCTCCATCTCGTCCAGCACCATGGGCAGGATTTTGCCCAAAAGTACCTTTTTGTTCACCAGATAGGGGGCGGTTTTCATAATGGAAAACTGCCCGGCATCGTGATAGTGGGGCACAAGGTCCTGGGAACGGGTGTCCAGATACTGCGGATACTCGAACATCAATCTGCCCTGCTCCGTCACCATGGCGCGCTGGGGAGGGAACGAAAAGGGAACCACGCCAAGTATGGTATCCGCGTCCGAGGCGCAGAGCCGTTCCAGGGCATCCCGCAGCTTCCGGCCTGTGACAAAGGGGGCGGTGGGATAGATACAGCAGGTCAGGTCAAAGGTCTGGCCCCGCTTTTCGTACTCTGCCAGCACCTCCAGGAGCACATCGTTGGTGGTGGCGTAATCGCTGGAGGTTTTCTCGCTGCGGTAAAAGGGTACCTCCGCCCCGTATTCCAGCGCAATCCGGGCGATTTCCTCGCTGTCCGTGGACACCATCACGGTGTCGAACACGCCCGCCTGGAGAGCCGCCTCTATGGAGTAGGCCAAAATGGGCTTCCCGCAGAACTCCCGGATATTCTTCTTCGGAATTCGTTTGCTGCCGCCTCTGGCAGTGATGATGGCAATGGCCTTCATGTCTGTTACCTCCCTGTGTCTATATCTGTTCATTCTGCCTGTGGATCAGCGGATCCTCATAGGCGTCCATGAAATCCTCGCCCAGCCGGACCACCTGGTCGGCGAACCGGATGGCCTTGATCTCCGTCAGCACAGCCACCACTTTCCGAAACCGCAGGCCCGGAAAGAAATTCAGCATTTCCATGGGCACGGTGGCGTCAAACTGGGGATACTCGGCGAATAATCGGCGGTAATCCAGCGTGTCCCTGGGATGGGGCTTGAGAAAGACAGTTCCCTCCTTTTCATACATCCGGATAATATCCCTGAAAATCCGCTCCCTCACATCCAGCGTGCAAAGGGGATCCGTCAGGATCAGAATTTTGTCCCCCACACTGCCGGCCTCGTCAATCTGAGCCCGGAGCCGGTCCATATCCCGGATGAAAGCCTGCAGTATCAGAGATTTGTCTTCCTCTGTCAGTCTGTCCACCAGAGCCTGTCTGGGCTGCTCGATATACTGTGGACAGGGGTACTTGATGGCGGAGATGTCGTTGACCTCCATGTCGATGCAGTATTTCCCGTAGCCGTTCTGGACGAAGATCAGATTCAGCTTCCTGGAGAGGAAAACTTTCAGCCCGAAATGGCCCCTGTTGTCATAGCGGGCGGCGTCGTAATTCTTCAGGCAGTTCAGCCCGTCCTCCAGGGCATGGTAAGGAATCTTCTTCTGATTCAGATAGTAGCCGATGGGATCGGAATCACAGTACACGTAGATATCCCCGTACTCCCTGAAATCCACCGGCACATAGGGCTCCTCCAGCTTAGCGTAGCGCCTGGTAAACCGAATCCGGTTCCACAGATGCATCAGAAAGCCTTTCCCCCCGGCGCGGAGTTTTTCCAGCTCCGGAAAGAAGTCCTCCCGCTTTTCGTCGAATTCAAGTACCTCCTCAAAAAGTCCCGTGAGCTCCACCCGGCTTTTCAGGGTCTCAAAGTCATTGGACATTTTGCTCAGGACCAACGTGGCCCGGCCCCTTTTTTCAGGGGGCAGCGCAAGCTCTTTGAGGAATGTGACATATACGTGGTAATAGGTATGGCAGACGTAGATTCGCTCTTTCATCAGATAAGGTTCCCGCCTTTTTTGTTTATTTTCTGATTATAACACTCGCCGCATTGCTTGTCCAGTGCCGCATCCCGCCCCGGGAATTCTGGTTTCATTGTAGGAGAGAACGGGAAGTCCTGCACGGTCTATGCCCCCAGACACAAGCGGGTGAAAATCACTGGCGTGCGGGATGTAAAGATTGCCGTCTGCTAGGCGGAAGTAAAAGAGGATACCCGGCCTCAGCTGATTCTGCCGGAGGATGTCTGGGTGGCTACCCTGGGTGTGAAGCCCTGCCAGCGGGAGACGGATTTTATTCTGGAAGAGGGCTGCAATGCGAGAAAACTGTGCATAGGAGAGGCATTTGTCACGCCGGGAAACTGGGCTGGCTTTCCGCCGCACAAGCACGACGAGGACAATATGCCCCGGGAGGGGATCCTGGAGGAACTTTACTATTTTCTGTTCCGGCCGGAACAGGGGTTCGCGGTTCAGAGACTCTACACGAAAGACGAAGACATCGATGTCACCTACACGGTAAAGCAGGACGAGCTGGTGGAGTTCCCCAGAGGCTATCACACTACAGCGGGCGCTCCGGGGTATCATACCTATTTCCTCTGGGTGATGGCGGGAGAGCACCAGGGCTTTTACCGCTCCAATGACCCTGACCATGACTGGGTGGTCTCGGCGGTCTGACCATTGCTGCGGTGTTCCGGAGCTTTAGGGGCGTATAGGGGAAAGCATTTCCGGACGGAGGTGCTTTCCCTTTTTAATTTTGTCAAAAGAGAACGGATATTCTGAACAAATGTTCTGATTTGGGTATGTACTTTTTTGAGAAGATGTGTTATACTATAACCTGCTGTGTTCGAGAATTCCATATAGTTTTATGCTGGATTCATATGTCGACAAAAGCGATTTAGGTGACTTTCATTCGTCACGGTACTTTTTTAAAGTGAAAAGAAGACACACCGCGACGAATTTCGGGCGGATAGTGCCCCTTTTTATGATAGGTGCAAGGAGGTGGTATTGTGCAGGATGCACAAAAATGCTTCAAACTTCATTCCGAATACAAGCCCACCGGCGACCAGCCGCAGGCCATAGCCGAACTTGTGAAAGGCTTCCGGGAGGGCAATCAGTTCCAGACTTTGCTAGGGGTTACAGGCTCCGGCAAGACATTCACCATGGCCAACGTCATCGCCGCCCTGAACAAGCCCACTTTGGTCATAGCCCACAATAAGACCCTGGCCGGCCAGCTCTACGGCGAGTTCAAGGAATTTTTCCCGGAAAACGCGGTAGAATACTTTGTGTCCTACTACGACTACTACCAGCCCGAAGCCTACGTGCCCTCCTCGGACACCTACATCGCCAAGGACTCCTCCATCAACGACGAGATCGACAAGCTGCGCCTGTCCGCCACGGCCTCCCTGACGGAGCGCAGGGACGTGGTGGTGGTGGCCAGCGTGTCCTGCATTTACGGTCTGGGCAGCCCGGACGAGTACCAGGACATGATCGTCTCCCTGCGGCCCGGCATGATAAAGGACAGGGACCAGGTGCTCCGGGAGTTGGTGGACATCCAGTACACCCGCAACGAGATGGACATGCACAGAGGGTGCTTCCGTGTGCATGGGGATGTCATAGAGGTGTATCCGGCCCAGGGCGGTGACTACTTCATCCGGATCGAATTCTTCGGGGACGAAATCGACCGCATCGCCGAGGTGGAGCCGCTCTCCGGCCGGGTGCACGCGTCGCTGAACCACATCGCCATCTTCCCGGCCTCCCACTACGTGGTGTCCATGGACAAGATCAAGGCCGCCTGTGAAAATATCGAAAAAGAGATGGAAGAGCGGGTGCGGTTCTTCAAGGGGGAGGACAAGCTCATCGAGGCCCAGCGCATCGCGGAGCGGACCAATTTCGACATCGAAATGCTCAGGGAGACCGGATTCTGCTCCGGTATCGAGAACTATTCCAGGCACTTGAACGCCATGCCTGCGGGATCGCCTCCCCTGACATTGATGGATTTCTTCCCGGAAGACTTCCTGATCATTATAGACGAGTCCCATATGACCATTCCTCAGATCCGGGGGATGTATGCAGGAGACCGCTCCAGGAAGCAGACTTTGGTGGACTACGGCTTCCGCCTTCCCTCGGCCCTGGACAACAGGCCCCTGAACTTTGAGGAGTTCGAAACCCATATCGACCAGATGATGTTCGTCTCGGCCACGCCCTCGGACTACGAGGAGGCACACGAACTGCTGCGCACGGAGCAGATCATCCGGCCTACGGGACTGCTGGATCCGGAGGTGGACGTGCGCCCGGTGGAGGGGCAGATCGACGATCTCATCGGCGAGATCAACAAGGAGACCAAAAAGCACAATAAAGTGCTGGTGACCACCCTGACCAAGCGCATGGCGGAAGACCTGACCGATTACATGAAAGAAGTGGGCATCCGTGTGAAATATCTGCACTCGGATATCGACACCCTGGAGCGGGCGGAGATCATCCGGGACATGCGTCTGGACGTGTTCGACGTGCTGGTGGGCATCAATCTGCTGCGGGAGGGCCTGGACATCCCGGAGATATCTTTGGTGGCAATCCTGGACGCGGACAAGGAGGGATTCCTGCGCAGCGCCACCTCCTTGATCCAGACCATTGGCCGCGCCGCCCGAAATGCAGAGGGACATGTAGTCATGTACGCGGATACCATCACGGATTCCATGCGGGTGGCGTTGGACGAGACCAACCGCCGCCGGGAAATCCAGATGAAATATAATGAGGAACATGGCATTACGCCTCAGACCATCAAAAAATCCGTCCGCGACCTGATAGCAATCTCCAAGGTCATAGCCAAGGAGGAGATGCGCTTCGAGAAAGATCCGGAGTCCATGAGCAAAAAGGAACTGGAGAAGCTGATTGCGGACGTGCAGAAGAAGATGCAGAAGGCGGCAGCAGACCTGAACTTCGAAGCCGCCGCGGAGCTGCGTGACAAGATGATCGAACTGAAAGAGAAGCTGCGTGACTTTAATGAGGAGAAAGGGGATTCCTGAAAGAGAATCATTTGGCAATGGAAAACGCAAAAAGATGGAAATTGAAAAAAGCAGGAATCAGGAATACCTGAAAATAATGGAAGATATATACCATGTCTCGCAGAAGTCAGGGCTAAAATCATTTGTATGGGGCGGATTTGCGGTTGATATTTTGCAGGGTGAATTTACACGCGAGCATGGCGATTTGGACTGTTTCACGGAGAAACTGGATGAAAACAGAGAAATGCTGCGACAACAGTACGAAGCACTGGGCTATTCGGTCAGTTATATGGAAGAATTCTGGATGCTGAGAATCGAAAAAAATGGGATGCACGCTTCTTTCAACAGTGTCAGGGACATTGACGGCATTGCCCATTGGTACCATATAGGCCCCCGTGGCACGGTATATTTCCCCTATGACTGGTTAGATCGTACACCCCGGTTGTTTTATGGGATACCTGTTTATACAATCGGCGAAAAGATGGCTTATGTGTTAAAGTCATCTGCCCGGCTGTTGAACCCGGAATGGAGGATGCGGGAGAAAGACTGTGCGGATATTGCCAGATTGGAGAGATTGCTGGACATGAAAGCGGAAGAAAGAGAAGAAATAAAGAAAAAAGTGTGGAGCCACAATCCTTATTGGTATGCCAGGGGATATGAGGAATGCTATTATCCTATCCTACTATAAACTGCTCTAAGCAAACATATATTTGGGACTGTAAAGCAACTAAAGCCGAAGCTACATGGCATACTGGACATAAGGGCATTAAATTAAGCTATGGAACTTGCCATATATTAATAAAGGAAGGAAAGTTGACAAAGGCAAATGGAAGAGATAAAGAAAATGCGCCCCCGCGAATACATCAAAATAAGGGGCGCCAATGAGCACAATCTGAAGAATATCGATGTAGACATCCCACGCAACGAGCTGGTGGTCCTGACAGGCATGTCAGGTTCCGGCAAGTCCTCCCTGGCTTTTGACACCATCTATGCGGAGGGACAGCGCCGCTACATGGAATCCCTGTCCTCCTACGCCAGGCAGTTCCTGGGACAGATGGAGAAGCCCAATGTGGAGAAGATCGAGGGCCTTTCCCCGGCCATCTCCATCGACCAGAAATCCACCAACCGCAACCCCCGCTCCACCGTGGGAACCGTGACGGAGATCTACGACTACTTCCGTCTGCTCTACGCCAGGATCGGCACGCCACACTGCCCGAACTGCGGCAGGGAGATCTCCAAGCAGACCGTGGACCAGATGGTGGATCAGATCATGGCGCTGCCCGAGGGAACCAGGCTTCAGCTGCTGGCCCCCGTGGTCAGGGGCCGCAAGGGGCAGCATGAGAAAGTGCTGGACAGGGCCAGGAAGAGCGGCTATGTCCGGGTGCGCATAGACGGCGATCTCTATGAGCTGACAGAGGAGATATCCCTGGAGAAGAACATCAAGCACAGCATAGAGATTGTGGTGGACCGCCTGGCCGTGAAGCCCGGCATAGAGCGCCGTCTGGCGGACTCTATCGAGAATGTGCTGAACCTGGCGGAGAACCTGCTGGTGGTGGACGTCATAGGCGGGGAGCCCATGACTTTCAGCCAGAGCTTCTCCTGCCCGGACTGCGGAATCGGCATCAGCGAGATCGAGCCCAGGAGCTTCTCTTTCAACAATCCTTTCGGAGCCTGTCCGGAATGCTCCGGCCTGGGCTACAAGATGGAATTCGACATTGAGCTGATGATCCCGGATCCCCGGATGAGCATCAATGAGGGAGCCATTGCCGTCACGGGATGGCAGTCCTGCATGGATAAGACCAGCTTCACCAACGCTCTGCTGCTGGCCCTGTGCAAGGAGTATCATTTCGACTTGGACACGCCTTTCGCGGAATATCCGGAGAATATAAAGGACATCCTGATCCGGGGCACCGAAGGCAAAGAGGTGGAGGTCCACTATCAGGGACAGCGGGGCAGCGGCGTCTATCCAGTGGCTTTCGAAGGGCTGGTGCGGAGCGTGGAGCGGCGGTACAGGGAGACTTTCTCCGAGACCATGAAGCAGGAGTACGAGACTTTCATGCGCATCACCCCCTGCCGGGAATGCAAGGGCATGCGCCTGAAGAAAGAGGCCCTTGCGGTAACGGTATGCAATAAAAATATATATGAAATAACATCCGAATCCATTCTGGAGCTCAACGATTTCCTGAAAGACATGCAGCTATCCAGCCAGCAGCTGCTGATCGGAAAGCAGCTGCTGAAAGAGATTCGGGCCAGGGTGGGATTCCTGGTGGACGTGGGGCTGGAGTACCTCTCCCTGTCCAGGGCCACGGCTACCCTCTCCGGCGGCGAGGCCCAGCGCATCCGCCTGGCCACCCAGATCGGATCCGGCCTGGTGGGGGTATGCTATATCCTGGACGAGCCCAGCATCGGCCTGCACCAGCGGGACAATGACAAGCTGCTGCGGACTCTGAAGAATCTGCGGGATCTGGGCAATACCATGATCGTGGTGGAACACGACGAGGACACCATGCTGGAGGCTGATTACGTAGTTGACATCGGCCCCGGAGCCGGTTCCTACGGGGGAGAGGTGGTGGCCTGCGGCACTGCCCAGGAGATCATGCAAATCCCGGAATCCGTCACCGGAAAGTATCTCAGCGGCGAACTGCAGATTCCCGTTCCCGGCCAGCGGCGCAAGCCCGGGGGCTGGCTGAAAGTGCTGGGCGCCAGGGAGAACAACCTGAAGAATATCGATGTGGAGATCCCCTTGGGGGTCATGACCTGCGTCACCGGCGTGTCCGGGTCGGGGAAAAGCTCTCTTGTGAACGAGATCCTGTACAAGCGCTTGGCCAGAGACTTAAACCGGGCCAGATGTATCCCCGGGAAGCACAAGGATATCCGGGGACTGGAACAGCTGGACAAGGTCATAGCCATCGACCAGTCTCCCATAGGCCGCACGCCCCGCTCCAATCCCGCCACGTACACGGGCGTCTTTGACCAGATCCGCGACCTGTTCGCCTCTACGACGGACGCCAAGACCAAGGGCTATACCAAGGGACGCTTCAGCTTCAATGTAAAAGGCGGACGCTGCGAGGCCTGCAGCGGCGACGGCATCATTAAGATCGAGATGCACTTTCTGCCGGATGTGTACGTGCCCTGTGAGGTCTGCGGCGGCAAGCGGTACAACCGGGAGACCCTGGACGTAAAGTACAAGGGAAAGAGCATCTTCGACGTGCTGGACATGACTGTGGACGAGGCTTATGACTTCTTCGAGAATGTTCCCTCCATCCGGCGCAAGATTGAGACTCTCTACGATGTGGGACTTACCTATGTAAAGCTGGGGCAGCCCTCCACCACCCTCTCCGGCGGCGAGGCCCAGCGCATCAAGCTGGCCACGGAGCTTTCCAGGCGCAGCACGGGCAAGACTATCTACATTCTGGACGAGCCCACCACGGGCCTGCACTTTGCGGACGTGCACAAGCTGGTGGACATCCTGCACCGGCTGGCGGACGGGGGCAATACGGTCGTAGTCATTGAGCACAATCTGGACGTGATCAAGACGGCGGACTATATCATCGACATGGGGCCCGAGGGCGGCGACCGGGGCGGCACCATGATCGCCAAGGGCACGCCGGAGGAGATCGCCGAGGCGGAAGGCTCCTACACGGGCATTTATATCAGGAAAATGCTGGCCAAAAGCAGGACCGGGAAATCTTTGGCAGAAGAAAAAGGGAAAAAAGACTAAAGAAGCCGAAAGATCGTGCCGAAATCATTATAAGATTCGGCCGCGGCTTTGCTTCGGGTACACTTTTTTTAAAATTTTTATAAACCCCTATGAAAATGGAAATTTTTCGGTTATAATAAAGCATGTCTGACTTTTGTTTGGAACCGGGAATCCAGTTAGAGATAGAAAGGGGCATTTATATGCAGTGTACGGATATTGGAATCGATTTGGGTACAGCCAGCATTTTAGTATACATCAGGGGAAAAGGTGTGGTGCTCAAGGAGCCGTCAGTTGTGGCGTTTGACAGAGACACGCAGAAAATCAAGGCAATCGGGGAGGACGCCAGGCTGATGCTGGGCAGGACTCCCGGCAACATCGTGGCTGTGCGGCCTCTGCGCCAGGGCGTTATCTCGGACTATACGGTGACGGAGAAGATGATGAAATACTTCATCCAGAAAGCTTTGGGCAGGAGATCATTCAGGAAGCCCCGCATTGCAGTATGCGTACCCAGCGGCGTTACGGAAGTGGAGAAGAAAGCCGTGGAAGACGCCACATACCAGGCGGGGGCCAGGGATGTGGATATCATTGAGGAACCCATCGCTGCCGCCATCGGCGCAGGCATTGACATCTCCAAGCCCTGCGGGAACATGATCGTTGACATCGGCGGCGGAACTTCCGACATTGCTGTCATTTCCTTGGGAGGCACTGTGGTCAGCGCTTCCATCAAGGTGGCAGGGGATGATTTTGACGAAGCCATCGTGCGCTACATGCGCAAGAAACATAATCTGCTGATCGGTGAGCGCACCGCGGAGGATCTGAAGATTAAGATCGGTTCCGCCTATAAGAGACCCGAAGTAGACTACATGGATGTAAGAGGCCGGAATCTGGTCACCGGATTGCCCAAGACGGTGAAAGTGTCCTCCGAGGAGACAGAGGAGGCGCTTAGAGAGACCACTTCCCAGGTGGTGGAGACCATCCACAGTGTCCTGGAGAAGACCCCGCCCGAACTGGCGGCGGACATTGCGGACAGAGGCATAGTGCTGACGGGAGGCGGAAGCCTGCTGCGGGGCCTGGAGGAGCTGATTTCCTCCAAGACCGGCATCAATACCATCACGGCCGAGGATCCCATGACCGCAGTGGCCGTGGGAACCGGTAAATATGTGGAGTTCCTCTCGGGCTACAATGACAGATAAGAGCAATATCAGGAGGCGACAAGTCAATGCTAAAAGGATTATATACTGCTTACACGGCCATGGTCAACGAGCAGCACAGGCTCGACACCATGACCAATAACCTGGCCAACGCGTCCACGGTGGGCTATAAGAAAGAGGGCGCTACCAGCGAGTGTTTTAGAGACGTGCTGGCCGTGAAGATCAAGGACAACTATGACGGCCATCATCCGGGAGCCAAGCTCATTGGCAAGAACAATCCCGGCGTGAAGATCGGCGAGAACTACACGGATTACACCCAGGGTTCTTTCCGTATCACGGACAATACTTACGATCTGGCACTGGCGGGAGACGGCTTCTTCGCGGTAGAATTCACCAATAAGGCGGGAGAGACCTCCACCATGTACACCCGCGCGGGCCAGTTTACGCTTACAAGGGACGGATATCTGGTGACGGAGGACGGCGATTATGT
>JAAWOU010000007.1 GCA_022799755.1 Lachnospiraceae bacterium
GAGAAAGAGGGATTTGAACCCTCGCGCCGGTTGCCCGACCTACACCCTTAGCAGGGGCGCCTCTTCGGCCTCTTGAGTATTTCTCCTTAATCCGAACTTCCGCGCTGCCAATATGCTGTTTTCCAGTCACTGTGGTGTGACACGACTATTATTATACATAAAAGGGCTATGCTTGTCAATTACTTTTTTGAATGTTTCTAAAAAATGTTTCTAAAAAAATTGCCAATCAGTGAAAATTTAACTTCCATTACTAGGGAGTCTAAGTAGACTTTAGTTTTACACTCAATTTCCACTTGCCATTTGAGGGATTTTCGCTATAAAACCAATGGAAATCAGTCTTACACTTCAAAATTGCCGTATCATGCGGTTAGCAGCAATTTAGAGGTGCAATGTTATTTTGTTTCACCGTGCCCTTGATAACCCGTCCGATATGCCTCGGCGGCCGTTTCGTATAAATCGTTCCCCTCGGCGTCCGCCACCACGATAACGGGAAAGTCTTTGACCTCCAGCTTCCGGATAGCCTCCGTGCCCAAGTCCTCATAGGCGATCACTTGGGAGTCAATGACAGAGCGGGACAGCAGTGCTCCCGCACCTCCCACCGCCGCAAAGTACACCGCGCTGTTTCGCACAATGGCATCCTGAACCGACTGCCGCCGCTTTCCTTTTCCGATCATCCCCCGCAGTCCCAAATCCAGAAGCGCGGGAGCGTACTTGTCCATACGGCTTGCCGTAGTCGGCCCTGCGGAGCCGATGGGCCTGCCGTCTCTGGCCGGAGACGGACCCATATAATAAATCACATTGTCTTTTAGCTCCAGCGGCAGCCGCTCTCCCCGCTCCAGCGCTTCATACATTCTCTTATGGGCCGCGTCTCTGGCCGTATAGATCGTTCCCGTCAAGTATACATAATCCCCGGCCCGGAGACCGGCCGCAGTCTCGGCGGACAGCGGTACCGTAATATGTCTTTCCATTTTCCATTCCCCTTTATATGACTCTGACCGCGTGGCGGTTCACATGACAGCAGATGTTCACAGCCACGGGAAGCCCTGCGATGTGTGTAGGATAAGTCTCGATATTGACGCCCAGCGCGGTTGTGGTTCCGCCGAGTCCTCCGGGTCCAATGCCGGAACAGTTGATTCTATCCAGCAGTTCTTCTTCCAGCCGGCTCACATATGGTATGGCGGAGCGCTTATCTACCGGCCGGGCAAGCGCATGCTTTGCCATCAGCGCGCATTTCTCAAAAGTTCCCCCTATGCCTACCCCCACCACCATGGGCGGACAGGCGTTCGGCCCCGCGTCCCGCACTGCCGTAAGGACGGCCTCTTTCACTCCCTCGATTCCGTCCGAGGGTTTGAGCATAAAAACGCGGCTCATGTTCTCGCTGCCGAAGCCTTTGGGCGCAACGGTAATTTTTACGCTTTCTCCCGACACTATGGAATAATGTATGACAGCGGGCGTATTGTCTTTGGTATTCTCCCTCTCAATAGGGTCTCTCACGATTGACTTGCGCAGAAAGCCTTCCTTATATCCCTGCCGGACGCCTTCGTTCACGGCTTCCTCCAGCAATCCCCCCTCAAAGTGTACGTCCTGTCCCACCTCCATAAAGACAACGGCCATGCCCGTATCCTGGCATATGGGAATCATATCCTCTCCGGCTATGCGCATGTTCTCCTGCAGCTGCCCTAGTATCTGTCTGCCAAGCGCGGACTTCTCCCCCGCGGCCGCCGTCCCCATGGCGCACTTCATATCCTCCGAAAGATAATGGTTCGCTTCGATGCACATTTCCTTTATCGCCTCTGTAATCCTGGAGACATCCACTGCTCTCATATCTGCTCCTTATCCCCCACTGTTTCCTTTGTCTCGGGATTTTCGTGCAAAAAACGCACGCCCCCTCGCAGCTATCCGTGCCAGTAACTTTCTTTTTGCCGGCCCGCTACCGGGCAATCAGCTCTCTTACGGCTTCCAGCTCCTCGTCGCTTGGCTTGCCGGGCTTCCAGTTGATATTCTGGCCGTCATCTCTATATCTCGGAATCAGATGAAGATGGAAATGACGTACCGTCTGCCCTGCGGCCTCTTTGTTGTTCTGTACCAGATTCAGTCCGTCGCATTGCAGCCTCTCCTCCATGATCCTGCCCATTTTCCGGGCCAGCCGCATCGCCTTGGCCGCGCTGTCCTCCGGAAGGTCGTACAAATCATCGGCATGTTCTTTGGGCAAAATCAAGGCATGCCCCCTTGTAGCCGGTGCCAAATCCAGAATCACCCGAAACTCTCTGTCTTCGTATAAAGTTTTTGACGGAATCTCTCCGTTTGCAATCTTGCAGAAAATGCAGTTGTCTTTTCTCATACGCTCTCTCCCGTTCCCTATACTTTGTCTCCAAGTACAGTCTCTACGCTTTTTCCTCAAAATTGAACAGCTGGTCAAGGGACCGCAAAAGTTTGAAATCTCCCTTTGCTTTCATAGCTCCGGACATAAATGCTCTCTGGAAAGTCATTCGTCCGTTCACGATATCCTCCATGATTCCCCTGGTCAGCTGCATCTCCACATCCGGCTTCTCAAGGGCGCCATAGCCGCATTCCAGCGCTGTGCCGTCAACCGATATAATCAGTCTCTTCTTTTTTTCTTCTATAGTAAAGGAATATCCTGCTTTCAATCCTGCCTGAGGCTTGAAAACTTTCTTGAATACCGCCAGATATTCCTCCTCGTTGTCCATCTCCTCCTCGTCCAGCATGTCCCGAAACAGGCTGGTCAGCTCCCGAATATCCTGCTTCTGGCGCTGCACATAGCTGTCGTCCGACACATATTGAGACAACTGCTCCGTCTCCTGGGGCGTCAGATTATTGCTTTTTGGCACGGCAATCTTCTGCTTCACCGCCTGATTGCTGGCCGGGAAACAGGCTATGTGCTGGTTGATGGAGCGATACATATTCTCCGCTTTCTTTTCGATGATTTTGATATACGCTTCACTCATCTCCAGCGTGACGGTGTTTTCTATATAGCCGCAGATGCCGCTGCAGGGCAGTCCCCCCAGAATCTCCCATGCCGTGGACAGATTCAGTTTTGCCTCCCGCTCCCCGTAGGTGGTGGACATAACTACCGGGCACATATAGATCTCCGCAATCTTCTCCTTGTCGCCGAAAAGCCAGCACGCGTCCAGAAACTGCTGCATATATCCGCCGATTCCATACCATTCCACCGTGGTGGCAAGTATGATACCGTCCGCATTTTTCAGCGTCTGAGGGAGCGTTGGAATGGCATTTTTGCTTTCGTACAGATTATAACGTGTGACATTGACGCGAAGCTCCTCTAAAATTTCCTGCATTTTGTTTATGACGAACAATGTCGGATCATCGATAATGCCTCTGCCGCCGTAATAAATATTAATGTTCAAAACCGCACCTCGCTATCCACTTTCTATCAATATCCTTGATACACCATACGGAATGTCAATCCGCTCTCCTCTGTCCCCGGCGCATGAAAAGGCACATAATGCCTGCCGCCATAAACCCGGTAAGCAGCCCTCCCACATGGGCCGCATTATCGATATTACGGCCTGTGAAACCGCTGTAGAGGGAATAAACTATCATCAGCAATACCCTTACCGGCGTCACGTTCTCCATCTTTCTGCCGGAGAACAATACCATGGCAAGCAGAACCCCGTCAAGTCCGAACACCGCTCCGCTGGCCCCCAGAGAAGCGGTGGGGTCACCGTGAAGCGCCCTGGAGTAAAGCGACAGCAGATTCCCGCCAATGCCGGAGAGAAAATACAGCACTCCATACCGGATATGTCCCACTTCTTTTTCAATCATGGAGCCCAGGAAAAATAATATCAGCATATTGTTAAAAAGATGATTGATTCCGCTGTGGAGGAACATCGCCCAAAGAATCCTGCCATATTCTCCGCGTACCAGTACGCTTATGATATCCAGTTCACCTGCGCTGTACAGCAGATCCCCGGTAAATTCACACAGAACAAAGACAGCTGCATTGAGCGCCACCAAAACCGTACTCACAACAGGCTGGTATTTTAATGACCGCAAGGATTTTTCCTCCCAAGTATCTCTTCTCCGTTGTATCAATTCTAGCATAGTTCCGCGCGCTTTTCAATCAGTATTGCCCTAACGGAAGATAAAAACCACCTTTCCGAATTTTATCTCGTCTCCTTCCTCCAGCTTTTTCTTCTCATAGGGATGCATCCTCTTGTCATTCTGAAAGGTTCCGTTGGTGGAGTTCAAATCTTCCAGATATATGCTTTCGCCCTCTCTCGTGATACGGGCATGCAGTCTGCTGACAGAGGAGTCCTGCAGCACCAAGTCCACCTCCCCCTTTTTCTTTCCGATCGTCAGGCTCGCCTGTTCCAGGCTTAAGAAAAGTCTTCCCTCGGGCGTGAGCAGTCTGTGAGGCTGCTTTGGCGTGCCGGCCTTGTCCTCAAAGAATACGGTCTGGCCGTACGTACTCTCGTAATTGACTTTCTCCGCCACCGCGTGTTCATAGCCCGCCATCTCCCGCTGCATGGATTCCCGATAGTCCTCTCTCGCTTTCTGGCTGCGGATGCGCTTCCCCTCCAGAATACCCCTGATTCCCTTTCTGCCGGCTTTTGCCGGTTTCTCCTGCGCCGAGGCGCTTTCGTCCTCACAGGTATCTTCCTCGGTGTCCTCCGCTCTGGTTTCCTCCACTACGGTATATGCCAGTTCCGGAAGCTTGATGTCTTCCAGGCATTCTGCGTCCTCAAAAATCTGAGTCTGCAGATATACCTCCCCGTTTCTCTCCGTCCTTTCATACATGCGGTAGACACAGTCCACCAACACCTCATCGTTATAGTCGATATGTTCCACCCAGAATTCCATCAGCTTCATGAATCCCGATTCTCCCTCATAATAAGGAATGTAGAGAAAAGAGAACACATTATTCTCCAATTCCTGGAAAATCTGTTCCGGATGCCAGATGATGTTGCCCACATCCAGCAGATAGCGGCTCAGCTCCTGGCGGATATGTCTAAGGCTCCACAGAAAATCCCTCACCCACTCCCTGGTGATACACCGGTTAGCATACAAAAGCGCCACATTCTGCCTGGAGGATATGTCATAGTAAAGGTAGGCCTTTCCGTCAATATAGCGCAGATTGCACGGAAGCAAACCCTTTACCTGGCATCTCCCCAGAATACTGTACTGATATTTTCTCTCCTCCGGCATTTTATCCAGGAGAATTCTCTCATAGTTGCAGTTCAGGCTCCGCACATATTCCACATTCAGCATTCTGCCCCTACCTCCCCGTCGCTTCCTTGAATCTATGACACAGGCGAATAAATGTCACGGGCGAAAGCCTGCTGTACCCATAGCTGGCCCTGACCTCCCATACATTGTCCCCGTTCCAGAAATTCCATCCGGGCACGGGAAATGTCAGCTGCCCTGCTCCCTCCGCAAGAAAACGATTCCTGTCCAGAGACGCATTCAGCCGTGTCATCCTCCAGGCCATATATTTCTCTCTGTACAGCCCGGCCATCCGTTCCTGGGTTTTCTGCTCCAGCTGTGCCGTGTCCGAGGCCTCCGCAAGGCTTCCCCACAGGGCTATAGCCCCGATATCCTGTTCCAGCAGACATCTGTCATACTGAAAAAGCATCGTGTAAATGACAAAGAGTATCGCCCCGATCACCGCAGGCAGCACCAGGGCCGCCTCCACTGTAAAATAAGCATTTCCGTTCTTCATTGTCCCTCCTGCCTGTTTGCTACAAACTTACCACCAAAAGCCACGCCGCTGCCAGGAACGGCAGAAACGGAAGTCTGGTATCCTTTCCGACTCTGCGCATTGCCAGCAGGACCAAAGCGCACAGAGAAATCAGAAACAGGCCGATTCCCAACAGCAGCATACTCCTCTCCCCTCCCAGGGCCATTCCCAGACAGCCCAGCACGATTCCGTCCCCATACCCGGCCTTGTTCGTCGAAAAGGCTATCAGCACAAGCGCGGCGCCGGGCAGCATCCCTTTCGCGGCCTCCGGCCATCCGCAGCCTTGACAGAAAGCCGCCCAGACTGCCAGGACACCTCCCAGTGCAAGCATCCAGACCGGCACTCTGCGGGTTTTCATATCCATGACACCGGAGACCATCAGCCACACTGTCACAATCCATATACTCCACATATCCCTCACCCTCCGCATCGGCTGCAGGGTCTTAAGCCTGCCTCCTGCGCCTGTTCTATGGTCATGGAAGATACCGTCCTCTTCAGGCCCGAGCATCCTCTGCTGTAATGATAGCGGTCTCCCTCCCTGGTGATGTATAAAGTGGAGGGAGGGCCTGTGCCTGCGCATCTGGAACAGGGATAATACTTGCCTCCCCCCTGATTGCGCAGGTCTTCAATCACAAGGGAGGGAACCTCCTGCACCGAAAGCTGCAGATGCGTACATTCCATACTCCCGTGGTATACGGCGCCGTTTTCCGTGACGTACACAATCCGCGTCACCTCTTCCGCCTGCCCCGGGCCGGATACCTCATATCCGTTCCAGATATGCGCACAGTAGCGGTTGGCCATCCGAAAAGGGCGAAACCCGATCAGACTGCTCCAGGGGGAAACCGAATACGTGACAATTATGTCAATCAGATCGTCGGAGCCGAATATATCGCTCTCCCACAGCTGCAGACCTCCCGCTCCATTCGCAAGAGGAGATCCATTGAGATAGTCCGCCCCCGCGGAGTTTATCACCTGGCTTTTTACATAGGTGGCGGAAACCGCAACCCCCGCCAGTTCCCTCCACCAGCCGTCATTATTCTCCGGCAGCTCTCCGCTGTCCAGCGCATAGCCATACACGGCCATTTTGCTCCCTGCCTGCCACAGCGCCAGCTGCAGGTTTCCGTGCAGCCGGATCATCTCTATTGCAGAACACAGATTCAGAAAGAAAAAGAGAAACAGCGGAAGCACAATGGATGCCTCCACGGTCATACCCGCTTTGACCTTTCGAACCGAAAAGGCAAACAGTGATGTCCTCTCTAAGGAGCCAGACAGGGCGGATGAACGGCATCTGCCGCCATCCTGGGAAGTATCCGGATCCCGGGCAGAATCCGGCAAAAGAGTCTGATGTGTCGGAGAAGGTTTTCCTTTGTTGATTGAATGTATTATTTTATTGTCTTCACCCCATAAAGAGGACATCACTGTTCACCTCTCTTGTTCTTATTCATAGCTTTTCCGTCTCGTTATCTGGTATTGGAACCCATGGCTGCTGCCAATCCGGACGAAAGCCTCCACTGCTCTGAAGCAGCCGTCCAGGCGAAAGGACACATTTCCGGGAGTTTTCCTGATATCCGCCTCCACCATGTCCATGGCCCGTGCGGTAATCGTATCCACACCGGAAAGCATCAGGAATATCCTCAGATAATCCTCGTAGGCAAGTCCCTCTCCCCCTGTGCTCTCATCTTTCAGACTGCCGCTGAGAGCTGAAGACAGGCTGTAATGCCAGCTTCCGTCGTCTTTAAAAAGAGGTATTTTACCTCCTGCCAGAAGTGATTTCACATCGTATACGCTCTCCGCGTATGCCCAGGCCAGAAGAATCGCACCCTCCAGCAAAGGTGTCAGAGCAGGCAGGGCAATCACCGTACAGGCTGCCGCCGCCACCAGCCGGATCTCTCCCCGCTTTGTCTCGTTAGACATCAGGTACATTGCGTTTGCCGCTTCTCTGAGTATGCACAGACGATTGACCACGCTTTTGAGATTCTCCACGTCGCTCTTTTTGCCCCCTATCAGATATTCAATCTGATAGCGCAGCGCATCCTCCTCGCTCTCTTTTCCGAACCGTCCCATGTACCGCAGGAGATATTCGTTAAAGAGGAATTTCTCCGTCAGCTCCTGTGCCTCTGTCAGTTCGTCCCGTGCCATATTGCCGTGGTTTATCTGCCCCTGCTGCATTCTGTTTTGGATCAGGCTTTCCGTATGTATGATATTTCCGGAGATCTTTGACTCATCCTCCACCACCAGCCGCAAAAGCCCCAGCCTCTTGGTTGCCTCCAGCTGATCCGTGGGATTCCTCACCTCTGCCCTTTTCCACTCGTCCTCGTCCACTTCGATTTCCACGCCGTCGTATGTGTCCACCCATCCCTTGATTTCTCCGTCCAGCTCCTGTTTTTTGGTTTCTTCCTTTCCCTCTTCCAGACCGTTGACCTCCACTTTCTGCACCCAGCTCTGAATCTCCTGCAAAAGCCCTAAGCCGACGTCGTCTTTCACAGCCTCCACGGCATCGCCGCGAAACGCCGCGCCGCCGTAGTCCGTGAGGACAGACAGCCCTGTCAGCTCCACCTGTTCCACACTAAGTCCCAGAAAGTCCCTGTAGAGATAATCCGAAAGAAAGATATCGTCATAACTTAAATTCCGGGACAGATATCCAGACAGATGCGCTTCCGTATTGGCCTTGCCGCAAACCGCCGTCCCGTAGGAGGAGTCAATGGCAAACAGATTGTACTGCTTCATCAGCTCTCTGTGATACTCCGCCATGATACTCTGCATTCCGATATCCATTACACACTCGGCCTCCAGCCGGGCTCCGTTCCTGCGCACCCCGTTCATCAGCGTCAGAAACAAAGACAAAATCACTGCCATACACAGCGCCAGCATTACAGTCAGATACCCGTTCTGCAATCGACTCCCTGCTCCCCGGCGGTCTTCTTTTAGCCGCATCCGTCTATTCTCTCTCATCTTCTCCCCGCTCCCTTAATACAGCCTCCGTCCCCGCACTGCCGGACTTACCCCTCAGCACCGTCTCCCCCGCAACCCTTTCATCACACATAAGCTCTCCACAACATCACCCCGTCTGCTCCCGGAAGTGCCTGCGCTCCGCGCCGTTTCGCACAGGGCGCAAGCCCCCCGGCGGGCCCGCAAAGAGGCAGAACGTCGCCTCTTTTGGCCCCCGGAGCTTCTTCTCACACCGTACCGGTCTGCGAAGTAATTTTCTGGAAAAGGCTGTTGATGATCTGGGTAATCTGACTTTTGAATATGATCACCAGACCCACAAGCACCACGATTATCAAAATAATCTCCACTGTCCCCATGCCGTCCTCTTCCCGTATGAATTCCCGTATTCCTTTCTCCTGTTTCATCTTTCCTCTCTTTCTGCCGCAGCCGCGGCCAAACCGAACGCAGTTACATATTTGAAAAGGCCGGAATCATGATGATGGCCATCACCACTGCCAGCATCAGCGCCATCGGCATCAGAAGCTTTGTCCCCGCCTCCTCTCCCATTTTTTTACTCTCCTGTAGCCGCTCCTGCCCGGACTTCTCCGCCTCTTCCCGCAGCCTCTCCAGCAGTGTGCTGCTTCCGCGTTTCAGATTCTGTGCCAGCAGGGCCGTCAGCCGGATATATTCCTGCAAACCGGTTCTTTTCCCCAAATGCTCGTAAGCCAGCCCCTCCGAAACCCCGGACCGCAGCTCCCGGCATGTATAGAGCATCTCTTCGTAAGCCGGCGACTGTCTTCCGCCCTCTTTTCTCTTTTCCTCATAATCCCCCGCTATCTTCTGAAAGGCTCCCCGGATCGTCATGCCTGCTCCCACGAACAGCACCAGCTTGTGCAGGATCTCCGGGTACTCCCGGCGCAGTGTTTTCCTGCGCTTCTCCAGCTGTCCGTGAAGATCCCTGTCCTGGAACAGGAAAACCGCCCCAGCGGTCACCAAAGCCGCCGCCCACAGCATCAGGCTGTTGTCCTCCACCGCCTGTCTCCAGCGAATGTCCTCTCCCCGCCATTTCTCCGGAAGCGTCCATTCGTCCTTGTCTAAGCTTTCCTCCTGGGACTGCCTAAGCATCTCCCCCAGTTCCTCTCGCAGCGCCTCTTCCTCCGTGAGAGCCGGAGGCCTCAAGATCACGTCCAGTTCTCCCTCTCTCTCCCAGGGTCCGTAGGTCAGTCTGAACGCAAGGGTCACAGTCTCCTCTTCCCCCGGCGAAAATATCCGTCCGGAGTCGCTGACACTCCCAGGGCTTTTGCTCTCCCAGTGCACGGTTACGGGAAAATCCCCGTACTTCGCCTCCAGCTTTAAATCAGAGGTCACATTCTGCAGACTTTCATTGGAGCCCAGAATATACTCCGGCAGCTTTTCCGCAAAATCCGCAAACAGCCGCTCCGTCTCTTCCTCTGACAGAAGCTTTGGCTCCACCTCCATCCGAAAAACCATCTGCTGCTGGCCGTAGTCTGTCCGAATATGGATTTCTCTGGCTCCCTCCCGGTAGCTCCCACGGACCACTTTTCCGTCTTCTCCAAGAATCACGCTGCCTGTGGCGCCGAATTTAGCCGCCGCCCCGAACAATGTTCCCACAAACAGCACGGCCAGACAGATTGCCGCCTTTTTCCCGTAATATTCCGTCTTCAGGTACTCCCTTGCCTCCCCCGGGTGGAGGCTGATCAGATCTCTTTCCACCTGCGGGGAGGAAAACAATCCGGGAAGCCTGTTCCCCAGTTTTTTATAGAGATACAAGGCCATCTTGTAAAACGGCTTTAACAGTGAGGCCGCATCCGGCGGCGGCACCTGCTTTCTCGCCAGGACAGCCAGCACCAGATATCCCACAGATATCGCCAATGCAATCCAGTACAATTCCCTCACCCCCTATGCCATATCCGCCATAATCCCTTTCATAATGTGCTCTCCCAGCAGATAAGCGCCCAGATACAGACCCAGACAGCCTGTCATGACGGCTATGCCTACTATATTGTGATACAGAGTGTCAAAGTACCCGGGATTTCCCATGTCAATATAGAGCAGGATTCCAAAGGGCATAATCTTCATAATCGTCAGCTCCATCTTTTTACCCCCTAAGAGCATCTGTATCTCCTGGCGCAGCTCAATGCGCCCGCCTATCTGGTTGGCCGAGTTTCGGATGATCTCCGCCATGTTGCCGCCGTTTCGCTTGGCAAGGGCAAAAATCTGGGCAAACTGTGCGATCTCTTCACAGCCGCTTCGCCTGGCCATATCCACCAAAAGCCCCTCCAGAGGCATGTTAATATGCAGCCCTCTCTTGATCAGCTTCAATTCCCGGCAGATGGGAGCCTCCTCCCCATACATCAGCGCCATGTCCTGTCTGCATTCCAAAAAGGCATTCTCCACGGAATAGCCGGCCTGCAGGGAAGTGGCCACCGCCAGGATACACTCCCTAAACTGCCCCGCCAACTCCTCTTTCGCCTTTTCCAGCTTTTGTTTCCTGATCAGGCCAAAGGCGGCCGCCCCTACGACGGAAAGCGGTATCAGCGCAAGAAAGCTTCGGTAGAAAAAATAGGAAAGGATGCCCGTCACTCCCGCGCACAATAGCACGGTCCTCGCTCTCTCCCCCTTTTTCCAGGCGTAGTCATGATAGTCCTGCCGCTTTGAGCTTGTCTTCATAGAGCAGCCCTCCTTTCCGGCACAGATTTCCCACCACATGGCCTGCGCCGTCCTCCCCCTCCTCCTGGAAGACAAACAGGGGATTCATCTTGATTTCATTCTCCACGCACCCGGTGACCTCGCTGATCTCCAGCACCTTTCTGGACTTGTCGCGCAGTCTCCCCAGGTGGACGACCACGTCCAGGCCGGAGGCTATCTGCTGCCGAATGGCTGCCAGCGGCAGTTCCATCCCCATCAGAACCATGTTCTCCAGTCTGGCCAGCATGTCCTTTGCGCTGTTGGCATGGCCTGTGGACATACTGCCGTCATGCCCTGTATTCAGGCACTGCAGCATATCGATGGCCTCCGCTCCGCGCACCTCTCCTACCACGATGCGGTCCGGCCGCATTCTCAAGGACGATTTGATCAAATCCCGAATGGTAATTTCGTTACATCCCTCCACGTTGCTGTTCCTGGTCTCAAGACGCACCAGGTTGGGAATCCCCTGCAGCTGCAGCTCGGCGCTGTCCTCAATGGTGATCACCCGTTCTTCCGGGGGAATATAATGTGACAGAACATTCAGAAAGGTGGTCTTGCCGCTTCCGGTCCCGCCGCTGATAAAGATATTGTACTTGGCCTGAACCAGCCTCTCCAGAAAAAGAGCTGCTTCCCGGGAAATGGAATTGCTTTCAATCAGCTGCCCCATCGTAATGGGCTTCTCGGGAAAACGTCGGATGGTGACAATGGGGCCGTTGAGCGCTATGGGGTTCATGACAATGTTGACCCTGGCGCCGTCAGCCAGCCTTGCGTCCACAATGGGCGACGCCTCATTCACCACCCGGTTGCATCCCGCCACAATCTGCTGTATCACATCCTGGAGCTTCTCCGTGGACTCAAAGCTGATGTCCAGTTCCCTCAGCTTTCCGTTCTGCTCCACAAAGATGTGATCCTTTCCGTTGATCATAATCTCCGTGACGGAACTGTCCTCCACAAATATCTGCAGGATGTCCAGCCTCCGCAGGGAGTCGAAAAGCTCCTGCTTCAGCCGCCTGCGGACTGCCGCCGGATATACCAAAAGCCCCTGCTGCAGGATCACTTCGTCGATGGTGTCCTCCACCTCGGCATCCGTAAAATCCTTTACAAAGTCCATTCGCTCCTGGACCTTGCCCCGCAGCTCTCTCTTCAGTTCCTTGTATTCCATTCACTCATCCCCTCCCTCCTCCAGGCCCTTGATCAATCCTTTCACCAAATCCGCCACCTCCCCCTTTGTCAGCTGCTCCATCTCCCCGGGCAGCTTCTGGATATGGGAGAGGGAAAGCCGCTTTGTCTTGCCCAGCACGTCGCCGTATTCGTACAGCGCCAGAACCTGCTCATACTGAAGAAGCTTACCTTGGGCAATTCGGTCCTCCCTTGTCAGTGTGTAGACCTGCCTGCACATTCGGAGGATTTCAAACAGTCCCTGCATACTCTCGCTCAAGTCCAGGACCACATACTCGTATTCATCCAGCTCCTCGATTCGCTCCAACAGCCCCAGCCATTCCTGGGCCGTCACCGTGATCAGGTTCTGGCCCGACTTCATGGGCGGAACATAGTCCAGCGCCCCCTTGCGCTTCAGTATGGTCTGCAATCTCAGCCGGAATTTGTCTCTCTGGGCATTGAGAAAATACAAAAGATCCGCCATATCCAGGGTCTGCATATCCGGCAGGAGCTCCGAGATTCCCGCATAATGCTCAAAGTTCAGGTAAAGCGTGGAATGCTTTCTGGCCAGCATCAGGCTCATGGTGATGGCAAAGGAGGTCTGCATGGATCTGTGCACCGGAGAATAGTTCCCGATGAACACGGTCTTACGATTGGAGCGCAGAAAAGGCAGCTGGACATCCGCGACCTCCGTGTACACACCCAGAAGCTGCTTGAATACCTCCTCTGCCTCCTGGTACTTGTCCACATAGGAGACATCCTCCCATCTCATGACGCCGCTCTCGTTCAGCACCACCAGGCATTCCGGGGAAAGCGCCTCAAGCTCCCGGCGATAGGCGCTCTCTGCCACCACCAGCATGGCAAGCCCCTTTTTCTCAGCCCCCAGCAGCCTGTCCACATTCGTGTAGGTATGCAGTTCCCATGGCAGGTTCTTTCTTTTTTCCATAAATTCCGTCATCAGCTGCGCATACTCTTCCTCCGTATCGCACAAGGCCATGACTTTGCAAGTCCCCTTTTTCAATAGACACCTCCCAGAAACAACAGAATGCTGACAAGTACAGGCCCGGACAGGCAGACCCCGCCTTTTGCCTTTCTCAAAATCTTTACAAGTGAAATCATTGCCGCAACCAGCAGAGAACAGAACAAGAATCCCAGAATCTTCTCCGCGGGCAGATAGCCCGCCGTCACACCAAGAAGCTTCACATCACCGGCCCCAAGGCCCCCCACCTTAAAAAACGGGTACAGAACCGCCATGACAAGCACAGCCTGTCCCAGATACCAGAATGCGCCGGGCGCCCTTTCGTCGTAAAGACGCCAGCCGATTCCCGCAAGCATCGTCCCCAAGATCACATAGTTCGGTATCCTCCTCTCCCGATAGTCATAGCCGCAGGCCACAGCCAAAAAAACACACAATGCCGCCAACTGCATCATCCCTTTCCCTGTCATAATACCTGGTCGCCGAGGCGAAACATGCCTCCGGAATTATCTGAGTCGTAGAATTCATTTGAAATACTTGATTTGAAATGATAGTTGCATTATAACCGGTCCGTTGCCCGATTTCAAGGGCCAAAGCGGAAAAAGTCGAATTTTGTCAAATAGTTACAAAACTTTATAAATTCCGATGCCGTAAAGGGCCAGAAGCCCCGGAAATCCTAAGATTCCGGATGTCAATACCGTGGCCGCATTGATTCCCACCCCCAGGGATATCCCCAGATAATCCAGCGTCGAATTGATGAAATACATTGCTATCGTCCCCAGAATTCCCCTCATAACCAGGTTCAGTACCTTTTCCGTCATACGATCCCACCCTCCGCGGCAGTTTTGGCCGCTATGGCCCTTTGGAATATAAATATGTCCCTTTTCTCCAAATATGCGGATTTCGGCCCAAATACAGGGATCTGATATTTTTTTCCAAAATTGGAATAATCTGCATGTACAGGGCCTATACTTTTACCATAACCGCCGCCACTCTTCCCGAAAACAAATCCAGCGGAAAGGAAATCTGCCATGAAAATGTATTTTAATCAAAAAATGGGAACGGAACATATGACGGAAGAAGATTACACGCCTGTCACACTGAAAGATTCCATCGAAAAAACCCGCAAAGCCTTGAACGATGCCTACGCGGGTTTTGACAATGCCGTAGATGTGGATATGATCGACAGCTATATTTATGAGATCAATTCTCTCCAAAAGAGATACAAGCACCTGACGGATCTGGCGGCTCTGGAGTCGGCCCCCGCGGAGGATACCCTATACAAGCATTCCCCTGTTCGCGCCCTGATCAGCCATGTTCTCGGTTAGGGTGTTCCTGCCGTAGGTCAGGCCCGCATAGACCGTCTGGGAATTGCGCATCACAGGACCGGCCGTGTTTTGCTCCGCCAGCTTTCCGTACGCTTCGCACAGCGGTTCTATGACTTTCCTGATCTCTCCCAGGATCCCGGCGTCCCGGCGCTGTTCGCCCAGGGCCAGCCGCCTGATGCAGAACAAATACAGCTGCATCAGCGCCGGCGCCGGTTCATATTCCATATGCAGGGAGCTGATCAGCTCGTTCAGACATCCTCTCGCCTTTCTTACGGCATCCCGGAACGCATCCTGCTCTCCCGGCATTCCCTCTTTTTGAGCCAAGGCCTGCTCCGCATCCTCCAGATAGCAGAGCAGCATCTCATACAGAATCACCACCAGCTGTGTGGAGTTCGCCTGGGTAATCCGAAACGTAAATTGCTGCTTATCTTCTTTTTTCATAATACAACCAGCCTTATTTTGGTATCAATCCTGTCAAAGCTCCGGGATCACTGCAAAAGCTGCAGCACCTGGGACGGCCGCTCATTGGCCTGGGCCAGCATGGAGGTAGCCGCCTGCGTCATCACCTGGGCGGTGGTATAGTTGGTCATCTCCTCCGCCATGTCCACGTCCATGATGCGGGAATATGCCGACGTCATGTTCTCGGAAGTGACGTCCAGGCTGTTGATGGTGGACTCCAAACGGTTCTGATAAGCGCCCAGCTGTCCGCGGATGTCCGATATGAAATGGATGGCGCCGTCGATGCGGTCGATGGCCTCTGTGGCTTTCTCCTCGGTGCTCACATCCAGCGTCCAGACTTCCGCGCCGTTCTCCTCCTTAACCATGCAGTTCTCCAGACCCATGGCGCGCAGGGAGATCCTGGGGATATTCACCTCGATGACCTGTCCCTCGTTCGCTCCCACCTGGAGCCGCATGGCGCCGATTCCCGTGGCATCAATGGTAAGGTTCTGAATGGTAAACGGCATTGTCTGATTCTCCAGATCGCATCTGGTCAGATCCAGCACCATCTCAAACCCGTTTCCGCCCTTGATGGTCACCATATCGTCCTTGATTTCCGCGTACACGTCCTCCGGGAAGCCGCCGTTGGTTCCGTCCTGGGGAAGCGTCAGGGACACCTTGTACTCCTCCGTGACAGGGTCCTGATCCACTGTCAGCCCTGTAATCGTGTAATCCTTGATGGCCACGTCCGAAGAGTAGGAGTCCACTTTTACATCCAGGTTGCCGCTGACATATCCTTTCAGGGAGAATTCCCCGTTCAAAAGCTTCTGTCCGTTGAATTCCGTGGACTCGGCCACCCGGGTAATCTCCGAGGTCAGCTGCTTGACTTCCTTTTGGATCATCTCTCTGTCGCTGTCGGATTCCACACCGTTGGCCGCTTTCACCGCCAGCTCATTCATGCGCTGGAGCATCTCGCTGATCTCCGACATGGCGCCGTCCGCCGTCTCAATGATGGAGACGCCGTCGCTGGCGTTCTGGTTCGCCATGGAAAGACCCATGATCTGCGCGTTCATGCGCTTTGCCATGGCAAGCCCGGCCGGGTTGTCCTTGGCATTGTTTATCTTCAGGCCGGAGGAAAGCCTCTGCAGAGACTTTGCCACCGCGCTGTCGTTGTTGGCCAGATTGTTATTGGTAATCATTGCGGATACATTGTAATTGATTCTCATACGGTTTCTCCTTGTTGAACTACAGATTGCAGGAATACCTTTGCCACCCGGTAAAGCTCGGCGCTGTTCGTGGGGGTATGCTCTCCTGTTTTGATCAGCTCAGGCATCCGGTTCTCGGAGGCGATGGTGGTCAGGTTGCCCACTGTCCAGCTGCCCTCTGCTTCCTTTCTAAAAGTATCGGCTATCTGCTGCAATTTCATTAGCTCTACATTGCCTTCTCCGAAAAGCATTCCGTGAACCATTCCGTTCTGCAGATAGAGTCTGGCCTGCATATGGGCATCCTCCGACAGGGTCACGCCCACAGTGACCGTCCCTTTGTCATTCTTGCCCTTGTCCAGGGTCAAATGCACTCTGGTCAATGTATTCCCCACATAGAGCGGCAGATAGTACTCCTCCCTCTGGGCCAGAGCCACCGCCACGGTGAGCTGCTTATGGCTCAGCTGCATGTTGCGGACATCCACGCTGTTGTCGGCCTCCTCAAAGGTGGCCTCCTCCACGGACTGAAGCGAAGTCTCTGCCATACGGCTGTAATCCTGCGTAAATTCATCCATGCTGTCCAGCTTCTGCCACAGAGCCGTGCTCTCCTGTGTCTCTTGGGCCGAATCCGCCTTGGCGAGGCTTTTGTCCTCTTTGCCCTGGCCGGACTTGCTGGCCACCAAAGCCATCAGGTCGTTCATGGAATACTGCTCTTTCTTCTTGGGCGCTCTGTGTCTGTCGCTCATCTCAAAGAGATTCTCCACCCCGTGGTTCAGTGCCTGAGCCGCCATCAGATTGTCCGCGCTCGACAGAAGCGCCCCTCTCTGCAGCATGGCAATGCTCTCCTGGTCAGCGCTGCTCACTGCCTGGCGCTGCTCCTCCAGCTGAGTCCTGTTGTATTCTTTCGTCACCGTCTCGTCGGATGACACTTCCGTCAGGACGTCATTGGCCGCCTTGACCAAAGCCTCGGACACCGCCTCAGGCGCCGGGGTCCCGTTTTCCGCCGCCGGCCTCTCTTTCGCAGGCTCCTGGGGCCGCTGCTCCTCTGCGGGCACAGGCGCGGGCGTCTCGGGAATCGGAAGCTCTGCGGGCGCTTTCTCCGCGGCGGCTGCAGCTGCAGCCGCCGCATTGGCCTCCCGGATTCCCCGCACCGTCTTTGTAAATGCCCTGGAAATCTGCGACGAAATGCTCTCCCCCTTGCGAAGCAGCTCCGCCCTGGTGCCGGTCTCATCCGACACCCGCAGATCGATGGGCCTGTTGCGGTTGCTCTGCAGCGCGGACAACAGATTTGAAAAATGGATCTCTGTCTGGGCATTGACCAACGCCCCCACTGCGGCTCCCTCGGCTTTCTCCAGCTGGCGCACCAGCCTGTAGATGCCGATATAGCTCTCCCTCTCCTCGGGCGTAATCTCGTTATTGCGCTCCAGGCCGTAGAGGAATCTGCTGTAGCTCTCCGCCTCTTTCTTGTACTCCGGCGGAAGCGTTTTAAAGTAATGCTCCAGCTCGCTGAAGCTCTTCTCCAGAGGATTGAAGCCGTCCCGGATCATCTTCAGGGTAGCTGCCGGCGTCAGCTTCTCCAGCACGCCCTGCACTTTCCGATCCGCCTCCCTGACAGCCTCAAGATTGGACATGTTCATCTCCATCTCGTTATAGCCAAGGATTCTCACGGCCCTGCGGTTCTCCTCCGTCATCTCCACGCCCAGATCTTTCAGAATATGATCCACGCTGGCAAAGGCCTTGTCAATGCTGTCGCCCAGATCGCTTCTGGGAACGGTCATCAGCTTCTCATAGCTTTCCTGCGCCTTTTCGTAACTGGCCTGCAGGGCCTTGCCCTCGTTATAGATCGTCTCCAGAGAGGCACCTTCCTGTCCTTTCGCGAACATGCCCAGCACGTCTGCGGGGAGTCCCGGCATCTGCCCGGCCACATCGCTGGCTCTCTGATAATTGTGGTATTTCTCCACAGCCATATTGTCTCTGGGGAAGTACTGGTTTGCCAGCTGATACTCGGCCTGTTTCAGGGCCTTGATCAGCTCCTCCATAGGCTCCGTGTCAATGGAAAAGCCGCTGCGCAGAAGCTTCACGTTCACTTCCGCCGTCATACGCAGCCGGACCTCCTCCAGCTGCCTCCTGGCGGTGATATCTCCGACCGTGGCCTCCCAGATTTCGCTGCTGTGGTAGAAATCCGAGATAAAGGCCGCTTTTTCGTACAGATTCTCACTGTTTCCCGTCAGATCCGCATGGACCGGATCCCTGCCCTCTGCCACTGCGGCCGCGGCCGCCTTTCCGAACTGCTCCTCGCCGGCCGGAAGCCGCATCTCCTGAAGCTGGTCCAGCTTCTTTAAATTCTTGGCAGTCAAAGGCAGTCCCCTGTCCAGAAGCCATGAGGCGTTGGCGCGGCTCCTGTCGTTTACTTCTTCACCGGACTGGCGTATGATCTTGTCAATCTGATCCTGGAGATCCCCGCTCTGTGCCCTGCCCGCGCTCTGGGTATAATATCCCTGCACGTCCTCCGCGTAGAACTGCGCCGTACTCCCGCCTCTGTCCGCTCCGCTGCTCTGGGCCAGGTAGAGATTCCAGATCTCCGCCTCCATGTCATTGTCGATGAGGTAGCTGTAAGAGCCCTCCCCCATGGGCTGCAGCTCCAAGTTCATGGCCCATGCCCGGGACACTGCAGAGAGATTCTCCTTTGTCAGCGGTACGTCCGCCCCCCGGAAGCTGTCCGCCACGGCCCTGGCCAGAGCCTGGCTGCCCAGCGCGGACGCCAGCTTATCCATGCTCATATCGTCCGTGTAGCCTACGATATTCTCTCCCGCCCGGACCAGCTCTGCCTTGATCTTGTCCACGATGGTTACCGCTTCCTCCGGATCCATGCTTCCCAGGTCAAACCCTTCCTCTTTCAGCCTGGCGTAATCCTCCTCGGACATGGTATGTGACATGACTGTCATATAATCCCGCTGCAGCGCCACATCCGCACTCTCCGCCTCCTGCTGAAGCTCGATGAGGCTCTTGCCCTTTTCGCCTCCGGCCGCCAGTATGCCGTCCTGCTGCCTGCCAAACATATCCGCAAAGGCCGTCTGCCCCATTGCCGTGGCAGATTCCTGATGCTGCGCGCGGTTTCTCTCCGCCCGCTTGCGCTCCGCTTCCCTGATTGCCTGCTCACTGAATGTTATCTTCAAAGTCGTATCTCCTGTCTGAAAATGATAAAAAAGAGTAGGCGCCTCTGTCCGCACCTACCCTTTATTTCGGTAAAATCCTTGGAAACCTTTAGCTGCCCCGATTAAAATACAAATACCGCCGCACCGTAAGGAGGCAGATCCACCGATATGGAGTACTCCTTGTTGTGGCAGGGAATCTTTTCCACCGGGATCTCCTTTGGAATCTCGTTGCCCCAGCCTCCGAAACGCTCCTCGTCGCTGTTTAACAGCAGCTTATATTTCTTTCTGGTGGAGGCGGACGGCACAGCCACTCTGTAGCCATCCCGCTTCACCGGCGTCATGTTCAGCACGAACAGAAGATTCTGCGTGCCTTTGGAGGATTTTCGCACAAAGGAGTACACGCTGTTCTCCGCGTCGTCCGCATTCATCCACTCAAAGCCCTGCCAGCTGTCGTCTATCTCATAGAGCGCGGGATACTTGCGGTATAATTTCAAAAGCTCGCTCATAAAGGCCTGCAAGCCCTTGTTCTCCTCCTGGGCCAAAAGGAACCAGTCCAGCTCCCGCTCCTCGCTCCACTCCCGCTCCTGTCCGAACTCCTGTCCCATGAACAGAAGCTTTTTGCCGCAGTGGCCGAACATATAGGCATAGCCCACCCGCAGATTGGCGTATTTGTCCTTTTTATAGCCCGGCATCTTGTTCACCATGGAGCACTTCAGATGCACTACCTCGTCGTGGGACAAGGGCAGGATGTATTTTTCATACTCATTGTAGCTCATGGCAAAGGTCAGGGCATAGTGGTTCCCTTTCCGGTACAGGGGATCCAGCTTCATATATTCACAGAAGTCGTGCATCCATCCCATGTTCCATTTAAAGGCAAAGCCCAGTCCCTCTCCGCCGATCTCCCCGGACACATTGGGCCACGCTGTGGACTCCTCGGCGATGGTGATAAAGCCCGGGTAGGTGCCCCGCACCACGGAATTCAAATGCTTGAAAAATTCAATGGCCTCCAGATTCTCGTTGCCGCCGTACTTATTGGGCACCCACTGGCCGTCCTTTTTACCGTAATCCAGATAGAGCATGGACGCCACAGCGTCTACCCGAATGCCGTCTATATGGAACTCCCGAAGCCAGAACAGCACATTGGCTATCAGGAAATTCTTCACCTCGGGCTTGCCGTAGTTGAAAATCTTGGTCCCCCAGTCCGGGTGGGAACCCAGGCGGGGATCCGGATGCTCAAAGATGCACTGGCCGTCGAATTCCGCAAGGCCGAAAGCGTCCGTGGCAAAGTGGGCCGGCACCCAGTCCAGGATCACGCCTACCCCCATCTGATGCAGCTTATCCACCAGATACATGAAATCCTTAGGGGTGCCGTACCGGGACGTGGGCGCATAGTAGCCCGTCACCTGATACCCCCAGGAACCGTCAAAGGGATGCTCCAAAATGCCCATGAGTTCCACATGGGTGTAGCGCATCTGTTTTAAATATTCCGCAATTCTGTCCGCAAACTCGCGGTAATTGTAAAAGCCCTCTGTTCCGTCCGGATGTTTCATAAAGGAGCCGATGTGGCACTCGTAGATTGCCATGGGCTGTTTCTGCAGGTCTTTGCCGTCCCGGGCCGCCATCCACTTTGCGTCCTGCCACTGGAAACCGTTTAAATCCGTGATCACGGACGCCGTGCCGGGCCGGTACTCGGCACTGTTGGCAAAAGGATCCGCCTTGTAGATCTTTCTTCCGTCCTGGGCCGTGATCAGAAACTTATACATTTCTCCTGTCCCGATCCCCGGGATGAACAGCCCCCAGATTCCCACGGGACCTAACTTCTCCATGGGAGCCGCCTCCTCATTCCAGCCGTTGAAGCTGCCGATCACATGCACCCGGGCAGCGTTCGGCGCCCAGACTCCGAAGTAGACGCCCCTTTTGCCTTTCTCCTCGGACAAATGGGCCCCCAGCTTCTTATAAATGTCATAATGGGTCGCCTGGGAAAAAAGATACTGATCGGCCTCCGATATAAAGACCTTTTCTATCTTCTGCTCCCTCTTTTCCACTGTTTTCTCTGCCGCTTTCTTTGTCGCTTTCTTAGCCATTGCCATTCCACCTTTCATGCAACAAAATCTTTCTCTGTCAATATCACCATATCCTCGTCGTCATATCGTCTCGCCAGAAGAATATCGAAGAAATGTCCCAATGTCTTCCTCGATGCCCGGTGTATTGCTTCGTCCATGATCTGCTTCACTTCCATCACAGTCACCACATGGTCGATGGTCTGCAGTTCTTCGATCCTGGTGTGCAGCGCCAGCACCCCCAGATTGTCAATGGAATACTCTTTCTCCCGCGCGTACTGCCTCCCGAAAGCCACCAGCGCATCATTGCTCAGCGCCTCCAGATCCACGCGGGCGGTAAAATCGCCGTACAGATCCGGCGTCCCCAAAAACAGCTTCTTGATGGCCTTTTCCGTATCCTCCAGGACTACAATGATGCCGAATCTCTCATGCTGCAGCTGTCTGTGGAGCATACCCGCCGTCTTGCTGCTCATACCGGAGGCTTTCTGGATGATCAGAGCCCCGTTGTTGAGCTGCTCCAGGGTCTGCGCCACGTCCTTGCCGTTGAGCCCCTCTCCGGATACCTTTGCCACCTTGCCGGAGAAATTGCTGTCTATCATGCGGATCTCCCGCATCATGTTCTTGGCAAGCGTCAGCGTGTCCATGCCCTCCTCACCCGTGATGATCAGATTCCCCGTATATGCCGCCATGCTGACGCTGTCCAGCGCTTTCACAAGCTGCTCTCTGGAACGGCGGTTCTGGATATAGGGGGCAAACAGCTCTTTCTCCTCCCGGGTCAGACTTCTGACTTTTGCCTGTTCCCGCTCTATGGCCGGTTTGTCTCCTGCCCTGTTCTGATCCTTTTGCGCCGTCTCCGCCCTCTTGGGCCTCTCCGACGCCTCTACCTGCTCCTGGATCTCCTCTATCTCTCCGACAATGTCGTCTTCCTCTGTGCCGGACACCCCGAAAGGCCTTTTCTTATCAGAGAAAGCCGCATCCTCCGCGCTTTCCCCGTAATCGGCTTCCCCGTCCGCCTCGTCCCCATATTCTTCGTAGTTCCCGGCATATGGAGCCTCATCCTCGTACCCGGGCTCCTCTATGTACTCCGGGGCATCTTCGCCGGTCTCCGCCCCGTACCCGTTCTCCCCGGTATACTCCGGGGCCTCCGCAGCCTCGTGCTCCCCGGTATATTCCGGGCCGGCAGCCTCGTACTCCTCTCCGTATCCCAGGGCGGCGGCAGCCTCGTATTCTACGGCGTTCTCCAGGGGCTGCTCCGCCTCGTATTCTTCGTCCTCCGCCGCTTCGTACTCCCTGGCATACTCCGGAGCTTCTCCCGTCTCGTACGCTTCGGCATATCCCGGGCCGGCAGCTTCGTATGCTTCATCATTCTCTGCCGCTTCGTACTCCCCGGCATATCCCAGGGCAGCAGCCGCTTCGTATTCTACGGCATTCTCAGGTCCGCCCGCTGTTTCGTACGCTACGGCGTCCCCCGCTTCGCCCTCAAATCCGGTTTCCTCACCGTACCCGTTTCCGTCCGCATATGCTCCGTCTTCTTCATACCCGGACTCCTCTTCCGTCCCCGCTCCCTCTATGTATTCGGCATACGCGGCCTGGGCCCCGTATCCCGCTTCCCTTATATATGCTTGCTCCTGTTCATATCCGGCTTCTTCCGCACACGCGGTTCCATCCGTTTTGGCCTCTTCATATCCTGCCTGATCCGTGAACGCTGCTTCCTGCGGATCGTCCCGGCCGTCTCCCGCTTCCTGCGCCTCGCCGGACTTTTCGCCGTAAGCCGCCCTTTCTGCCGCCCCGGTTTGCTCCGGCATAGCTGTCCGCTCTCCGTCTTTCTGCTGCCTCTCGCCCTTTTCAAGCTGTTCCAGAAGACCGTCCCTGACGGCTGCCTCGAATTCCGTGAACATGGGGCCTGTCTGGCTCAGGACATGCCTGCGCACCTCCTCCTGGCACTTTGCTTCGTTCGCTTTCTTGATCCTCTCCCACTCCGCCAGAATATCCTCCAGCTTCATCTGGCCCGTTATCTGCTTCTCGATGGCTGCGCTTTCAGGCAGGACAATGCTGATCTGCCCATTCGCCTCCTGGGAGAGCACCTCCGCCATCTCTTTGGGAGGCTGGGTGTCCTGCCGGGGCTCAGCCCCATTCTCCGCAGACTGCCGCTCTTTCCTCTGCGCGGCTCCTTTCTCCGCCGCATCTGCGTCCACGGGAACCGTGCTTTCCTCCTGTCTCTCCGGCTGCCGTGCTCCCGTCTCTTCTATGTATTTCTCCGGCACCGGTGCAGGTTCCTGTCCGGACGCGATTTTCTCCGCACCGGGCGCATGCCTCTCTCCGACTACGGTTTTCTCCGCACCAGGCACATGCCTCTCTCCGGCTGCAGTTTTCTCCGCACCAGACGCATACATCTCTCTGGCTGCAGTTTCCTCTGCGCCAGGTACATACATCTCTCCAGCCACAGTTCTCTTCGCACCAGGCGCATACTCCTGTCCGGACGCATCCTCCGCGCCCGCCTCATACTCCTGTCCGGACGCATTCTCCTCCGCACCAGGCTCATACTCCTGCCAGGACGCGTCCTCCTCCGCACCAGGCTCATACTCCTGTCCGGACGCATCCTCCGCATCCGCCTCATACTCCTGCCAGGACGCGTCCTCCTCCGCACCAGGCTCATACTCCTGTCCGGACGCATCCTCCGCATCCGCCTCATACTCCTGCCAGGTCCCGGTCTCCTCCGCGCCTGCATCATACTCCTGTCCGGACGCATCCTCCTCCGCACCAGGCTCATACTCCTGCCAGGCCCCGGTCTCCTCCGCGCCCACCTCCGGCGCGTCAAACTCCAGCGAGGTGTCTTCAATCTCCCCCGTAGCGCCGAAGAATACCTCCGAATCCTCTATCTCCTCCGCCCCGTAATTCCGGTAATCGGCTCCCGACGGCCTCTCGACTCCCCCGGCCTGAGCCCCAGGCATTTCTTCCGCCCCGCCGCTTTCACGGGCCATGTCTTCCGCTCCCAGCACTTCCTGGAGCCCCGCCGCCAGCTCAGCCTGCAGATTGATGGTATTGTACTTCCCTACATCCATGGTCTTCACCTGAATGTCCAGTTCCCCGGGCTCTTCCTGCGAGGAGGCACTCTCTCCCCCATAAACAGCCCCCTCTCCATCCGGGCGTTCCTCCGGCGGCCAGCCATACTCTTCCTGTCCCTCCGAAACCCCGCTCCCGTAGTCTGCCCCGTCCTCGTAGTATTCCTGGTCCTCCTGCCCCTTGTCAGGCTGCGCCTCCTCAAAGCGGCGGTCGTATGCCTCCCGCTGAGCCGGTGTCAGCGGCTGGTGGAGCATCTTCAGTTCCATGGCTTTCACCACGTACTTGCCCTCGCCGAACCACAAAATCAGCTCGTCGCATTCCTCCACACAGCGGGTTCCCAGCCCCACCCTGTGGTATAGATAGGCCAGCTCATAGGCCCATTTTTCCCTGTAATCTCTTTTCTTCAGCTCCTCCAGCACACTGATCCGCTCCTCCAGGCTCACCTCCTGGGCCTCGTAGAGCTTGTACTGCAAGATATAGCGGCCGCTGTCTTTCGGCGCCGCCTGTACGAATTCCTTGTAATATTTCAAAGCCTGCACGAACTCTTCGGTCTTGATGCAGAGCTCGCAGAGCGAATAGCAGATAGTCCTGCCGCCGGGCCTCCTCTCATAGGCCAGCAGCAGCATATTCTTCGCATCCTCATAGCGCCTGTTTATCTTATACAAATCGCTGACCGTACAGAGCATCATGACACTCTTAACCCGCCGCCAGTCTATGGTATCCGCGATTTCGGCAGCCTGTGCATAACTTCCCTGGCCTATCAGGGATTTTATTTCTTCCGATCTTACTTTATATTCATATTTATCCAAAGTAACCCGCCCCTATCTCAAATGGCAATCTGTCAAAGGATCTTCGTATGACCATTATTTTTTAGTGTAACATAGTCCGCATACATATGTCAAAAAAATTCACAAATTTTACAGCCGGCTGCTCAATGCCGCAAACTGCTCCAGCGTCAGCGCCTCGCCGCGGACCATGGCGGGAAGCCCCATCTCCTCCAGGGCCTGCGTCACCTGCTCTCTGGACACGCTAAGCCCCGGTGCGTTCCCCAGGCTGTTGGCCAGTGTCTTGCGGCGCTGGTTGAAAGACGCGCGGATCACGGCGAACAGCTTTCCCACGTCCGCTGCCTCTACGGGCGGAGCGGTATGCTTTGTCAGCCGGATCACGGCGCTTCCCACATTGGGTCTGGGGATAAAGCAATTGGGCGGCACATTTGCCACCACCTCCGGCTGCGCGTAGTACTGTACCGCCAGCGACAGGGCTCCGTACTCCTTTGTGCCGGGGCCGGCCTGCATGCGCTCAGCCACCTCTTTCTGCACCATCACAGTAATGCTCCTAAGGGGCGCTCCCCCCTCCAGCAGCCCCATGACAATGGGCGTCGTAATATAGTAGGGCAGATTCGCCACCACTTTCGCGGGCCGTCCCCCTCCCGCCTCTTCCGTCAGCCGCTTTATGTCCAGCTTCAGTATGTCCTCATTGATGATGGTCACATTGGAATAGGGAGAAAGAGTCTCCTCCAGAATGGGAATCAGGTTCCTGTCGATTTCCACCGCAATCACCTTTCCCGCGCGCTCCGCCAAAAGCTGGGTCATGGTGCCGATGCCGGGGCCGATCTCCAGCACACAGTCCTCCCCGGACACCTCTGCCGCCCCTATAACCCGCTCCAGCACATTGGGATCGATCAGAAAGTTTTGACCGTATTTCTTCTGAAATGTAAAATTGTATTTCTGCAGCACCTCGATGGTGTTGCGGGGAATTCCTAGATTTGCCATTTTCGTATTCCAGTTCCGTCTTCTGTCTGTGCAGAGACTGTTTTATTCCGGCTCCGATTTCTGCCCTTATCGGCGCCGGGCCGCGTTTTGTGCGGGCTTTGGTTCGGACGCCGTTGACCGCCTGCGCGGCGGCCGCGTCGCTATGCCGTCTCCGTCCTCTGTTTCAAAAAAGCCTGCACCTCTGTCAGATCTCTCAAAACGGCGCAGCTAAGCCGCACCATCTCTTCGTCGGGTGCCACCATGTCCGGCACCATCACAGTGCGCATTCCGGCTGCATGGGCGGCGCGGACGCCGTTGGGGGAATCCTCCACGGCATAAGTCTGCCCGGGCTCCACCCCCAGTCTGTCGCAGGCCAACAGATAGATGTCCGGCCGGGGCTTTGAATGCTCCACCATATCTCCCGTAGTCAGCCGGGTAAAATACTCCGAAAGTCCCGCAAGCTCCAAGTGGCTTCTGACAGTGGCTTCTTTTGTGGAGGAGGCCAGCCCCACCCTAAAGCCGGATTCTTTCAGCCATTCCAGGATCTCCCGCACCCCCGGTTTCACCGGCAGTCCCCTCCTGTTCACACAGTCCTCAAACCAGGCTGCGGTCTCCTCCCGGAAAAGCGGATAGTCGAAATCCCTCCCGTAAGCCTTGCATACCACCTCTCTGCTGTCGTTGGCATTGAGGCCGATACACTGCGGGAAGACTTCCTCCATCTTAGGAAGCCCCCATTTTCCCGCCACTGCCATCCATGCCTCCATGCAAAGCCTCTCCGTGTCGAAAAGAACACCGTCCATGTCAAAGATAACCGCTTTCATCCCATCCCTCTCTCTCCAGGCAGCCTACTCTACATACGCAAATTCTTCTATAAAATGAATACAGTTATACAACACCAGCACATCCATGCCCTGCCCGGGCTCATAACTTTCCATAAGCTCGTACAGCCTGCCCCTGAAATATCTCGGATCCAGCACATAGATCCTCTGATAGTGAGGGATCAGAAGCGGCACGAAGCAGTTGGCGTAAGAATCCTTGATGACGAACAGGGTCTTCCGGTTCGGATTTCCCGTATCAATCTCCACCAGAGCATGATTGTCGTCCAGAAAGAATCCGTACTTGTTCTTTGTATCCAGATGAGACTCCTCGTAGCAGCTGTCTCCCTCCTCTTTCAGATCATAAGTTACCTTGACCGACCGCTCCAGAGTCCTCGGGAAATAGTAGATATCGTCCCCGGCCATGTTCAGGTTCACTTTCGACTGCAGAGTCCCCAGAAAATCCTCCGCCGCCAGCTCCATGTCCTCCGCCCTGTAAAGCCCGGCATTTTTTCCGCTGTATTCCGCCCAGGCGTCATATCCGTACGCGGCTCCCAGAGAAGTCCAGTGATGATCCGTGCGGTAATAGATCTCCTCCCCGGCATGCTCCTGCAAAACGGAGTACACGTCCACATAATGCTCCCCCACATGCCGTGCCACCTGATCCAGCAGGCTCTTTTCGTCATAGTAAGGCGCATAGGCGGGAAGCTTATCCCCGAGAATATTGTCCGCCGTGGGCACCAGCATCACCGCGGCGTCCCAGTCCCTCACCAGCTTTTCCAGCAGCGCGATTTTCTTGTTCACCTGCACGCTGGTATAGTCCGAGGGCAGATGTCTCTCTATCAGATAGCCGTCCGCCCCCAGATAGACCCCGTTGATCTCCTTTTTCTGCAAGGCCAGCTCCGTGTATGTCTTAATGGTAATCCATTTATCCCGGCTGACGAACTGATCCGTCAGATAGGTCTCATACTTCCCCGTATAGTCCTCCCGCAGGAGAGCCTCCAGCGAAAATTTTGGCCTGGAGGCCAGCACCCTCTTCTCCGTCTCGGAGTACAGGCGGTCTTTCTGTATCAGATCCGCCACCCCGAATACTACGATGATCGATGTAATGACTATGATCGTAAACAAAGCGCTTCTCTTCTCATCCATCTGCAATCGTCCCCTTTTGACCTATCCAGTCAATCCTCCCCGCGCCCCTAGAAACGGAAGTACAGGAAAGGATTGTAGGACGCTTCCACAATACCGGCAATAGACAACAGCAGCATTGCCGCCGGAATGAACTTCTCGCCGAAACGGTACAGGGCCATATGAAAACCTGTCCGGGATTCCCTAAAGTAATTTACCGTTTTTTGAGGCAGCGGCGTGGACGCTATCACCCCGGTCAGGAACAGGACCAGATACTGCCTGCCCAGATAAATCCCCTGCCTGTCCACCAGGCTCTGAGCCATGCCTGTCATGGCCTTTACATAGCCCAAAATCTGCGCCGGCGTCTCCAGCGCGAACAGCACCCATCCCGTCACGGCCACCAGCAGCGTATACACAATGCCGATTCCCTTGGGCAGCCAGGCCAGGAGTTTTGCCAAAAAAAGTTTCTCCAGCATCAGGGCAAAGGCGAACCAAAGCCCCCACAGCAGGAAATTCCACCCCGCCCCGTGCCAGATGCCTGTGAGCATCCACACGATCAGGATATTTATAAGCTGCCTGGGCAGCCCCTTTCTGCTGCCTCCCAGCGGGAAATACACGTACTCCCGAAACCAGCTGCCCAGGGAGATATGCCATCTGCGCCAGAACTCCGTGACAGAGGCGGATATATAGGGATAGTTGAAATTCTCCGGGAAATCAAAGCCCAGCATCCGTCCCAGACCGATGGCCATGTCAGAGTACCCCGAGAAGTCGAAATAGATCTGGAGGCCAAAGGCCAAAATGCCCAGCCAGGCTGTGAGCATGCTCATGTCCTGCGGCCTGATCCCGCCCACGAAAGCCCACAGCTCCCCGATATTGTTCGCCAGCAGCACCTTTTTTGCCATGCCCACGCAGAATCGCTTCAGCCCCTCGCTGATATCCGTAAGCCGGATCCGGCGGTTGTGCAGCCGCTTCTCCACATCCCGGTACTTTACCACAGGTCCGGCGATCAGCTGGGGAAACATAGCCACAAACACGCCGAAATCCAGCAGATTCCTCTGCACCTTTGCCTGTCCCCTATACACGTCAATGGTGTAGGACATGGTCTGGAATGTGTAGAAAGAAATGCCGATGGGCAGCCCCAGGGCAAAAAGCGGAATGCTCGTTCCAAACACCGCGTTCACAGACTGAATCAGAAAATCCGCATACTTAAAGAAACCCAGCAGCGCCAGATTGATGACCACGGAGGAGAGCAAGACCAGCCTGGCTGCTCTCTTTCCCCGCAGCCTCTCCAACAGCCGCCCGTGAATATAATCCACTGCCGTGGAGAACAGCATCAGCACCACATACACCGGTTCCCCCCAGGCATAAAAAATCAGGCTCCCCAAAAAGAGGATGAGATTCTTCATCCTCTCGGGAACCAGATAATACAATAGAAAGAACAAGGGAAAAAATCGGAAAAGGAATACTATACTGCTGAAAACCATTCCTGTATACTCCTACTCTAAATAAAACGGCGGCTTTTCTCCGGGCGGCGCTCCCCGCCCAGGCGCTTATCCGGCTTCGGTCCGCTCCCCGGCCTTAGAGCTGGCCCCGGATTGCCTCGATCGCCCGGTCGTTGACCTCCTGGCACATGGCGATTACGGCTTCGTCGCCGTCATCCATCACTTTCTGCGTGTCTCCGCCCAACTGCACGAATATCACGTAATTGCCGATGGTCTCGATGCGGGAGGCCTGAACCTTGCCTATATTCATGGGATACTGCATGGAGTCGTTGACCCGGGCTTCCCTGTAGGCCTCCACAGCGCTCTGCACTGCCTCCACTTTATCATCTTTTGCCTTGACAATCAATAGGGTATCCACGTTTGTGCTGATCATGGGCATCTCCGCCAGATAGTCGTCATACATGTCAGAAGTGATGGCGAAATTCATCTCCAGCATATCCGGCAGTACCTGGGTATCCGGCCAGTACTCTCCGCCCAGCTCGTCCGTCACAGCTTTTTTCAAGTTCTCCATCTCCTGGCTCCAGCCCTCCTCATAGCCGCCTGCAGCCCCCTCGCTCTCCGCCGGCTGGGACTCCCCGCCCTGCGTCTGGTCGTCCCCAGGCTCTGTGGGCGCGCTCTCCGGGGAAGACTCCTCACTGCTGTCCTGGACGGAAGACTGCTCCTGGTCCGTCCGGCTCTCTCCCGGGTTCCCTCCGCATGCAGCCAAAGATACCGCCAGCAGGGCGGCACACAACATAGCGATACTTTTCTTCTTCATAAAAAACTCCTCCTGTTTAGAAAATAAATATGATTCCCAATCCTATTCTGTCCGGATTCGGAATTTCTACACGCAGTATACCACAATTTCCCAGAAAAGAAAAGACCGTGAGCCATACCTGCACGATAGTTTTCTCTAATGTGCATGTATTCCTGTTGCTTTTTCCCCTCAGATAAAGTATCATGAACACAACTGCAGAACAGCTTTTACAGGAATCCACAAGGAGGAATGGATATGAACAGTGATTCTTTTCGCAACAAAAGGAACGGCTTTGAGACCATGGACGGCGGCCAGGCCGGCGGTCCTCAGAAAAAAAGTCCCGTCGGAAAAATAATCGGCATGGCGGCAACCGTTTTGGTTCTGGCAATTTTAGCCCTGAACTCCACCTATGAGATTAAGGAGCAGGAACAGGCGGTGCTGATCACCTTAGGAAAGGCCCAGGCCGTATCCGAGCCGGGACTCCATTTCAAGATCCCTTTCATTCAGCAGGTGAGAAAAGTAAACACCACCATCCAGGGCTTCGCCATCGGCTACAATACGGAAAGCGAGGAAGTCGATGAGGATGAATCCCTGATGATCACGTCGGATTTCAACTTCATCGATGTGGACTTCTATGTGGAGTACCGCTACAGCGATCCGGTAAAGGCCCTGTATGCCTCCAAAGCGCCCCTGGATATCCTGCGCAACATCAGCCAGAGTTGCATCCGTACCGTCATCGGCAGCTATCCCGTGGACGATGTACTGACCACAGGGAAAAACGAGATTCAGGCCTCCATTAAGGAGATGATCCTGGGGCGGCTGGAGGAACAGGACATCGGCATCCAGCTGGTAAATATTACCATACAGGACTCCGAGCCGCCCACCGTAGAGGTCATGGAGGCATTCAAGGCAGTGGAGACCGCAAAGCAGGGAAAGGAAACCGCCCTGAACAATGCCAACAAGTACCGCAATGAACAGCTCCCCTCCGCACAGGCCAAGGCGGACGGCATCATCAAGGACGCGGAAGCCCGCAAGACCGAGCGTATCAACGAAGCTACCGCCCAGGTGGCCCGCTTCAACTCCATGTACCAGGAGTACATCAAGAACCCGGCAGTCACCAGACAGCGTATGTTCTACGAGGCTATGGAGGATGTGCTTCCGGACCTGAAAGTCATTATCGAAAGCCCCAATGGGAATATGCAGACCATCTATCCCATTGAGTCTTTCACCGGGACACCTGAGACGGAGGAGGACGATACACGGCAGTCCGCCGCAGTACGCGGCCAGAGCGGTTCTTCCGCCCCCACAGATGAGGAGGACCTCCCGGCAGATGAAAGCCACGAACGCTGAACCCGGCACCCCACAGTGTGTCTGACAGCCGATACAGCGCAACACAGACCGATCCGGTCAATTCTAGTCAAGGAATAGGAGAATGATATGAAAATAGCAAAACGAATCCTTTTGATCGCCGTCTTGATGGTGCTTCTGGCAGCCGGCGCATCCAGCATCGTGGTCACCGGGGAAAACGAGTACAGCCTGGTCCGCCAGTTCGGAAAAATCGACCATGTAGTGTCCCAGGCGGGCATCAGCTTCAAGATACCCTTTATCCAGAGCGTGGACACCCTGCCCCGCCAGACCCTGCTCTACGATCTGCCCTCTTCGGATGTCATCACCAGCGACAAGAAGACCATGATCTGCGACAGCTACATTCTCTGGCGCATTTCGGATCCCCTGAAATTCGCCCAGACCCTGAATTCCTCCATCACCAACGCGGAGGGCAGGCTGGATGCCATCGTGTATAACTCCACAAAGAATGTCATCAGCAGCACCACCCAGGACGACGTGATCTCCGGGCGGGACGGCCAGCTTTCCGCCGCCATCCTGAATAATATCGGCAGCTCCCTGGACCAGTACGGCATTGAGCTGCTGTCCTTTGAGACCAAGAAGCTGGATCTGCCCGGCGACAACAAGGCCGCTGTCTATGAGCGCATGATCTCCGAGCGCGACAACATCGCGGCCACCTACACCGCGGAGGGAAGCTCCGAGGCCCAGATCATCCGCAACACCACGGACAAGGAAGTGACCGTATTGCTGTCCGAGGCGGAGAAGAACGCGGAGATCATGATCGCCGAGGGCGAGGCCGAGTACATGCGGATCCTCTCCGAAGCCTACAACGACGAATCCAAGCAGGATTTCTACTCTTTCGTCAGAAGCTTAGACGCGGCCAAAGCCTCCATGAAAGGAAAGAATAAGACTATTATCCTGTCTCCGGACTCGCCCATCGCCCAGATCTTTTACGGAAAATAATAAGACCAAAAGTATGACTGCTGAGACGGAGAGAGGCCCGGGCGTTTACCGCCCGGGCCTCCCGGCTTTTTTGCGCGCCTTTTCATCCCCGATCACTGCAGGCCTCATCACTGCGCCTTTTCAATCAGCATGCGCCAATATACCCTGCCATTAAGCTCCACCCGAAAGTCCCGCCAAAAGCCCAACTTTTCGCACAGACTCAGGGAGGCCTCGTTCTCCGCCTCCACCAGGGCCTGTATCCGCTGAAACTCCAGCGCGCTCCAGCCGTAGGCCAGAACCGCCCTGCAGACCTCACTTGCGTATCCCTGCCGCTGCCAGGGGACACCGATGATAAAGCCCAGCTCCGGATCGTCAAAGCCCTCCCTGTAGGAGAGGCCTGCCCTGCCGATGACCGCGCCGCTTGCCCGCTCTGTTACCGTCCAGACGCCAAAGCCATAGAAAGTATAGACTTTTTCGATGTATTCCCGAATGTAGCGCTTCTCCTCCTCCACATCCGGATACAGATCTTCCATATATTTCGTGACGGCAGGATGGCTGTATATCCGGTAGAATGCCTCCACGTCCCCGGGCGTGGTCTCCCGGATCAGGCATCTGTCTGTCCCCATGATATTCCAGGGCAGACCTTTTAACCTGCGGTAAACCCTCTCTACATATTCCGGTTCCAGCTCCTCCGGATCCTCCACGGCAAAGAGAAAGCCGGAGAAATCCTGTTCCCGATTGCCCGGATGGAGATAAATCAGCACAGGCTTTCCCTCCCCGCGCAGCCCTCTGGCCGTCTGCCCGTCATCGGTCACATACAGAATATCCCGCTCTCCCTCCAGAATTACCTCCAGTTCTTTCAGATAAATCACATTTCCCTCCCTAAAACCTTATCTCATTCAAATTTCCTCTTTACGACGTCTCCCTTTTCGGGTACAATAGGTTAGACTTTGGTATTATACACTATTTTTACAAGAAAGGATATGCGACTATGGCACAAAATCCCATTGTAACGATTACCATGAAAGACGGAGGCGTCATCCGGCTGGAGCTGTATCCGGAGACCGCGCCCGTTTCCGTGAACAATTTCATCAGCCTGGTACGGAAGAATTTCTATGACGGCCTCGTCTTTCACCGGGTCATCAGAGGCTTCATGATCCAGGGAGGCTGTCCTGACGGCACGGGCATGGGCGGCCCCGGCTATTCCATCAAGGGTGAGTTCGCCCAGAACGGCGTGAAAAACGACCTGAAGCACACCCAGGGCGTGCTGTCCATGGCCAGGTCCATGCAGCCGGACTCCGCAGGCAGCCAGTTCTTCATCATGCACAAGAACGCCCCCCATTTAGACGGCGGCTACGCTGCTTTCGGAAAAGTGATCGAGGGAATGGACGTGGTAAACCGCATTGCCGAGACCGCCACGGACCCTTCCGACAGACCCTTAGAGCCCCAGATCATGGAGAGCGTCACCGTGGACTGCTTCGGGACAGAGTATCCGGAGCCCGAGAAAATCTGAGTACGGCCCCTGCGTCCCGCCCTGTGACTTCTTTTGCAAAACGCCAGGCGGGACGCAGCTTTTTGCCTCATGCACTTGGAAGTCTCTGCATTCACATTTTGTTTACAAATCATTCAAGTATTCTTAAACAGATGATCATTCTTTAGACATCTCTTTCCCCTATACTAGAATCATCGACAGAGCAAAAGGTCGAAGCAAAACAGAGGCAGCCACAGTTACTGTTTACTAAATAACTTTTTCATAATAATGCCAAGGAGCGCAAGCTTCTTGGCATCCTCCCTTTTACGGGGCTTTTCGCGCAGTTCGCGCTTTTCGGTTTTCACGCTTTTACAGGTTTTGGCACTTTTCCGGTCCGCTTTTCTATATAGAGGTGCCGTCGGATCACAGCTGGGGATACAGCTCCTGGAAAATAGCGTCCATCAGCGGTTTCCCGTCCCTGCACTCCGCCACCGTGGAGATCACGGCGTTCTTGTCCCGGAGTATGATGGACAGCTGCAGATATTTGCCGTCCGCCCGGAAAGACCCGCATGGCCCTCCCCAGAACAGATATCCGTAGCCATAATCCTCGGCAAACCCGGTGGAAACCTGGGCTTTCAGGCTCTCCGCCACCCAGTCCGCAGGAACCACCTGCTTTCCCTCCCACATGCCCTCCTGCAGATACAAAAGTCCCAGCTTATGCAGCTCGGACAAGGTCAGAAACAAACCGCCCGCCCCAAAGGTATAACCTTTCGGATCCGTCTCCCAGGTGGGACGCCAAATGCCAAGGGGCCTAAAAAGCCTGGGCATCAGGTATGACACCAGGTCGCATCCTGCCCGGCGCTGTACCAGCACGCCCGCCAGATAGGGGCCTACGTTGTTGTAGACAAATTTCGTCCCCGGAGGGCAGGTAAAGGGAAAGGCCAGACACATCTTCACCCAGTCCTCCTGCTCATACAGCGGCCGCTGTGCCCCCATCAGCTGCGGCGTCTCCTGCCCCAGGCACATGGTCAGAAGATCCCTCACTGCAGCCTGCCCCAGGTACTCGTTCACCTCTTTGGGCAGATCCTCCGAAAAAGCCTCCGTCAGCTTCTCGTCTAAGGACAGCAGCCCCTCCCTGACGGCGATTCCCACCGCCGCAGAGGTGAAGCTCTTACTGGCGGAATACACGTTGCGGCGGCATTCGTCGTCCCACAGATGCTTTCCCATGTCCCTGCCGTTCTGGGTGATCTTCACGCCCAGAATCCCTGTCCTCTCGGTTCGTTCGATAAATTTCTGCAAATCCATACGCTCCCTCGCTCTCCTTTCCTATATCTTAGTCGTCTCATACCCTGATCAAAAGCCCGAGGCGGCCGTCCCACCGCTCAGACTGTGATAGGCCTGTAATCAGAGTACCATATATAGCTGTGTTCGGCAACCGAAATCTGCCCCAGAAAAGGGAGGATGCCAGGAGACTTGCGTCCCCTGGCAATAATTATGAAAAAGTTATTCAGTAAGCTGTGGCTGGCAGTAGCACCCTGCCTCGTTACATTTATTAGTATAAATAACAGAAATGTCTAAAGAATGATGATAAAAAAAAGATTGCTTGAATGTTCTGTAAACAAAATATGAACAGCATCCTCGCTAAAATCCCTCAGCAAAAAAGGTCCGCAAGCGAACGTTCTCGCCTGCGGGCCCGGAAATTCCTAATCTGCGAACTTTATGTTTCTCACGCCTTGCCCACGGATCCGAACAGCTCCATCTTCTCCTTGACGGTGGCCTTGATGGCCTCGGCGCCGGGAGCCAGAAGCTTTCTGGGGTCAAAGCCCTTGCCCTGCTGATCCTTGCCCTCCTCGATGTACTTGCGGGTAGCTGCGGCAAAGGAAAGCTGGCACTCCGTGTTTACGTTAATCTTAGCCACGCCCAGGCTGATGGCTTTCTTGATCATGTCTGCGGGGATGCCTGTGCCGCCGTGGAGCACCAGAGGAAGCTCGCCGGTGAGCTGCTGAACCGCATCCAGGGTCTCAAAGCTCAGTCCCTGCCAGTTCTCGGGATATTTGCCATGGATATTGCCGATGCCGGCTGCCAGGAAGTCCACGCCCAGGTCTGCGATGGCCTTGCACTCCTTGGGATCCGCGCACTCGCCCATGCCTACTACTCCGTCTTCCTCTCCGCCGATGGAGCCGACCTCCGCCTCGATGGAGATGCCCTTGCCGTGAGCGGCAGCTACCAGCTCCGTGGTCTTGGCTACGTTCTCGTCGATGGGATAGTGGGATCCGTCGAACATAACGGATGAGAAGCCGGCCTCGATGCACTTATAGCAGTGCTCATAGGAGCCGTGATCCAGATGCAGCGCTACGGGCACATCGATGTCCAGATCCTTTAACAGGCCGTTCACCATGCCTACGACCACGTCATAGCCGCCCATGTACTTGCCGGCGCCCTCGGACACACCCAGGATCACAGGGGACTTGCACTCCTTTGCGGTCAGCAGGATGGACTTGGTCCACTCCAGGTTGTTGATGTTGAACTGTCCTACTGCATAGTGGCCTGCTTTGGCCTTCTTCAGCATCTCTGTTGCAGAAACTAACATAATTCTTTACCTCCGTTTTTTAATTTATGACTATTGCCAGGCTTGTGGCGCCATGAGCATTAGTTTTATCTTATCTATTCCGGAAACGGCTTTACTCTGATGTCCATTCCCTTACATACATTCCGTATGGTTACCTTTGTATGGCTGCCGCCGTTTTCGCCGTCCAAAGTCCACGCCACGGGCTCTCTTGATTCCAGCGTCAGCTCCGCGGTGCGGAAGCAGTGCATGGCATTGGTATCTATGTCGCGGTTCAGCAGGGATATCATGATATTGCTCAGCTCTATGGCATTGCGCGGCATCTTGATCAGCGTCACCTCAAACAAGCCATCGTCCAGCTTTACGTTTTTACCCGTTATATTCTTAAAGCCTCCCACCGAAAAGGAATTCGTTATCATGCCGAAGATGAAATCATCCTCCAGCTCTCCTCCCTCCCAGCTGACTTTCACATGGGAAGAGTGTATGCCGGACAGGCTCTTCACGCCCTCCAGCAGATAGGCCATATGCCCCAGCACATTCTTCTTTTCCTGCTCGGTCTCATAGGATACATCCGTGAAGAGGCCAAAGGCGGCAATGTAGACAAACACATCTCTCACATCGTCGTACTGGAAAGTGCCGATGTCGCACTGAAACTCTCTGCCCCGCACCGCCGTCCGGGCAGCCCGCACCATATTTTTCGGCAGCGAGATGCTGCCTCCGAAGTCATTGGTGCTCCCGGCCGGGATATAGCCGATGGTCGTGCGGAAGCCGCTCTGGATCATTCCTGTCACCACCTCGTCCAGGGTGCCGTCTCCGCCGCTGCATACCACCAGATCATAGTCCCTGTCCCGTCCGGCCACAGCGGCTCTTGCATCGTCTTTCTTTTGTGTGGGTATGATCGTGATCTCATACCTCTCCTGTGCAAAGACATCCAGAATATCGGCCAGCTTATTTCTGATCTGCGCCTTGCCGGCCCTGGGATTGTATACAAAAAGCAGCTTCCCGGGCATTGTCTCTATTCCTCGCCGGTCAAAAATCCGGTAATTCCTTCCAGCGCGGTCTCCTCGTCGGCGCCCTCTGCGGAGACCTCCAGATTCTCGCTCAAATCCATTCCCAGAGTCATCATTCCCATGATGCTCTTGGCATTCACTCTCTTGTCGCCGGACTGGATGTAGATGGAACTTTCATACTTGCTGGCTCTCTGCACCAGCATGGCAATATTCCTGGCCATCTGCTCCCCTTCCAGATTAATGCTGACACTTTTCCTTTTCATTAAATCCTCCTCCTGGTTCTAGTCCGTTTCTCGGTTTCTTAATGCTTTGCTTTCTCCGCCAGCTCACTGAGCCTGCGGAGTCTATGGTTTACTCCGGACTTCCCCAGCGGCGGATGAAAATACTCCCCCAACTCCTTTAAAGGAGCATCCGGATATTCCAATCGTATCTCAGCCATCTCCCGCAATGGTTCCGGCAGGTTCTGGAAGCCGTAGTACATTCTCAGGTACTCGATGTCCTCCACCTGTCTGGCCGCGGCGCTGACGGTCTTGGCTATATTGGCCGTCTCACAGTTCACGCGCCGGTTCACGGAATTGCGCATCTCTTTCAGGATTCTCATATTCTCCAGATTCATCAAAGACACCGGAGCCTCGCAGACATTCAGCAGATCCGCAATGCCCGAGCCCTCTTTCAGATACACCACATGATATTTCTTCCGGAGAATGATCCTGGCCTCAATCTCAAAGCTCTTGATCAGATCCCGCAGCAGCCGGGCCTTAGCCTCCTCCGTACAGTCGAATTCCAGATGATATCCTTTCGCAGGATCGCTCATGGAACCCACTGCCAGAAAAGCGCCCCGCAGGAAAGCCCTCTTACAGCAAAAGCTCTTGATCAGCAGGGGATCCACCGGCTGTCCCGGCCCTCCGATCTTGGTGAGGATCACCTGCATTTCCTGTTTGCTCAAAGCTTTGTCCGTATCTATATTATATGTTTTTTTTAACAATGTAAAGCCTTTTCTGAGCACAGCCTCATTTTCTGTCTGAAAACCCAGGGTAAAACCGGATTCGTTTTGCCCGTATTCCCCGCAGAAGCTCATGAGGGCCGCCAGTTCCGCTATCTGGCAATGCCTGGCCGAATTGATCCGCTTTGCCAGTTCTTTCTTCACTTCGCTTGAAAACGACATATGCCCTCCTATTTTCCCTGTTGGCTTATGTCCCTGTGGTACAGCTTACAGCCGTACTTCCCCTTGTCTTTCATACGCTTGTACAATTCACCCGCCAGGGTGACGCTGCGATGTTTCCCTCCTGTGCAGCCGATGGCCACCACCAGGCGGTTCTTTCCCTCTTTCACGTAATTTGGTATCAGGAACTGTATCATATCCGTCAGCTTCTCCAGGAAGACCCCCGCCTCCCCAAAGCTCAGGACATACTCCTGGACCTCTTTGTCATTGCCTGTTTTGCACTTCAGCTCGTCTATATAGAACGGATTCGGCAGAAAACGCACATCCAGCACCAGATCCGCATCCGCGGGAATCCCGTGCTTGAATCCAAATGACATGACTGTCACCATGAGGCTGTTGTACCCCTCGTTTTCCACAAATATCCGGTTCAGCTCCTCCTTGAGCTCCCTTGTCAGCAGATTGGAGGTGTCAATTACATAATCGGCATGATGCCTGATATTCTCAAGTACCCTGCGCTCGATTCTGACGCCGTCCTCCACACGCTTGTCCAGGGCAAGCGGATGGACGCGCCTGGTCTCCTTGTACCGCTTGATCAAAACACCCTCGTCTGCGTCCATAAACAGGATTTCCAGCTTGCAGCCGGCTGCCTTAAGCCTCTCCAGGGTCTTTGTGGCGTCCACAAAATTCTGGTCCGAGCGCACGTCCAGCCCCAGAGCCACCTTGTTCACCTCGCTGCCCGGCATGGAGACCAGCTCCGCAAATTTTTCCACCAGTGAAACCGGAAGGTTGTCCACGCAGTAAAAACCCGCGTCCTCCAGCATCTTCAGGGCGGTGCTCTTCCCGCCCCCGCTCATCCCCGTGACTACTACAAACCTCATAACGTCCTCACCATTTTGTACTTACGGCCCTATACGATTTTATCCTAAAAATACCACTTCCGGCTCCAGGTCCACCCGAAACTGCTCTTTCACCCGCTCTTGTATCTCGCTTATAAGCTTTTTCACGTCCTGGGACGTGGCGCTCCCGGTGTTTATCACGAAGCCGCAGTGCTTTTCCGACACCCGCGCTCCCCCCGTCTGGTACCCGGCAAAGCCTGCCTCCATGATCAGTTTCCCTGCAAAGTGCCCCTCCGGCCGCTTGAAAGTGCTGCCTGCGCTGGGGTATTCCAGCGGCTGCTTCTCCCTGCGCCTTTGCGCCAGCTCCTCCATCTTCGCCCGGATGGCCTCCCTGTCGCCGCGTTCCAGGCGGAAAGTGACCTCTGTCACCGTAAAGGCGCTGCCACGGATGACGCTGTGGCGATAGGCAAACTCCATGGTGTCATTGTCCAGTTCCATGAGCTCGCCCTCTCTGCTCACCACGCAGACCTGGCTCACCACCTGGCTCATCTCTCCCCCGTAGGCACCGGCGTTCATCACCACGCCGCCGCCCACGGTGCCGGGAATCCCCGCCGCGAACTCAAATCCTGTCAGCCCGTGTTCCAGGGCGGCGTTCGCCACCTGTCTCAAGGTGGCCCCTGCCTTTGCGATGATATGGCATCCCTGTATGGTAATCTGACTCATCTTTTGTCCTATCTGCAGGACTACGCCCTTATAGCCGGCGTCGTCCACCAGCAGATTGCTTCCGTTTCCCAGCACAAAAAACGGTACGCCCGCCAGCCCCAGATACCGCCGCACTTTCCTAAGCTGTTCCTCGTTCTCCAACTGCACAAAGCAATCGGCAGGTCCTCCTATCCGAAAGGTAGTGTGGCCTGCCATTGGCTCCTGCAGATGGATGTTGTCCCGGGGCACGTATCTCTGTAATGCTTCAACCACTGCTCCACTGATCATCTAGATTAACTTCCTTTTTCTTATCCTTTATTGCTCAGGACCAGCGCCGCCGCACCGTATATGCCGGCGTCGTTCCCAAGACGGGCCAGGACGAACTTCGCGCCTCTGCACTGGGGGAATGCATGCTTCTGAAAGACCGGCTCCACAAAAGTCAGCAGTATCTCCCCGGCTTTGGACACGCCGCCGCCGATGACAAACACCTCCGGATTCACCACCGCAGACACGATGGCAAGGCCCTTGCCCAGATAGTCTCCGAAGCGCTCCGCGATCTCCACGGCCACTTCGTCCCCCTCTTTCACCGCGTCGAACACGGCTTTGGCTGTAATCTCTCCCTGGCGCAGCGCGCTGGGCTTCCCGTCCTCCGCCAGACGGCGCTTCGCAAGGCGCACTATGCCCGTGGCAGAGGCGTACTGTTCCAGACATCCCTTGTTCCCGCAGTTACAGGACTCGCTCTCCTCGTCCTGGAGATGCAGATGGCCGATTTCCCCGCCGGCGCCGGTGGACCCTGCCAGAAGTCTTCCGTCCACGATAATACCGCCGCCCACGCCGGTGCCCAGAGTCACGGCCACCATGTTCTCGTATCCTCTGCCGCCGCCCTGCCACATCTCGCCGAAAGCAGCAATGTTGGCGTCGTTGGCAGCCTTTACCGGTACCTTAATATATGCCTGAAGGGCTTTCGGTATGTCAAGAGAATCCCAGCCCAGATTTACGGCGCGGCCCACCAGCAGTCCGTTGCGGTCCACGGGCCCCGGCACGCCGATGCCGATTCCGGCCACATCCGCCTCTTTTACGCCCTTTTCCTCCATTTTGTCCAGAATGCTTTTTGCCACATCCGGCAGAATGGCAGCGCCCTGGTTCTCGGTGACAGTGGGAATCTCCCATTTGTCCAGAAGCGCTCCCTCCGCGTCAAACAGGCCCAGCTTTACGGTCGTCCCTCCTACGTCCACTCCGAATGCATACTTACTCATACGTTTCAATCCTTTCTATAGTATCGTATCTCTACCAGCTCTCCTCGTCTCTGCTCCTGGAAAAAGAGTTCTGTACCCGGGTATAGAGCTCCTGGGCCGCGTTATACCCCATCTTTTTCTGGCGGTGGTTGACGGCGGCCGACTCGCAGATCACCGCAAGATTGCGCCCCGGCCGGATGGGAATATTGTAGCACACCACCTTGTTGCCCAGGTATTCCGTATAATTTTCTTCCAGTCCCAGTCTGTCATACTCCTTGTCCCTGTCCCAATCCTCCAGCCGGATTACAAGGTCGATATTCTGCGTGTCCATGACGGAGGATGCGCCGAACAGCGCTTTCACGTCCACCACGCCGATACCCCGCAGCTCGATCAGATGCTTGAGCATATCGGGGGCAGAGCCCACCAAGGTGTCGTCGCTGACTTTCCGGATCTCCACCACGTCGTCCGTAATCAGGCGGTGGCCTCTGCGGATCAGCTCCAGCGCAGCCTCGGACTTTCCGATGCCGCTCTCGCCGGTGATCAGCAGTCCCTCCCCATAGACGTCCACCAGCACACCGTGGACCGAGATGCAGGGGGCCAGCTTTACGTTCAGCCACCTGATGGACTCGGCCATGAAGATGGAAGTGGTCTTCTTGGAAGACAAGATCGGTATCCTATGGGCCAGAGCCGCCTGCATAAAGACAGCGTCCGGCTTCAGCTCCCTGCAGAACACCACAGCCGACACGTCGTACTCCATAAACTCGTTGTAGATCTCCCGCTTTCTTTCATCGGGAAGGCTTTCCATATAGTTGAATTCCACGAAGCCTATGATCTGCAGCCTGGTGGCGTCAAAATGCTCGAAATAGCCTGTCAGCTGCAGCGCGGGGCGGTTGATCTCAGGCTGAGTGAGCCGGATTTCCGACACATCGATTTCCGGCGTAAGGTTCTCCAGTTTCATCTTTTCAATAAGGCGGGTCAGTCGGACACTTTCCATGGTTTGCTCCTTACGTTATTTTACTTGATTGTAACACATGAAAATCATAATGTGAAGAGTTTCCCAAAGAAAAACAAAAGAAATGGCAGACCGTGGGTACTGTTCACGGGTAGTTCCGCGAAGTGTTTTCGTGCGCATTATGTTGCTGTGAGCGGCGAAACCGTGAACAGTAACAGGCCGTGGACGGCAGCTCAGGCCGGCCCGGACTCCGGGGCATGGAAAAAGTCGTAGATGGCCTGCGCCGCCTTGCGGTTGAGCTCCGGCAGACAGGCAAGCTCCTCCACGGAGGCCGCCTTGATTTCCTCGATGGATTTAAAGCCCCGCATGAGCGCCTTTCTTCTGGCCGGCCCTACGCCGGGGATCCCGTCCAGGACGGACTTCACCTGGGCCTTGCTGCGCAGAGATCTGTGGTACTCGATGGCGAACCGGTGGGCCTCGTCCTGAATCCGGGTGACCAGCTTAAAGCCCTCCGAGCGCGTGTCGATGGGAAGCTCCACATTGTTGAAATAAAGGCCCCTGGTGCGGTGGTTGTCATCCTTGACCATGCCGCAGACGGGGATGGATATCCCCAGCTCCCCCAGCACGGACAGGGCAATGTTCACCTGCCCTCTGCCGCCGTCCATCATCAGCAGATCCGGAAATCTGGTAAAGCTCCCATAGGCCCTGTCCAGCTCTTTCTCCTCCAGCTCCCTGGTCTCCTCCATACCGTGGCGGAAGCGCCTGGTCAAAACCTCCCTCATGCAGGCATAGTCGTCCGGGCCGGATACGGTCTTTATCCGAAACTTTCTGTAATCGCTGGGCTTGGGTTTCCCTTTCTCAAAGACAATCATGGATCCCACGTTCTCGAAACCGTTGATGTTGGAGATGTCGAAAGCCTCCATGCGCTCCACCCGCTCCAGCCCCAGCAGACCCGCAATCTCCTTTACCGCCCCTATGGTGCGTCCCTCCTCCCGCTTGAGCCGCTCCCTGTCCTGCTCTAAAATGTGCTTTGCATTCTGTCCCGCCAGCTCCACCAGCTTCTCCTTGGAGCCGATTTTGGGCACGCGGACATAGACCCTGCCTCCCCTGCGGCCGCTGAGCCACTTTTCGATCAGTTCCCGGTCCCCTATCTCATACTGCAGCATCAGCTCCCTGGGGATAAAGGGCGTCCCCGCATAGAACTGCTTCACAAAATTCTCCAGGATCTCCGCTTTGCCGTCTGCCGACACATTTGTCATATAATAGTGCTCTCTTCCGATGAGCTTTCCGTCCCGTACGAAGAACACCTGCACCACGGCCTCTCTGTCATCCTGGTACATGGCAATGATGTCCTTGTCCTCCCCGGCGCTGTCCGTGATCTTCTGCTTCTGAGCCACCTGCTTCACGCTGTTGTACAGATCCCGACAGACGGCAGCGGACTCAAAGTCCAGCTCCTCCGCGGCTTTCTGCATTTTCGTCTCCAGCTCCTTTAAGATTGGCCCGTAGTCTCCGTTCAGAAATTCCAGAGCCTGCTCCACCTGTTCCCGGTACTGTTCCTTTGTCACATAGCCCTGGCAGGGCGCAAGGCACTGCTTGATATGGTAATTCAGGCAGGGGCGCTCCAGCCCGATATCCCTGGGAAGACTCCGGCTGCAGGTCCGCAGGCTGTAGAGCTTGTTCAACAGCTCTATGGTATCTTTCACGGCAGCCGCGCTGGTATAGGGGCCGAAGTATTTGGATTTGTCCTTTTTCATCAGGCGGGAAAACTGCACCCGTGGATAATCTTCCCCCAGAGTCACCTTGATATAGGGGTAAGTCTTGTCATCTTTCAGCAGCGTATTGTACTTGGGAGAATTTTCTTTGATCAGGTTATTCTCCAGCACAAGGGCTTCCAGCTCGGAATCCGTAACGATATACTCGAACCGGGCGATCAGGGACACCATTTTGTCGATCATAGGCCCCCTGCCGATATTTTCCCGAAAATAGGAGCGAACCCTGTTGTGGAGATTCACCGCCTTGCCCACGTAGAGAATCACATCTTTGGCATCTCGCATGATATAGACGCCGGGTTCCCTGGGCAGTTTCTTCAGCTCTTCTTCAAAATTGAACATAGTTGGCTCCTTTCCTGGCCGTCGCCCCGCCTTATGCCGCGCCGGCTGTACGGCCCCCGGGCATATGTACGAAAACCGGCCCGCATACGAAAAACCAAGCCTCCCCCAATGCATGAGAAAGGCTTGTCAAAATATTGTCAATCTATCCTTCCGTTGGAAAACCTGCCTACAGGGCGCTGGTCATCTGTAGAGCCATGGGACTGCGAATCATTGTCTTCGGTCCGCACATCCCCTGAAGACGGCTCCGGGGTCTGTGCCGGAATGTTGTCCCTCTCGACCCTCTCCTCTGTCTCGCAAGCCTCCTCCCCGGGTTGTGCCCGGTCCGCCCCGGTCCGAGCCTGACGAGCCTCCTCAGGATTCTCCCCGGACCGCGCGGCCTCCCCGGCATCCCGCTCCCCGGGCGCTTTCCCGCCCTCTGCGGCCGGATCCTGCCTCTCCGGATCATGCTCCTTTTCGCTGCCCTCGGTCTCTTTCCCCGGGGCATCCTTGCCGGAATCGGTCCCCGTCTCCTCCCGGTCGGCCGCTGTCTGGGCTTCCCGCCCCTGTTCTCCGGTTCCCGTCTCCTCCGGTTCGGGCAGTCCTTTCTCCTTTCGGAAGATCTGCATGAACTCTTTGCCGGTGATGGTCTCTTTCTCGATCAAAAACTCTGCCAGTTTATCCATAACTCCCCGGTTATCTTTCAGCAGTTCCAGGGCCTTGTCATAGCTCTCCTTAAGGATCTCCACCACTTCCGCGTCGATCTGGGCGGCCGTGGTATCGCTGCAGTTTAACGCCGTGCGGCCCTCCAGATACTGGCTCTCCACCGTGGCCAGCCCCACCAGGCCGAACTTCCTGCTCATACCGTAGCGGGTCACCATATTCCGCGCAATGTCAGTGGCTCTCTCGATATCATTGGCAGCCCCCGTGGTAACCGTGTCAAAGACCACTTCCTCCGCCGCCCGGCCTCCTACCAGGCCCACCAGCATGTCGCGCAGCTCCGCCTCGGTGTTCAGATATTTCTCCTCCTCCGGCACATGCATGACATAGCCCAGGGCCCCCATGGTGCGGGGCACGATGGTAATCTTCTGCACCGGCTCGGAATTCTTCTGCAGGGCGCTGATCAAAGCATGGCCCACCTCGTGGTAGGACACGATCCTGCGCTCCTCCTTGCTCATGATGCGGTCTTTCTTCTCTTTGCCCACCAGAACCACTTCCACTGAATTAAAGAGGTCTTTCTGGCACACATAATCCCTGCCCTCTTTCACCGCATTGATGGCTGCCTCATTGATCATATTGGCAAGGTCAGATCCCACCGCACCGCTGGTGGCCAGGGCGATGGCGTCCAGATCCACGGTCTCATCCATCTTCACGTCCTTGGCATGGACCTTAAGAATCTCCACACGGCCTTTCAGGTCAGGCTTATCCACAATGATCCGCCGGTCGAAACGCCCCGGACGCAGAAGCGCCTTATCCAGGATCTCGGGCCGGTTGGTGGCGCCTAATATCAGGATACCCTTGGAACTGTCGAAACCGTCCATCTCGGAGAGCAGCTGATTCAGTGTCTGTTCCCGCTCCTCATTGCCTCCGCCGTACTTGGAGTCCCGGCTGCGCCCGATGGCGTCGATCTCATCTATAAATATGATACAGGGTGCATTCTTGGTAGCCTCCTTGAACAAATCTCTCACCCGGCTGGCGCCCACGCCCACGTACAGCTCGATGAAGTCGGAACCCGTCAGGGAGAAGAAAGGCACATGGGCCTCGCCCGCCACCGCCTTTGCAAGCAGCGTCTTGCCCGTTCCGGGAGGGCCCACCAGCAGAGCGCCCTTGGGAAGCCTGGCGCCGATCTTGGAATACTTGCCGGGATTGTGGAGGAAATCCACCACCTCCACCAGGGATTCCTTGGCCTCGTCCTCACCGGCCACATCCTTAAAGGTGACGCCCGTCTCTTTCTGCACATAGACTTTCGCGTTGCTCTTGCCCACACCCATGGGGCCGCCGCTGCCGCCCATCTTGCGGAACACCACGCCCAGCAGGATCCACATCAGCACAACCGGCAGCACCACATACAGGAGAATATCGAAGATACGCCCCGAGTTGTCGCTGAGCACCCGGGTGCCGTCAATGCCATGAGCCTCCAGGCGCGCCGTCAATGTATCCAAATCTTCCATAATAATGGTGGAATAGGTCGCAGGCATACTGCCGTAAAAGGAATACCCCGGCAGCCCTCCTGGGACCTCCGTGGACTCTTTTTTCTCCTCCTCCGTCAGGGTGAACAGCACCTGGCCCGTGCTCTGCACCTCCACGGCCTCCACCTTGCCGTCGTTCACATACTCCAGGAATTTCGTATAGCTGACCTCCTGGGTATTCCCCGAGGAGCCGAACAGCAGATTCCAGAGCATAAATACCAGCAGCACCGTGCTCAGCCCTGCCAGCAGCACCATCATGAGATTGGGTCTTCTGGGAGGCTGGTTGCCGTTTCCGTTGCCGCCGTTTCCGCCCGGCGTATTGCCTCGCCCGCCGTTATTATAGCCTCCGCCATTGTCGTACTGATTCATTTGATTATCCATAGCAGCTCCGTTTCCGTTCTGTCTTTTTCAGTGGTCTTTGTCCTGACCCCCACGGTAAGTAAAAAGAGTTTTCGTGACGGGTCTTATTCATTATAGATACTGCCAGTTGATAAATCAATAGGTGAAATGTGAAAAAAACAATTTATCTCTTAAAGATTTCTAAAATTGCCGCCCTTTAACATGGATCCTTTCTTCCACAGTTCAACGGCGCAGCTATGCGCCTTGGTCTCTCTGTCATAGTTGATGCCCACCAGGAGGATGGCGCCTGTGTAGTCCTGTATCCCGGATGCGTACTGTCTGTCTTTTATCTGGCCGATGGCGCCCTGCGCGGATTTGTTCCACTTCAACTCCACCACCAACGCGGGTCTGTCCGTGTCCCGCTTTCATGGCCCTGATATGCTCCTGCACGATCTCCTCGCACAGTCCCACTCGTCGATGATGAAGACAAAAGTCTCTCCTCTTCCGGCATGGAGCTGCCTCAGGACACCTGCCAGGCCGTATTGATCCTCCTCAAAGCAGTTACAATTCACTTTTTTAACTTCCCCATTCCCAACCCCTCCAATCTGTGCTAAAATAAAAAGGTATTTTTGCAAAGAGAGACAGGAGGCGCACAGACTATGAAACTCGGTTTTGACAATGACAAATATCTGAAAATGCAGTCGGAGCATATCAAGGAGCGCATCGCAAAGTTCGGGGACAAGCTCTACCTGGAATTCGGCGGAAAGCTCTTCGACGATTTCCACGCGTCCAGAGTTCTGCCCGGGTTTGCTCCGGACGCAAAGCTTCAGATGCTCATGCAGCTTTCTGACTATGCTGAAATCGTCATCGTTATCAGCGCCGCCGATATCGAGAAGAACAAAGTCCGGGGGGATTTAGGCATCACCTATGATGTGGATGTGCTGCGCCTGAGAGACGAATTCCAGAGCAGAGGGCTTTACGTAGGCAGTGTAGTCATCACCCACTACCAGCGGCAGCACAGTGCGGAGCAGTTCAAAGCGAAGCTGGAAAAGAAAGGCATTAAAGTCTATCTCCATTATACCATAGAGGGATACCCCGCCAACGTCCCCCTGATCGTCAGCGCCAACGGCTATGGGAAAAACGATTATATAGAGACCTCCAGGCCCTTGGTGGTGATCACGGCTCCAGGACCGGGCAGCGGCAAGATGGCCACCTGCCTCTCCCAGCTCTACCACGAGAATCTTCGGGGCACCAAGGCCGGATACGCCAAATTCGAGACTTTTCCCATCTGGAACATACCGCTAAAGCATCCGATCAACCTGGCGTATGAGGCCGCCACCGCGGACTTAAATGACGTAAACATGATAGATCCTTTCCACCTGGAGGCCTATGGCATAACCACGGTAAACTATAATCGGGATATCGAAATTTTCCCGGTGCTGAATGCCATCTTCGAGGGCATCTATGGGGAAAATCCGTATAAATCCCCCACTGACATGGGGGTGAACATGGCCGGAAACTGCATCGTCGACGACGAGGCCTGCTGCGAAGCCTCCCGGATGGAGATCATACGCCGCTATTACACGGCTCTGAACAAGGTGGTGCGAGACGAAACCACGGATACGGAGGTCTATAAGATCGAACTGCTGATGAAGCAGGCGAAGATCACGGCCGCAGACAGAAAAGTGACGGCGGCCGCAAAGGAGCGGGCCGAGGCTCTCGGTATGCCCACCGCTGCCATCGAGCTGGCAGACGGCCATATCATCACCTCCAAGACGTCGGATTTCCTGGGTGCTTCCGCGGCGCTGCTCCTAAACGCCCTGAAATATCTGGCAGGCGTAGCGCACGACACGAAACTGATCAAGCCCGAGGCCATCGAGCCCATCCAGAACCTGAAAGTCCGCTATCTGGGCGGCAGAAATCCCAGGCTCCACACGGACGAGGTGCTGATCGCCCTGGCCCTGGAGGCCTGCCACGACGACAATGCCAGGCGCTCCCTGGAACAGCTGCCCAACCTCAAGGGCTGCCAGGTCCATACCTCCGTCATGCTCTCCGAGGTGGATATCAAGATCTACAAGAAACTGGGCGTGGACCTCACCAGCGAGCCTGTCCAGGCAGTGAGAAAGAATTATTAAAACATTGTCCCTAATCCCAAAAACCTCCGCAGGCACTTGCCCCGGAGGTTTTTTCAAAACCGCTTTCTGTTGTTTTAAACATTTCTTCTCTGCCGTTTTGCTCTTCCTGGCCGCCTGGAAGCTTTCTGCATCCTTACAGTTTCTTCAGGAAATTCCCCGCCACTGTGACTCCCTCATTGATCACGATAAACGCGTTGGGGTCGTACTTGTGAACCACGGCCTTGAGCCTTGCCACCTCGTATTTGGACAGAGTAATATAGAGCATGTGGGACTGCTCATAGGTGTAAGCTCCCAGAGTGGCCCACTTGGTAACGCCCCTGCCTAACTCCTCCATGATAGCCCTCTCCAGATCCACATTGCTGGTCTTGGTGATAATATTGGCCTCCACGTTGATGTTCTGGGTATGTACCTTGTCGATGGCCAGGGAATGCACGGCGGCAAATATCACAGAGTACACCACAATTTCCACGTCAAACAAAGAGAGGCAGACCAGGTACAGGGTCATGTTCACTATCAGGTACACCTTGCCCACGCTGAAATCCCTCTTCCACTTGGTCAGCAGCACGCCCACCACGTCCAGCCCGCCGCCGGAGGACGCCATCCGCAGCACGATGCCGATTCCCGCTCCGGATATGATGCCCCCTACCACGCAGGCCGCTACATCGTCCTCCACCACCTGGACAACGGGAACCACGGACAGGAAAATCGTCATGGCCGTTACCGTGACCATGGTCTTGGCAAAGAATTTCCTGCCCATTCTGGCAAAAGCAATGATAAATATCGGTATATTGATAATATAGTAAATGATACCGGCAATGTCAAAGCCTTGAAAATCCATATGCAGATAGTCCACAAGAAGCGTCCTGATCACCTGGCAGATGCCCATGAGCCCGCCGGAATACAATTTCGCCGGAACCACGAAAAGGTTCAGGCCCACAGCGTACATCAGCGCTGCCAGAATACACAGAATCGTCCGCTTCCCCTCATATGCAAGATCCTCTTTGTTCATCTTACCCAAGCACCTGCTCTATCTTCTTTCTAAACTCCGCCTCGGACATGGCACCCACATAATTGGCCACAGGCTTGCCGCCCTGGAAGACTACAAATGCAGGAATGCTGGAAATGCGGTAGGTCTGTGCCAACTGCATATTCTCATCAATGTTGCACTTACCCACCTTGACTTTCCCCTCAAAGGCCTCAGCCATCTTAGCCACTACGGGCCCCATCATCCTGCAGGGATTGCACCAGTCCGCGTAAAAGTCCACCAGCACTGGCGTGGACGCCTGCAATACCTCTTTGTCGAAATTGTCTGCCGTAAATTTGTATTCCATCTTTTCCCTCTTTTCTGCACCTTCCCGGTGCGCTTTGATATCTCTTTCCACAAATCTCTCAGTTGCGCAAGTCTCTCCCGGCGCCCTCCGCCTTTCCCGTCGGACAGCATCCGGATTCTGCTTTTCAGCCTCCGGGATGGACGACGTACTTGTAAATGGGATTCCCCTGAGAGGAGAATTTCTCCTCGTACTCGGTCATCACATTGCCCTCCATCAGGCGTGCGTCACTGTGGAGATCGTAAGTGATCTCGTCCGCCTCCCAGTCCGCCGGCCCAAGCTCGTCCAGGGCAAAGTCGAACAGCGCCCTGTTGTCCGTCTTGAACTCCAGCCTGCCCCCCTGCTTTAAAATCACCCTATAGCGGGCCAGGAACTCCCTGGAGGGAAGCCTGCGCTTAGCGTGTCTGTCCTTGGGCCAGGGATCCGAGAAATTCAGATAGATCCTGTCCACCTCTCCCGGTCCGAAGACTTTCGCAATGTCCTCCGCGTCCATCCGCAGGAACTTCAGGTTCGGGAGCGGTTCCGCCTCCATCTTCCGGACTGCCCTGATCAGTACGCTGGAATATTTCTCGATACCTACGTAGTTGATATCGGCATGCTCCCTGGCCATAGTATGGATGAATTTTCCCTTTCCCATACCGATTTCGATGTGGATAGAATTTCCATTTCCGAAAATATCGCTCCACTTGCCGGAGCACCGGGGCGCAAGCTCTTCCCGTACCACATAAGGGCTCTCGGCAATCACCTCCCTGGAGCCTGTGACATTACGCAATCTCATGATCTACACTCCCTGTCCGCCTGACGGACATCACTTTTCCTTTTATTAATGTACTGTATATTTGAATTCTTGTCAATCCATGAATTGTCCCTTTGGTTTTTCCCCAATGTGGTGTATAATAAGAATATGCCCTTAGACAAAAACTGATTGTGAGGATGATTCATGCCCGGTTTCAGAAAGCGATCCATTCATATATTTATCCGTTTTTTTGCCGCTGCACTCTGTGCGGGCGGCCTGCTTACGGTCCTGGCCGTTCCCGCCCGGGCAGCGGCCCTGTCCGACGCGGAGCTTCTCCTGGAGGCCAACCGCGCCCTGCCTGTCCAATCCAATGAGATTCCGGGCTGGCCCGCCGGACCCGTGATAGGGGCGGAGTCCGCCATTTTGATTGAGGCCCGCACCGGCACCGTACTCTATTCCAAAAATATACACATGCGGGAATACCCGGCCAGCACCACCAAGATTCTCACCGCCCTGATCGCCGCGGAGCAATGCGAGATGGACGAGATCGTCACATTTTCCCACGACGCCGTCTTCGACACTCCCTGGGACAGCAGCCATATTGCCATGGATGTGGGCCAGGAGCTCACCATGGAACAGTGCCTCAACGCCATCCTGATCCGCTCCGCCAACGAGGTCTGCTACGCCGTGGCAGAGCATATCACAGGCACCACGGACTGGCAGGTCTTCTCGGAGCTCATGAACGAACGCGCCGCTCAGTTGGGATGCCTGAATACCAATTTCGTGAATCCCAACGGCCTGCCCGACGATGATCACTATACCACGGCCCACGATCTGGCCATGATAGGCAGGGCTTTCTTCGCCAATGAGATGCTCAGCAAGATTACCCTGGCGCCCCGGATTGACTTCCCTCCCACGGACAAGCTGCCCCTGGGAAAGCTGGAGAACAATCACATGGAGATCATTCCCGGCGGAGCCCATGCCTATGAGTATATCGTGGGCTGCAAGACAGGCTATACGGAGGACGCCAGAAGCTGCCTTGTATCCTGCGCGGAAAAGAACGGGCTGCGGCTGATCTGCGTGGTCATGCGGGACGAAGCTCCCCATCATTATGAGGACACCATCACTCTCTTTGAGTACGGCTTCTCGAACTTTGAAAAGCTGTATGTGTCCCAGGCGGAGACGAAATACAATATCGACAATACGGGCCTGTTCTACAACGGCGACGACATTTTCGGCAGCACAAAGCCTTTCCTTTCCTTAAACAAAGACGATTACATCGTCATGCCCCGGTCCGTTTCCTTTGAGGAGGCGGAGTCTTCCATTTCCTATGAGACCGGGGACGAGAACCAGGCGGCCCTCATCTCCTATGCTTACCAGGGCGTGAGCCTTGGCTCTGTCAGGGTAGATTTCACGGTCAGCAAAGACGATACCAGCATCTTCCGCACGGAGCAGGACCCCGACGCGGAAGCACCGGAAGATAAGCCCGTCATCTTTGTCAATGTGGCGGTGGTTCTCGCCGGCTGCGGAATAATTGCCGCGCTGTTTTTTATCTGGCTCATTGTCCGCCTGATTCTGAAAAACTATAATATCTCCCCCGGACACGGCCGCAGGATCTGGCGGAGGAAAAACCGCCGCAGACGCAGAAACTCCAGAAATCATAAGGGCTATGATTTTTAAGTCATAGCCCTTTTTATCACCTTTTGTGTGCCATCCCTCTCTTCCGGCTGTCGCGGTTCTTCTGCAGATCGCTCACATGTTTTCTGCGTGACCTGAGCGCTTCGGCGTCCTCCGGCGAAATCAACTTCGTAGTCTTTACCACATAAACCCTCCCTCCGGGGGATTTCCGGACTCTGATCTTGCCTTTCAGATAGCCGTGTTTCTCGCAGTAGGCCAGGCAGATGTAATGTCTCCCGTTGGGGGAGAACCACCTGATTTTCTTGCGCAGGTTTCTGCGGCAGAGATAGCATTTGCTGGACGCCACCTCCTTGTCCGCGAAAGCCTCCTCCCTGCTGTCGAACTCCCTGGAAATATACTTGGCATAATTGTCAAATTGCACTTTTAGCTCGGACTTCCTGTCTTTGGGCGGATGGAACACATCGTAGGACAGGTTCTTCAACACCTGCGGCTTCTGCGCAAGGATCCTCTCCAAAATCTTCGCTGTATAGTAGGCGTCGCTCAAGGCCCTGTGGAACGGAATGTCCTTTTCCAGTTCCAGGAAATCCACCGCGTACTCCAGCGATTTCCGGCTTTTCCCATCCTCAAAAGCAATGCTGAACAGCTTCTGGACATCCCAGAAAGCAAGCGGGCCGTCGGACAGAGGAGGCATATGGTAAAACGCCATATTCCGCTGAAGCTCCGTCAAATCCGAGCTGCCCCAGCTGCCGAAACGATATTCTTCCTCCCCGCACCAGTCCAGGAACGCCCCTGCCGCCTCCGGAAAGGGACTGCCTTTCTTCAGCTCTTTCATTCGCAGATGGATTAGTTTCCCCGTAATCTGATTCATCTCATGGTACACAGAGGGTCTGACCAGGCAGCTGAATTGATCCCTTGGGCAGGCAGCCGAGTTCTCCCCGGACGAAGTTTCCTGACAGAAAGCGGCGTCCAAACCGCCGTGTACCCCTGTGCCCGCCGCTTTCAGCTTCACAGCCCCGATTTCAACGATTTCAAAGGGAATGGCCGGCACCTCCTGTTCGGAGGTGCCGTTGGCCTGATTCCATTCCAGATCCAGTACGATTATATTCATCAGATTCCTCCCCTCGCTCACAAAAGCCCCTCCTGCGGGCTCCGGCAGGTCTTGCAAAATCTTATTCTTGTCCCTCAATCCAGGTGTGCGCCAGCGAAATCCAGGAGCTGCACTCTTTCTGAACGGCGCTGCCTCCCTGCCCCTGGGTCAGACGGTTGGCAAGGGACAGGCCGTGACCGCCTACAGGATAGATATGGAGCTCCGCGGCCACCCCGGCCCTGCGCATGGCGTTTACGAACATCAGTGAATTTTCCACCGGTACGGCGTCATCCGTATAGGTATGCCAGAGGAAAGCCGGCGGCGTGTCGGCGCTCACCTGGCTTTCCAGGGAAAGCGCCTCCAGAGCCGGGGCGCCGACCATGGCGGAAATCTCCGCCTCTCTGTCCCCTATCACATTGTCAAAGGATCCTCTGTGGGCAAACTCTCCGGAGGTGATCACCGGGTAGCACAGAATCATGCCGTCCGGCTTCCACTGTCTATGATCTGCGTCCTCCGCTCCCAATGCTTTCGCCAGGAAATCCCTGTTCCAGAATACACCCATGGAGGCGGCCAGATGCCCTCCTGCGGAGCATCCCAGCACGATGATCCGCGACGGATTTACATGCCATTCCTCCGCATGCTCCCTGATCAGGCGAATGCTCCAGGCCAGCTCGCAGACGGACGTGGGGAACGTGGCCGGTGCGACGGAGTAGCGCAGAACCGCCGCGTGATACCCCATAGCCAGAAACTGCAGCGCCAAAGGCTCCGCCTCCCTGTCGGAGGTAAAGGCGTATGCACCGCCCGGGCACACCAGCACCAGCGGTCTGGCCGGAATGTCCATCTCCACGGATTCGTCCTGAATATAAGTGACCAGTTTCGCGTAGGGCATGGAGCCCGCCAGTTCCATTTTGTATATTTCGTTTCTCATGTTCTCATTGTCTCCTTTTCGGTTTCCCCGGTGAATGGCGCAGCCGCCGCATCCCGATTCTCCTTAGTATGCCCTGCCCCAGTACACCATCTTCTTAGCAGGCTTCCCGCAGCACACACAGGTGTCCGCGATGTGCTCCTGCTCGAAAGGCATACAGCGGCTGGTGACGCTCAGTTTCTCTTTTATGACATTCTCGCATGCCTCGTCTCCGCACCACATGGCCTTGACAAAACCGGATTTCTCGGCAAAGATCTTCTCGAACTCCTCCATGTCTGCGGCTGTGTATGTGTTCTTGTCCCTGTGATCCCTTGCGCGCTCCAGCATTTCTTTCTGGATCCGATCCAGCAACTCTCCCACTTTTGCCTCCAGCTCCTCCAGCGCCACCTCGATCTTCTCCCTGGTGTCCCTGCGGCAGAGAACGCACTTTCCGGCCTCCATATCCTTGGGGCCGATTTCGATGCGGACAGGATAGCCCCTCATCTCCGCCTCCGCGAACTTCCAGCCCGGGCTCTTGTCCGTATCGTCCACTTTCACCCGGAAATTCCCTTTCAGCCTGTCCCGAAGCTCGTAAGCTTTGTCCAGCACGCCCTCTTTCTTCTGCTGGATGGGCACAATACACACCTGAACCGGCGCCACTCTGGGAGGAAGCACCAGTCCTTCGTTGTCGCCGTGGACCATGATAATGCCGCCGATGAGACGGGTGCTCAGTCCCCAGGAGGTCTGGTGCACATATTTTAAGGTGTTGTCCCTGTCCGCGTACTGGATCTCAAAGGCTTTCGCAAAGCCGTCCCCGAAGTTATGGCTGGTGCCGGACTGCAGCGCCTTGCCGTCGTGCATCAGGGCTTCGATGGTGTAGGTGGCTATGGCTCCGGCGAATTTCTCCTTGTCGGTCTTTCGTCCTTTTATCACCGGCATAGCGAGCACTTCCTCACAGAAATCCGCATACACGTTCAGCATCCGGATGGTCCTCTCCTGGGCCTCCTCCTCGGTGGCGTGGGCCGTATGTCCCTCCTGCCAGAGGAATTCCCTGGAGCGCAGAAAAGGCCTGGTCTCTTTCTCCCAACGCACTACCGAGCACCACTGGTTGTAGACCCTGGGGAGATCCCGGTAGGAATGCACGTCGTTTTTATAGAAATCGCAGAACAGCGTCTCCGAGGTGGGGCGCACGCAGAGTCTCTCTGCCAGGGGCTGCATGCCGCCGTGGGTCACCCAGGCCACCTCCGGGGCAAAGCCCTCCACATGGTCTTTCTCTTTCTGCAGCAGGGATTCCGGGATGAACATGGGCAGGTAGACATTCTCCACCCCGGCGGCCTTGAACCGCTCGTCCAGCTGCTTCTGGATCAGCTCCCAGATCGCATAGCCCGCAGGCTTGATCACCATGCACCCCTTTACGGAGGTGTAGTCGATCAGCTCCGCTTTCTTTACCACATCCGTGTACCACTGGGCGAAATCCACCTCCATGGACGTGATCTCTTCTACCATTTTCTTGTCTGCCATTTTTCTCCTCCTCTTTTCGTTTCACTTCCGCGGCAGCCCCCCGGTGCCGTGTCATGGCGGCCGATTTCCGGGCCGGCTGCTGCTGTTTTCAGATTCCGTCCCGGCGCTTTCACTCCGGAACCGTTTGGGATGCTTCCGCATAGAAAAAGCCGGACTTCCATCCCCAAGGGACCGAAAATCCGGCGGTACCACCCTAATTGGCGCAAACGCGCCCATCTCTCATGTCTTTAACGCAGACCTGCGCCATACTTTCGCCTGCAGCGGACTTTTGCGCTTCCCCCGCAAGCCTCGCATGGAGCTCCGAGGCAGGTTCCAAATCCTTTGCATAAGGGCCTCCCAGCCGCATCCGCCGCCTGTTGCAGGCAGACCATGCCACGCCCTCTCTCTGGAATGCTTCCGGGTCTGTACTGATCCTCTTCACAGCCATACTATATGGATAGGATTATAGTGCAGGAAACGTCGGTTTGTCAAGTATAAATCTCACATTCCGGCCCTGCGGGGAATCCGTCGGGAAGCTGCTGTCTCAAAACACCTCCCGGAACTGCCTTGCGCCCTTTCCGTTAGTCCAAAAGATGTCCTCCTAGCCCATCTTTGCCCCCTTATCGCTCCGCCCGCATGGGATTGTTCAGAAAATCCTCATAGGACAGCCGAATGCCCTCCTCCAGCTCGGTGCGGTAGGTCCAGCCCAGGGCCGTGGCCTTTGACACGTCCAAAAGCTTGCGGGGGGTGCCGTTTGGCTTGCTCGCATCCCACCGGATCTCCCCTGTAAAGCCGATGACCTTTGCCACCAGCTCGGTCAGCTCCTTGATGGTCAGCTCCTTGCCCGTGCCCGCGTTGACGGTCTCGTTGCCGCTGTAATGATTCATCAGGAACACGCACAGATTCGCCAAATCGTCCACGTAGAGGAATTCCCGCAGCGGAGAACCGTCCCCCCAGCAGGTGACATAGGCGAGCCCCTGCTCTTTCGCCTCATGGAAACGGCGGATCAGCGCCGGCAGCACATGGCTGTGCATGGGATGGTAATTGTCGTTAGGGCCGTAAAGGTTTGTCGGCATGACGGAAATGTAGTCCGTTCCGTACTGGCGGTTCAGGTATTCGCAATATTTCAGTCCCGAAATCTTGGCCAGCGCATAGGCCTCGTTGGTCTTCTCAAGCTCACTGGTCAGCAGGCAGCTCTCCGGCATGGGCTGGGGCGCCATCCGGGGATAGATGCAGGAGGAGCCCAGAAATTCCAGCTTTTTGCAGCCGTTTTGCCAGGCGCTGTGGATGACGTTCATCTCCAGGGTCATGTTGAACCACATGAAGTCCGCCAGGGCCTCCTGGTTGGCCATAATTCCCCCCACTTTCGCCGCCGCCAGGAACACGTACTCCGGCTTCTCCGCCTCGAAGAACGCCTCCACCTGCTGCTGGCGGCACAGATCAAGCTCTCTGTGGGTGCGCGTAATGATATTCTCGTAGCCCTGGCGCTTCAGCTCCCGAACAATGGCGGAGCCCACCATGCCCCGGTGCCCGGCCACATAGATTTTCGCATTTTTATCCATCATGATATTTTCCTCTTCCCGCTGTCCTTTTTCATTTCCCATACCCCGTGGGTATACGGGACTTCCCGCCCGGCCCTTTCTCCGGCTGCCCTCTTTTACACTTTTACAGAAGTCTCCGGCAAGTCCCTCCGGGGCATCCGATTCCTCTCTAGCAGGAACCTGCCATATACATGGCTCTCTCCCGCCTGGCCAGCTCCCTGTCGTGCTTTGCCATGATCTCCACCAGCTCCTCGTAGCTGGTGGACTGGGGATTCCAGCCAAGCACGGTCCGCGCCCTGGTGGGATCGCCCAGCAGATTGTCCACGTCCGTGGGCCGGAACCACTGAGGATTCACGCACACCAACAACTTTCCCGTCTCGGCGTCGTAGCCTTTCTCCTCCAGGCCGCTGCCCTCCCAGCGCACCCTCATGCCGTTGGCGGCAAAGGCTTTCTCCGTGAAATCCCGCACCGTGTGCTGGATGCCTGTGGCGATGACGAAATCCTCCGGCCGCTCCTGCTGCAGCATCAGCCACATACACTCCACATAGTCCTTTGCATAGCCCCAGTCCCGCTTGGAGTCCAGATTGCCCAGCTCCAGATGATCCTGCACTCCCTCGGCGATGCGCCCGGCGGCCAGAGTGATCTTGCGGGTGACGAAATTCTCTCCTCTGCGCTCGGACTCATGGTTGAACAGGATGCCGTTGGCGGCAAACATCCCATAGGCCTCCCGGTATTCCTTTACGATCCAGAAGCCGTACTGCTTTGCCACCGCGTAGGGACTGTAGGGGTGAAAAGGCGTGGTCTCGCTCTGAGGCACCTCCTCCACCTTGCCGTAGAGCTCGGAGGTGGACGCCTGATAGACTCTTGTCTTCTCAATCAACCCCAGGATCCGCACCGCCTCCAGAATCCGCAGCACACCGATGGCGTCCACGTCCCCGGAGTACTCCGGCACGTCAAAGGAGACCTGCACATGGCTCTGGGCCGCCAGGTTGTAGATTTCGTCCGGTCGGACAATATTGATGATGCGAATCAGGGAAGAGGAGTCCGACAGATCCCCCTCGTGCAGGGTAAGGTTCTCCGCTCCCATCAGATGCTCGATGCGGGCCGTGTTAGGCAGCGAAGCCCGGCGGATGATGCCATGTACCTCATAGCCCTTCTCGAGCAGAAGCTCCGCCAGATAAGAGCCGTCCTGTCCTGTAATTCCGGTAATCAACGCTACTTTGTTCATTCTTTTCGCTCCTTCTTTGCTGTATTCCAGCGACAGTCCCATGCCTTGTCCGAACCGTCGCCCCTTCTGTGCCCCGAGGTCTTCCGGGCATGCCCCTGCAATGCCTGCAGCCTGACCTGCCTTCTGCCCACCGGCGGCCTCTTCGCCTGTAGGCCTGGCAGAACGGCATTGGCAATCCCTCACGCAGACCCGCCGGAACGGCATTGACAATCCCTCACGCAGGCCCGCCGGAACGGCATGAACAGCCCGCTTGCGCATCCAGGCCAAACGGCATGCTTCCTCTTCTCAGGGTTCTTATACAGTATTGTAGGAAATCTGGAAACCATTTACAATTCAGGATATTGCGGCAACCTTGTACAATCTTGACTTTTGTGCTATACTATCCCTGTCCGGAGCCAGAAATAAGACAACACAGGAGGCACCCCATGGAATCCCTCTTTCAAGGCACTTCAGTGAAATCCAACCGCGTCATATACACCCCCTCCTCCTTCGCCAAGGCCAACCTGCTGCACCTGCAGGAGGCGGGGGAGCTTCAGGCTCTGCAGCCCCATACCAGCAGCCGCTCGGGCCTGCGCTCCTTCCTGTTCTTCCTGGTCACTGAAGGTGCCGGAACCCTGGACTATGACGGCCTGCGCCACAGCCTCTCCGCCGGGGACTGCGCCTTCATCGACTGCCGGAAGTCCTACGCCCAGAGCTCATCTGAAGACAACTTGTGGTCTTTGAGATGGATCCATTTCTACGGTTCCAGTATGAGCGGAATCTATGAAAAATATGTGGAGCGCGGCGGCCGCCCCGTCTTCAGGGCGGAGCGCGGCGACCCTTTCCTGGGGCTGCTCACCGAACTGCTGGCCATAGCGGGCTCCGAGGACTACATCCGCGACATGCGCATCAACGAAAAAATCACCTGCCTCCTGACCGCCATCATGGAAAAAAGCTGGCATCCGGAAAGGACCTCCCCCGCCCGGTCCAAAAAGCAGTCCCTCCAGCAGGTGAAAGCATACCTGGAGGAGCACTATCGGGAGCAGATCACCCTGGATATGGTGGCAGGCCAGTTCTACCTGAACAAATTCTACCTGGCCCGCAGCTTCAAGGAACAGTTCGGCACCACCGTGCTGGGCTACCTGAACCAGATCCGCATCACCCACGCCAAACAGCTGCTGCGATTCTCCGGCCTCACCGCGGAGACGATCGGCCGGGAGGTTGGCATCCCCGAACCCGGGTACTTCAGCCGTGTCTTCAAGAAGGTGGAAGGCGTCTCCCCGGGAGAGTACAGACGGATGTGGTGACCCGCTACCCCCGCAGCTCTTTATATAAAGTCAGGTCCACGGTCCCGTCCGCCACGGTCACCTCCGCCTTGTCCACCATCATGCCCACCAGCATCAGCTCGCTGGTCTGCCCGTGGTTCCCGGCTCCGGCCAGTTCCCAATAGATGTCCTCGATGCCGTCATTCCGCTGCTCCCGCAGCTTATCCAGCTCCCTCAGCTTTTCCTCGCAGCCGGGGCGGTAATCGGCGTGGAAGACGATCTTCCCTTTCGTCCCCGCCCTTTCGATGCTGGAGCTGATATGCTCGGCTCCAATCCCCAGAAAATACATCGTCAGCTCCGCTATGATCCTCACCAGTTTCCTTTGTTCTTCAAGCATCCGTGTCTCTCCTTTTCCTTCGCCCGTATTCCATCAGGAAGCTCTCTATGGCAGGCACCATGATGATGGCCACCCACCCTGCGCTGAATCCGTTGTTGTACAGGTTCAGCCCCCCGTACATCTGGGACGTGCACATGACGATGGCCGTATGGAGCATCCCGGCCACGATACCCGCTATCACGCCGAACCGCCCGGCAATGGGCGCGAGGCCCACCGCAAAGGCCGCCGCCAGCTGCACCCCGGGAGTGGTGGGCTCGAACCGGTTCAGGAGCGTGGACAGATACACCCCCGCCAGCACCGGCGCGTAATTGCGCACATGGGCCCCGAAAGCCGAGAATCCAAATGCCGTCAGGATTGCGCCCACCACCGGCCCGGAGAAATCCCCGCCGATCAGGCAGATATAAGCGGCGCACAGAGCGCCCACCAGCGCCATGTTCATCAGCGTGTTCCCCGGCCCCTCCATCAGAACGAAATCCGCCACGGCCCGCCCCGGGTGCTTCCATACTTTCAAAAGGCCCTCAGCCCTGCCCCCGCACAGATACAGCCCATACAGAAAAGTCAGCGCGAAATAGCCGAACAGACCCACCACAATCCACAGCGGCCTGCCCTCCCGCCAGATCAGCACGGATTCGCTCTCTATGCCGAAGGACTTCAGCACACAGACCACCACGAACGCCAGGATGCCCGCGGAGAACCCCACGTTGAACAGATTGTATCCCATGTGCATGGAGGCTGTATGTACCGAGAGGGCCGGGAGGATGAACCCAATCAATATCCCCACCGCTATGGCCACCAGAAGATTCATCTTCCTGCCATAAGGCAGCTCGAAGACCAGCTCCGTCACCAGAGGCGCCAGACTGGTCCCGAAAAACCCCGTATAGATATAGCGGCTGAGCCTGGAGCCGTGCACCAGCGCATAGGCGGAGGTGCCGACCAGGATCGGCAGGATGTTCACCGGGTTCTTTCCCCAGAGGGCATATCCCACATTGATGAACACTGCCGCCATGGTCAGCCCGGTGAACTTGACTTTTTCCCGGCACAGCAGCCACAGCCCCATGCCCATCACCAGCACGGCGTTCAGGAAAGCGGAGGCATATCCCGCCAGCCCGAAATAGTCCGTAATCAGGGCGTCCCGGGAGATCACGATGACCCAGAGCCCTTTCACGGCATCCGCCAGGCTCGCCCTCTCCCGGACCATGCCTGCCGCCCCCGCCGCCAACAACAATGCCATGGAACAGAAGCTGAACACCTTCAGCTCCCTTCCCTGCAGCCTCTCCCTGACCGTTCTGCCCCCCATCCATACCTCCGTTCTGCGCTGCCACGGTTTCCGCGCTTTTTCCTCTTCCCCTCAGTCTAAAAAAGCCAATGAACATGACTCCATGCACACTGGCTTATAATCCCCGTTCCAAATGTTCCCTGCGCCGGCAGCCTTTCCGGGGACAGTTCCCCGGCCTTTCCGGTCCGCCGCCCCGCACGGATTCTCAGCCCCGCAGCTTCCTGACCGCCTTCTCCGCGATCAGGCACTCTCCATGCTCCTCCAGCTGCGCCGCCTGGGATTCCTCCGCGGCATACAGCCCCGCGAATTCCAGCGCCTGCACGCAGGCCCTGCTGTAGCGCTCATAGGAGGCCCGCCCCTTGAGCAGATAGAGGAAATACAGGCCGTCCATCTGGTACAGGCGGCTCTCCACCTGCAGATTCGAGGGCAGCAAGGCCACATACTCCATAATCCTGCCGATGTCCGAGAAGACGAACACGGCGAATCCAGGGCGCACCGCCTCCTGCTCTCCGGCAGGCTTCCCCTCCGCACCGCCGGCCGGTGCCTGGCTTTTCTGTGCCGCCGCTTCCGCCGCAATGGCGTTGCCGTTCATCTTCTCCCTGGTCCTCTGTAGAATTTTCTTTATCTCCCTCAGACATTCTATGAACTGGTCGCTCTCCTTCATCTCAGGATCCCTGTCCGAAAAGGTCAGAATCAATCCCTGGTCAGGCAGCATCATAATCTGCAGGTCGAAAGCGAACTTCGGCGGCTTATAGCCAACCTCCTCCTCGGCCTGCTCTATAATCTCCTGCACCACTTCCCTGGCCTTTTCGCTGCGCAGGACGAAGTCTTTATAATCAATCTCATATTCTTCCAATTCCTCATTGGACAGAAAACATTTTACTGTCTTGTCATCTACTCGCTCTATTCTCATATCATTATCCTCATAAAAATGTATCTGCCATCTGTCACATTTCTATGATACCATGATATTCTGAATTTTTCAATTGTAGAATTCAACACAAAAGAATCTTCTCTATGATTCTATTGCGTTATTCTTTCATACTTTCTAATATTTTATACATTTTATGTTAAAATGGTTGATTATCTCAAAAAAGCCTTGATTTACGGGCATACAAGCAGGATTTCAAGCTGAATTTACTACCAATTTACTACTTTTGAGGG
>JAAWOU010000090.1 GCA_022799755.1 Lachnospiraceae bacterium
AAATAGGGGGAATAAGAGAAATGCATCACATGACTGAAGCAGACAATCCCCGATTTTCAAGATCGGCACGGTTAGTGATGTTTCGTGAAACAACCCTGTTGAAAAAGCCAGGAGTGGTTGACTATTTCCCGCATTCCATTTATACTGGAAAAGGAAATTGGAAACTGCCAAAGCAGCACAAGTTGCCACAAGACGGCACAAACTGCCGTAAACGGCAGCCAGACAGGAGGAAATGCGATATGGCATGGTACGATGAGGCAATCTTTTACCATATTTATCCCTTGGGGCTTACCGGAGCGCCCAAGGAGAATTCTTACGGGGAGCCGGTGCACCGACTGAACACTTTGATTCCCTGGATAGCCCACATAAAGGAGATCGGCTGCAATGCCATCTACATCGGGCCTTTGTTCGAGTCGGTGGGCCATGGGTACGAGACCACGGACTACAAAAAGCTGGACAGCCGCCTGGGTACCAACGAAGATCTGACGAATTATGTGGCGGAGTGTCACAGGCAGGGGATCCGGGTCATCTTGGACGGCGTATTCAACCATACGGGGCGGGACTTCTTCGCTTTCCGGGACATCCGGGAGAAGCGGGAGAATTCTCCCTACAAGGACTGGTACCGCAACGTGAACTTCTGGGGAAACAACCAGTACAATGACGGCTTCTCCTATGAGAACTGGGGCGGCTACGATCTGCTGGCCAAGCTGAACCAGTACAATCCTGCGGTGAGGGACTATATCTGTGATGTGGTGCGGTTCTGGGTGAAAGAATTCGACATCGACGGCATAAGGCTGGATGCGGCGGATGTGCTGGATTTCGATTACATGAGGGCGCTTCGCCATGTGGCGGACGAGGTGAAACCGGAGTTCTGGCTTATGGGGGAGGTCATCCACGGTGACTACACTCGCTGGGTCAACGAGGGCACGCTGCACTCCGTTACCAATTACCACCTGCACAAGGCCCTGTACTCCGGGCACAACGACCACAATTACTTCGAGATCGCCCATACGGTGAAACGGCTCTATGGCATGGGCGGGAACAGTCCCGAGGGCCTGAAGCTATACAATTTCGTGGACAATCACGATGTGGAACGGATCTATACGAAGCTGAACAACAAGGCCCATTTCGCGCCCGTGCATGTGCTGTTGTATACGCTGCCGGGCATCCCCTCAATTTATTATGGATCGGAATTCGGAATTGAGGGCAGAAAGGACCGATATTCTGACGATTCTCTGCGCCCGGCTCTTTCTCTGGACGACTACGCAGACGCCTTGGAGAAAAATGCATGCACAAGGCAGATTGCGGCGCTGGGCAAAGTGCGCCAGAAGACAAAGGCTCTCTCCTATGGAGATTACCGGGAACTGCTGCTGACCAACCGCCAGTACGCATTCTCCAGGAATTACAATGGGGAGTCCGTCCTTGTGACGGTCAATAATGACGACAGCGATTATGTGATGACGCTGCCCGCCGGAAACGCGGCAGAGTACATCGGCACGCTGACCGGCCAGAGGGTAAGCGTGGCCGGGGGGCATATCGCCGTGAACGTAAAGGCAAATTCCGGAGAGATCTGGGTGCCGTCAAACGGAGAATGGACAGAGGAGACCGGCAAGGCAGAGGGGGAAGCACTGCAAGAGACGCCGGCTGAGGAGACGGCAGAGCGAAAAGCTGCCTGTGAAGATAAGACTGTGGCAATTACGCCAGACAGTGCAGGTACTGCAGACAGTGAAAGTACCGTAGACAGTGCAGATGCCGCGGATAGTGCAGGTACTGCAAGCAGTGTAGACGCCGCGTATAGTGCAGGTAGCGCAAGCAGTGTAGACGCCGCGTATAGTGCAAGTAGCGCAGGCGGTGCAGACGCCGCAGATAGTGCAGGTACCGCAGGCGGTGCAGACGTCACAGACACCGCAGACATCAAAGGGGAAGCCCCGGAGGAAAAGCCTACACTGCTATCAGCGGACGGAAGATCCGCGGCCGAAGAAGCCTTAAAAAAGGTGTTTGAAGAGGGAAAAATTGCGGGACTACAGGAAGCAGTTCTGGCCATTATGGAAAAGAACGGCCCCGTCACGGACCAGATGCGCAGGGACGTGTCGCAGAATGTATACCATGACTCTCTGATCGCATGGGTGAAGAGCTTCCGCTGAGGGTGGCAGCCCCCTGAAATACTTTGACAACCATCCGGAGCAATGCTATACTTTTAAGAAAAAAGGAGGACGGTATTATGTCACATCAAGCTAATATTTCCGCAGAGGAAGCTCTGCTCAAGCTGCAGAAAGGGAATGAGGAATATATGACCTCAACCACAGGCACAGGGGACATTTCTCCCGCCATCCGCAAGGACACCTGCGAGAACGGCCAGCATCCCTACGCCATCGTGGTCACCTGCTCGGACTCTCGGGTGATTCCCGAGAGCATATTCGCGGCGGGCATCGGCGAGCTGTTCACCATCCGCGTGGCCGGAAATGTCATGGACGACAATCAGTTAGGCAGTGTGGAGTATGCAGCCGATCACCTGGGCTGCAATCTGGTGGTAGTCCTGGGCCATACCCACTGCGGCGCGGTAGGAGCGGCCATAGGCGGGGGCGCAGGGGGCTTTATCAAGTCCATCACGGATGAGATCATGGCTGCCATCGGCGATGAAAAGGACGACTACAAGGCCAGCTGCCTGAACGTGGAGAACAGCGTGAAGAAGATCCAGGAGAATATCCATATTCCGGGGCTGAAAGCCATGGGCGCTGTGTACCATATCGAGGACGGACATGTAGAGTTCAAATAGACGAGATTGTGCATAAAATCCTTAAAAAGGGGCTGTCATGGGACAGCCCCTCTTAAATTCCGCCAATATTCCTGCTGTCCGTACATTCCTGTTCCGCTAAAAATGGTGCCGGAAAGAGTGACTTTTTTCGGCTCAACAGAAAAAATCTCCGGCAGCCATTGACAGGGAAAGCAAAATTGTGATATAGTTCCAGATGCAAATGAGTCGCATTTGCATCTGGAACTATATGGTTTCGGCTCCGTACATGGGGAGCCGGAGGAACATTTGCGGAAAGGTTGATGAATGGAATGCTGCATATAATAGAAGACGCCCTCATAGACAGTATAAAGCTTGTGCCCTTTTTATTCCTGACCTACCTTGCGATGGAGTACCTGGAGCACCGGACAGGGGAACATGCCAGGAAACTGATTAGGCGGCCGGGGGCAGAGGACACCGGGCATACCGGACACCGGCGCTCTATAAAGAGCCTTGCCGCGCCCGTCATCGGCGGGCTTTTGGGGGCTGTGCCCCAGTGCGGCTTCTCCGCCGCCGCCTCTAATCTGTATGCCGGGCGTGTCATTACCCTGGGCACCCTGATGGCAATCTACCTGTCCACCTCCGACGAGATGCTGCCCATTCTCATTTCCGAGCAGGCGCCTGTATCCATGATTCTGAAGATCTTGGCAGGCAAGGCCGTCATCGGCATGGCGGCAGGGCTTGTGATCGATCTGCTGCGCCGGAAAGGGGAGAGAGACCGAAATCCCGGCGGGATCCACGATATCTGCCGACAGGAGTGCTGCCACTGCGAGAAAGGCATCCTGCGCTCCGCCCTGTCCCACACGGCGAAGATTGCCTTTTTCATCCTCCTAGTGAACCTGGGGCTGAACCTGGTCCTGCACTTTACAGGGGAGGACGCCTTGGGGAACCTGATCCTGAACAGACCTTTTGCGGGTCCTGCGCTGGCCGGGCTGGTGGGGCTGATACCCAACTGTGCCGGGTCTGTGGTGATCACCCAGCTGTACCTGGCGGGCTCCATGGGGCTGGGAGCCGCCATGGCAGGGCTTCTGGCAGGTTCCGGGGTGGGACTGCTGGTGCTGTTTCGGGTGAACCAGGACAGGCGGGAGAACCTGAAGATACTGGGGCTTCTGTACGCCATCGGCGTGGCGGCAGGGATTGCCATAGAGTGGATGGGAAGTGTGTAAAGAAATGTGAAACGGCCCTAAGCCGTACAGGGCGCCGGCATGCTGCGGCGGGGTAAGGGAGGAGACGGCCATGAACAGGAAACGGAAGATGTCCGCTGAGGCAATGCCCTATGCAGACTGCGGAAAGGAGATATCCTATCCCCAGGGACTAAAGTGGACGAAGCAGAGAAAGAGCGTATACAAAGTGCTCTGGGCGGCAGCACAGCCCCTCAGCGCCATCCAGATATACCGGCGGATGCCGGACTATGAGGACAGCGGAGCCGAGTCTGCCGTCTCCACGGTTTACCGTATTCTGGCGGCTTTTGAGGAAAAGGGCCTGGTGGAGAAAAATGCCCGGATGGAAGACGGCAACCTGGTATACAATCTCAACCGGGGCGGCCATATCCACTACGCGGTCTGCCTGAACTGCCATAGTCGGATTCCTCTGCAAAACTGCCCTTTCAGCCATATCCGTCTGGAGGAAAGGATGGAGGACTTCGCGGTGACAGGCCATAAGCTGGAGCTGTATGGGTACTGCAGGGACTGCAGAGAGAGACAGCAGGAGAAATAGGGGTAAGGCAGATTGCCTGCCCCTTAATTTTATGTCCGAAAAGCGGCTGAAAGCTGTTGTTGCTTCAAAAGCATTGCAGACAGGCATACTTTTTCCGGACGGCAACTGAGGAAATACCCATAAAAAGAAATTGAAGAAATATGATTTTATAAATATAAAATTAGATATTGAAATTCTGATAGCACTATGATATAATCAAATCCGGATTGGAGGTTTGAAGATATATGGACAGAAAAACAATATCTAAAATCGTAAAAGCTACGGGCGTGTCTTCCGGGGAAATGATCCTGGTCCATTTCTGGGGAGAGGACGCCGACAAGGAGATCGCAAACAATTTCATGGCTGCCGTGGCGGAGACGGGAGCCACACCCGTATTGCTGCAGCAGTCCCGCTCCGCAAATCGGGACATCTTCCTGGCGGCAATGGAAAGCTGTTACGGCCAGCGATACTTTGACTTGTTCACAAAATTTGACGCGGTGCTGGATGTCTTCGCTTATCGCCCGGTCATTCTGGGATATGAAATTGACCATGACAAGTTTGAGCTTTACCGCAGATATATGGCGCAGCTCTTCTCAAAGCTCATGGACTGTAAACGCTTTACGCAGATCAGAATCCCCACTGCGGCCAACGCAGAGGAATCCGGTCTCGACGCCCAGGATTACATTCGGCGCATGGAGAGAGCCTACGATATTGACTACGATGCTGTCGGTGAATCCTGCAGACAGGCAAAGGACCGCTTTCAGGGAGTGGATAAAGTGCTGCTTCGCACAGGGGAGGACTGTGAGCTTTCTCTTGAGCTGACCCATCGGATGTGGCATATCGACGCCGGGGACGGCGATCTTCCCTGCGGTGAGATTTACATTGCCCCGGTGGAGGACAAAACACAGGGAACGGTTTACTTTGAAACAATCTACCTTGAGGGCGCAAAGTACGAGGAGGTTTTGCTGCACATTGAGGAGGGGCGGATAAGCGGCAGCAATCGGCCAGAAGTCACGGCCTTTTTTGAGAAGCAGCCACAGGAAAACAGAGTTGTGTGCGAGCTTGGGCTTGGCATGAACCCCAATGTGACGGATCTGTGCGGCTACACTGTCCTGGATGAGAAAATGTGCGACACCTTTCACATTGCAGTGGGCGCCAATCACATGTTCGGCGGCGCAAATACGGCCTCGGATCACATGGATTTCGTAGGCCATGGCACAATACTGATAAGAGGAGAGTAACGATATGAATGAACAGCTGCAAAAATTTGACGCATATCTTGAGGAACGGATCGGGGCCTGTAAAGAACGGAGTGAGCAGCTTGCTGCGGAGGACCGAAAGGACGAGGGAAATTTTGAAAAAGTCCGGGCAAATGTCTATGAGATTTTCAAAACGATTCGCTCTGTGGCAGAGAGAGTCTGCGGAGGGGACGATTTTGCCGGGAAGCGTTTTTTCCTGCAGAAAGCCGAGGAAATCCCCGCCAGCTGGAGCGCTTCCTATGACAAGGCCAAACAGCACGGAGATCTCGAAAAGATGCACATTGAGAGCATTAAGCTCGACACCATCCGGGAAATAAAGGATAGGTACATGCAGTTATGGGAGGAGACCACATGACGGAAACAGAAGCAATCAAACTGTTCAAGTGCCTGGCAGACAAGTCACGGCTGCAGATCTTGAAATCCCTGTCTGTGGAGGATATGTATGTTGAGAGGCTGGCAGAGCGGCTGGGCCTGACTGCGCCTACGATTTCGTTCCATCTCAAAAAGCTGTCAGACGCCGGCGCCGTGACCGCATACAAGAATCAGTATTATATGATGTATTCCCTGAACAGAGAGATATTTCAGACCAGCATATTGGAAATCGTGCAGCAGGAATCCGACGAGGCGCAGAAACAGGCGCAGCGGGACGCAGAGTATCGGCAGAAAGTGATAAACGCCTTTTTTGAATATGGGAAATTAAAATCGATTCCCACCCAGCTCAAAAAGGAACGCATTGTCCTGGAAGTGATTGCCGAAGCCTTTGACTATGACAGGATGTATTCCGAGCGGGAAGTAAACATTATAATTGCCGATTTTTACGATGATTTCTGTACCATCCGCCGTGACATGGTAGACGGACGGCTTTTAGGCAGAAGCGGCATGGAGTATTGGCGTATAAAAAAAGATTAAAAGAATCAAGGCTCTCAAAACCCCGCGGCAGCATCTCTTCCGGCGTATCGGACGAAAAGATGCTGCCGCAAAGGTTCAAAGGGTTGCGGTCTATCCCTTTTGAATCCGCACGGTTGAGACGACTGCATAGACAATCGTAACCGCTGCGGTTAGGAGAAACAGCCAAAACAACCAGTCAATGCCCAGCAGAACCTGCACTACATTCAGGGCAAACATGACGCCCAGCAACAAGAGCACAATGGCGGATTGACGGTAGTACGGTTTCTTGTCCATGGTTTCCCGTTCTTCCTTGGAGGCATAGATGTATGCATTGTTGAACAAAAATCCCTTTTCCCGAAAGGAGCGGAAACTGAAAAGAAACAATCCGGCGGATACCAGAAAAAGAACACATGCAGTGATTCCCTCTTTCATAAATGTCCCTCCGCCAAAAGGTTCTTACGGCCGAAGCCCCATGCCGCCCTCTAAGGTAAGGGTCTCGCCGGTGAGGTACTTGAAGTCCGGGGAGGCCAGCTGCACGCAGACCCGGCCGATCTCCAGCTCGGAATCGCCGTAATGTCCTGCGGGAGGCATCTTCACATTTGCCTTGAAAGCCTCCGGATAAGCTTTCTCAAAGTTCTCAAGCTGCGCCGTCCAGGCCAGAGGGCAGATGATGTTCACATTGATCCCGTCCTTTGCCCATTCCGTGGCGGCCACCCGGGTCAGGCCGCGGATGCCCTCCTTTGCGGCAGCGTAAGCGCACTGACCGTAATTGCCGAAAAGTCCCGCGCCGGAGGCGAAATTGATGACGCTGCCCTTTGTCTGTGCCAAGTGGGGATAGCAGGCTTTCATATAATAGAACGCCGCGTACAGCCCGGAGTAAAGCGCCAGGTTGAACTGATCCGTGGTGTGTTCCGAAAGCGGTACGCCGGAAGCGGAAGCCTGTGCATTGTTGATCAACACGTCGATTCTGCCGAACTTCTCCATGGTCTGCTTCACCACTTCTCCTACTACCGCCTCATTGTCTGCACCTGCGTTTACGTCCGCCTGCACGATGAGCACTTGAATGCCGTAGAGACGCTCCAGCTCCTCTTTCGCGTCCTCCAGCTTCTTCACATTGCGGCCGGTGATGACCAGGTTCGCACCCTCTTTCGCATATGCGGTGGCGATGCCGTAGCCGATGGAGCCGCAGCGCCCGTCGCTTAATACCGCCCGGCCTGCGCCTGTGATGATTGCCGTCTTACCAGTCAGAAAACCCATAATGGATACCTCCTTGTGATGAAAAATGAATTATATTCGCACAAAAACTCAGGATTATTAGAAAATTCCTACAATTACTATAACATATCGGAAAAGGACTGTCAAAATGAGATTTGGGCATGGCCATGATACCAAAAAACAAAAGGGGCTATTGTTCACGAGACAAAAGGTCACGAGCGGGGAAATTGTGTTATAACACAATGAAAGGCATAAATACGATCCGCCTGTCAGAATGGTCCGGAAACCATTCTGACATAGGAGTATCTATGCCTTTGAAGAGAATAAATTCAATTCATGTTGCTACGCGCGGCGAAGCCGCAAACCATAACCGAATCCCACGTCTCGGGCAGGCCCGAAAGCCCTGACAAGGATAAAGGGCTGAACCGTCACTTCACCGCGGAATAAGTGGTTGGCAGCCGCATCACGCGGCTGTGCTTACACCGTAAAGTCAAATGTTAATCTTGTTCCGTCATATAGTACAATGGTCAGGGTATGATCGCCTGCAGGTATGGAAATGGACGGATCCATCACGGTCATAATCAGTACATTATCTGACAGGTCTCCCTCAGATCTATATGTCACATTAAACCCCAGCTTTTTATCAACCCCGCTGATCTGGGTCTGGCCATTGTCATAAGCCCCATTCATGGTCTGGTTGCATACCACTTTGAGAGTTGCACCGCCGGAAGCCTTTTCTACCGTTACGCTTGTAATCTGTGGCTGGAACGTATCATCGGGAGCCGGGGGGGTATATTCGGGAATCTGCTTATAGCTGTAGAAATCCTCCCTGTTGCCTTTCGCATCCTCCGATGCATAGCAGAACCACTGCCCTGCTTTTGCGTCTTTCACCGTTACATAGCTCAAACCGTATCCCATTGAGATCGTCGCCCCATTGGCATAAATCTGCGCAGGATCCTTGGCGGTGATCGTACCCTCGCCCTCTACCTCGTCCTGAATCGCATAGTAAAGCGTGCCTGCTTCGTCGGAATTGACAGTAACCTTGATGGTGTCTGCGTCTATCCATTCGATCTGCCTTGCGTTGACTCTGGGCGCCTGCAGGTCCAGGTAGCAGGAACCTTTTAACTGCGTACCATCCTTTAGGTTGATCAGAATGGTATATGTGTTATTGCCTTGAGGGATGCTGCCTCTTTGCATATACACACGGTAGATCCTGTTGTCCGAAGTCTTGACTCCTCCCAGCGTTGTCTTGCTCAGCGGGCAGCTTATGTCAAACTGATCCAGGGCCAGGCTCTCTGATGTGGCGGTCTCCAGCTCTATCTCAAAACCGTACAGGAATTCGCCGTTATCCTGCTTCTCGGCAAAGGCTTTTGCCCCTTTGATGGAGGTGGCATTCTCCACGTAGACTTCTCTGTCGATGGAGAGACTGTTTACCAATGTGGATTTGCCCTCCGTATTGACAGCCACATAATACATGGTATATGACATGCCTCCGGTGAGACCGGTGATGTTGAAAGCGTTCTCATGCTGTTTCATCTCCGTCTTAACGCCGTCTTGCAGGATCTCTGCCTCCGTGACTTCAGCGGACTCCGATGTGGAGGCCACCCGTGTCAGCCCGTTTTCCTTTAATAGATAATAAAAGAAACCGGGTTCGTCCGAATTGTAAGTAATCTTTGCCTCACCGGCACCGGTGCGGACAGCGTTAATGCCTGCGATCTGGGCGCAATCTGTCCGGTATACAAAGACCTTTGAGATTGGCGTGCCGTCGGCAAGGGTAATCTGTAAATCGTATTCCTGATCCTTGTAATAGGTAGTGGCCAGATCATAAACCATGTTATCTTTAGTGGACACAGACAGGATCGTCATGTCGGAACCGCCGCTGTTACATATGATGCTGAACGCATTCAGTGCAAGGGGCTGCTCTGTCTTCTGATTCAAGGTGACTCTGATGCGGCCGCTGCCGAGAACCTGGACACTCTGAATTTCAAAATTTCTCGTTTCCGGCACCGCGGGCTTCTGGGCAGGCGCTGAGGAACTGTATTTCGCCGCTTCTTCGGATCTCACCACTGCCTCGCTTCTGCCCTCCCTGTCTTCCTGCTTTCCATATTCCTCGTAATGTTTGTAAACCGCCAGCAGATCATTGCCGAAGACAGCCTGCAGATCGCCGTATCTGTTGAGATAATCCACAGGGTCAAAGTCCGTGCCGTTGTCTCTGCGCTCAAAGGCCCCGTAGGAAAGATAATGGGAGACGTAAGCGTCCCAGTCATCCCCGAAAGCATCCTGGAGATCCTGATATTTCTCCCTGTACTTGACAATGTCTATCAGCTCGTTCATTTCCCGGCCTTCGGACAGCCCATAGGTCATAAAATGCTTCAGCAGAGCCTCCCTGTCATAGCCAAATGCCTCTTTCAGATCCGGGTACTTATCCGCATAATAATGCTCGTCGAAAATAGTCTCTATCCCTACGCCTGCCGCCTGAGTATAGCTGATGCTGCTCAGCGCTATCGCTCCCGCGGCGGCTGCAAGGGCGACCCTTCTTCCCGTTTTGGCCGCCCTTGTCAATCTCTTCTTAGATACTTCATTCATTCCCTTACGTTTCCTCACTTTCTTGGTTTCGTTTACAGGCGTTTGCCATTTTATGCCATATGTAAATTATCATAATGCATTTCTATTTGGGTGTCAAGCGGCGGACAAACTCCAATTGGCGGTTTTGTTACGGTTCGCGGCTTTGCTGCTCACCGGTAAACTGATCCGGAATCGGCAGACGGATATTCACCGTGGTTCCTGCCCCGGGCGCACTTTGAATCCGCAGACCATACTGGGGACCGTAATTCAGCGTGAGCCTCCGGTGGACATTGGCCAGACCGATGTGCCGGCCGTCGCTTCCGGTATTCTCTCCCAGTTCCAGGGAAAGCTGAACCTGCCGGAGCGTCTCACCATCCATGCCGCAGCCGTTGTCCGTAATGCTGATTGTGAGCGAATCGTCCTCCGCCAGCGCCGTGACGCGGATTGCCAGCGCCGGTCCGTCAGGAACATAGCCGTGCCGGACGCAGTTTTCCACAATGGGTTGCAGGGTCAGCGGCGGGATAGGGACGCTTTCCAATTTCGGGTCCAGCGAAATGTCCAGGCAGACCTGGCTGCCGAACTGGTGGCCCAGGATCAGCAGATATTTTTTCAGATAATGGATTTCCTGCCGGAGCGGGATGGGGCCGAAATTCTCCCGAAAGACAGGGAGCAGGATTTCCGCCAGCGCCGCAATACATTCCTCCAGGTCGTCCGCTTTATAGGAGAGAGCCATCCACTTGAACGTGTTCAACACATTGAAGATAAAGTGCGGGTTGATCTGTGCCCGCAGCGCCAGGATTTCCTGGACATGGAGAGCTTTCTCCGCTTCCCGGTTTTCCTCGTCCATCTTTGCCAGGGCCTGGGACATCAGGTTGAAATGCTGGATGACATTGCCCAGTTCATTTCGCAGGGCTAAATCAATCTGTACGCCCAGTCTGCCGGATTCCAGTTCACTCATCTTCTGGCAGAGGGCATCCAGGGGCTTCAGGCAGCGGTAGATCCAGTACCGCATAAAGACCAGGGCTATGGCGCCGCACAGGATGAACACCAGAAAGAAGATGATTTCCAGAGCGGTGGCATCCTGGCGGTTCTCGTTGTCCGAGATGTATTTCACAATGGTAAAGCCGTTGTTTTCGTTGCGCATATAGACTGCCTGGCCGGTGCTGCCATGGAGGGATGCGGGGAACTGTCCCGTTGTATTGCTCCCATTTGCCAGCGGCGTCAGATCCAGCCCTGCCCCGTCTACGGTGTGCGTCGCTTGGAGAATAGACAGGTTTTCGTCCAGCAGATATACGCAGCTGTCCTCCCCGAAGCAGGAGAGGAGAAGGGAATTGAGCATTTTCGCGTTGAGATTGATCATGACCACTCGTTTCTGCAAGTTTTGATAGGTGCTGCCGGAAGCGCAGCCTATCGTGATCAGAGGGAGACTCTTTGCCGAAGGATCGTGATACCCATGGAATTCGTTGATTTCATGTCCCGTGGTGATGCGGATCTGATAGACAGAGTCGCAGATTTCCTGATAAAACTCCGACTGCAGGATTGGAATCGTTCTGGCATCGAAAGGGACGGAGTTGGTGACTACGGTGCTGATGAAAGCATTGTCATTGACATAGAGAAATAAGGAGTCAATATACTGGTTGTCCTGTTCCATGCCTGTCAGCAGGGTATGGATGTTCCTCACATGAGAGAGATATTCACGAGTCACACGGACATTGCTTTCGCTGGCAATGGCGATGGCGTCCCGGTCGTACAGCAGGAGGTTTATGTTGGAGCAAACACTGTCATAGACAAGAGCAATCTGTTCCTGGGCGTTTCGCAGTTCCTTAAAGGCGGCATCCTTGTCTCGCTCAGAGAGGACAGACATGGTATACCGCCAGATAAATTGAAGCCCCAGCAACATCGCCACTACCAGAATTGCCGCTGTGCCCAGGGAAATCTGTCGTGCCAGGGAAACTTTCCGCTCACGGTATGACTGGCGCGTATGGCATTTCATGTGTTTTCCTCCTCCCCCACCGATTCGCTGCGGTCGTCTGCCTGGCCTTTTTTGGCAGGCTTCAGATGCCTGTCCCCGGAAAGCGTCTCATTGTATCTTGCCTCAGGCATCCACTGCCCTGTCCTCTCCTCCTGCCACCGGGCCGATGACCGGTATTCGCTTGGCGTCACCTTGGTGAGCTGTTTGAATAGACGGTAAAAATAGATATCCTGGGTAAAGCCCAGCGAGGCGGCGATCTCGCTGATGGATTGTTCCGTGCTGCGAAGCAGCAGCTTTGCGCGTTCAATGCGCACGGAATTGATATAGCTGATAGGACTCTGATCCATCACCTTGCGGAACAACGTACTTAAGTAGGCCGGATTCAGGTGGATATGCTCCGCGATTTCATTGAGGGACAGCGCATGATCCAGATTAGAATGAATGTAATGAAGCGCTTCTTTCACGCAGTCCGGCATCTGTTTGGAGAAAGAAGACAGGTTGAGGATGTCTGTTGCGTACTGCTCAAAACAGGCGATGCATTCCCTAAGCGTCTCGCTCTCCGAGATCTTTCGGGTACAGGAGACACAGCTTTCCTCCAGGGAATCTCTGGCGCTGTCCGTCTGCATGGACAGCCATACGGCCACTGCCGACAAAGCCTCCTGAAAGGAGCCGGAATCCGGATAGCTCCGGGAGGTGATCTGCCGGATTCTGCTCTCGTAACTGTCCGCGAACTTGCGCGGTACATGGAGAAAGACATTAGGGAGGGCCAGCAGCCGGATAGAGATATCCTCCGGGACAGGAAAATCCTCCTGGCCGGCATAAAGGGAGGAATATACACCGGTGAAATAGCATAACTCCAGCCCTTTCTCCGCCTGTCTCACTGCCTCGGCGAGACGATCGGAGCCTTGGGTCCGCCCGCTCATGCAGGCCCGCATCTGCCCGCTCCCGGGCGCGGACAGCTCCGTGCACAGGAGGGGCAGGGTGCCGGACAGACGCTCCGCGTTTTCCTGATGCAACAAAAAGGCACAGCATGCGGATGAGATGCGTAGGATTTTTGCGTCCGCGCCGGAGTATGCCTTGACTGCCCGCTGCAGAATCTCACGGTCAGGCAGCAGGGAATCCTTTCGGGGCAGGGACAGAAGCAGCACGGCATAGTCCTCTTTCGGAGAGATGCCGGCTGCGAGCAGTGCAGCCGCGGCATCTTCCGTCGGGAGGGCTTTCCCATACTTTAGAATCTGCATCGCTCTTTCGGCGGAATTGGTGTCCTGTCCCAGCCGTTCCCTGTCCAGATCCATGGTGGTGTCTTGGAGGATTTTCTGGATGTCCCGGCAGCTGGCAGTGGCTTTTAGAAAATAATGGGACACTCCCATATTCAGTGCCTGCTGGGCCTGAGTAAAGTCATCTATGCAAGTCATGATGATAATGCGCGTCTTCGCGTCTGCCTCTTTCTCCCGGATGTTCCGGATCAGCGCAAGCCCGTCCATGACAGGCATGCTCAGGTCGGTCAGAATGATGTCTGGACGCTGGCGCAGATACACTTCATAGGCTTCTTTGCCGTTGGCTGCCTCATATACCCTGTCAATGCCGGCTCCGTTCCAGTCCAGCATGTCGCGCATGCTGTGAAGGGCAAACAGTTCGTCTTCCACGATCAAAGCAGAATACATATAATTCACCGCCATTCTTCTATCTCTTCCTTGAATTATAGCAAATGCATTTTTCCAAAGCAATATACATTTTATAAGTTTCGCCTAAAAATTAGTTAGTTATTTCCGGACTGTTGGAATAAATAAACAATATTATAGCTAAATTAGTAAAATATATGTATTATATAGAAAGACAAAAAATGCTAAAATGATTGCATAACAAAGAAAGGCGGTGTGAAGATGGCCAATAAGGTGACTATGAACAAGAAAGGTCAGAAAAAGGAATGGATCCTGTTCTGGATGATCCTGCCGTGGATCATTTACGTTTTTATCTTCCATTATGTCCCCATCGCAGGCTGGGCTTATGCATTTGTGGATTATAAGCTTGGGAAATCGCCTTTTGACAGCGAGTTTGTGGGACTGAGGAATTTTCAGGCGATGTTCTCATCCATCAGTCGTCTGCCCCGGGCCCTGCGCAATACGGTAATACCAAATACGATCAATCTGGCGATTTCCTGGCTGCCGGTGGCCTTTGCCATCTTCCTGAATGAATTGCGCTCTACGAAATATCGCCGCATTGTCCAGACCGTGACCACCATTCCGAATTTCATCAGTTGGGTAATGATTTACGGGCTGATGGTGGGACTGTTTTCCACGGATGGGATGTTTAACGTTTTGCT
>JAAWOU010000091.1 GCA_022799755.1 Lachnospiraceae bacterium
CTGACGGGAAAATGCTCCATATAGTCGAGCCAGTTGACATGATTGTTGATAGCCGAGCGGTCCCATGCGAAGCCCCAGTAGTAGTCGAGGGTGTCGCCGCCCTGTCGGTGATGGCGGTGACTGCCCCGGCTTTGTCAAAGGTATAGGCCGTGACGTTTCCGGCAGCGTCCGCCTCCTCCGTGATCCATCCCTTTTGGTTATAGGCGGTGCGTGTGGTGTGGCTCTCCGGGTCCGTGGTGGAGAGCTGGCGGTTCATGGCATCGTAGGTAAACGTCCATGTGTTCCCCGCGGCATCAGTCATGGACGCGGGGACGGCGCTACTGCCCTCATAGGCATAGGACGTGGTGTTCCCGTTGGGGTCTGTCTGTGCCGTAAGGCGGTTTTGCCCATCGAAAGCATAGGAGATCACGCCTCCCTCCGGATCCGTGACGGACACGGGACGGTTCTTTTCGTCATAGGCATAGCGGGTGACTGCCCCGTCGTAGTCCGTGACGGTCTCCGGGAGGCCTGCCGCCGTGTATGTATACTGGCGGGACGTGCCGTCCTGTCTCGTCTCCGTGATCAGGCGGCCCTGGCCGTCGTAGGCGTAGGCGGTGGTAACGCCCTGCCTGTCGGTGGCGGAGGAGAGGTGCCCCGATTCATCGTAAGTGCGGGCCTCTCTGGTGCCGTCCGGGTATTCTATGGATGTGGTGCGGCCCTGGGCGTCATAATGGTGGACGGTCATGTTCCCCCTGGCGTCCGTGGCATAGGTAGTGCCTGCGCAGCCCTCCCCGGCGCTTTGGTAGGAAAGGGTAACGGTGGCGCCCTCCGCATCCTGCTGCTCGGTGACGCGGCCCTGGCTGTCGTAGGTGTTCTTTACTACCTGATGGCCGTTTTCGTCGTACCAGGCGGTCATGTGGTGGACGTCATCGTACTCGTAGCGCACGCTGTCCCCTGCGAGATCCGTGACGATAACCAGATCGCCCTTTTCATCGTAAGTGTAGGCTACGCTGCCGCCGTCCGGCAGTGTGACTGCCGCAATGCGGTTCTGGCCGTCCAGGGTGATGCCGTAGGTCTTCCCGGACGGGGTGATCACGGCGCACAGGCGCAGGTCCATGTCATAGGCGTAGGTGGTCCTGTTGCCGTATATGTCCTCCCTGGCTGTCAGGAGGCCGTAGGTATTGAAGAAAGCGGTTTCCAGGGTGGCCAGATCCCTTATGACGTAGCCGCCCTCGGTCTGCTCCAGTGCATAGTCCTGCCCTGCCGGGGCGCTGTAGCCGGTCTCGGTCTTTGCGAACGTGACGATGTTCCCGGTGCCCCTAAGCCACAGGAGGCATCCGTCCGCCAGCTCGCCCAGCCGCTCGTCAAAGGCCGTGCTCCAGCCATAGCCGAAAGCGCCGCTGTAGCCTGCTCCTTTAGAATTGTAGGATCTTGTGACAGCAAATGTCCCGCCTATGTCGGCATTCCGGGCATCGGTCTGCTCCATGTAGAAGTTGCCAGTGTTTAAGTTGATGGGCTCGTAGCCGAATTCACAGTGCTGGGCCCGGCCCAGGAGCAGGCCGTCCACCATAGCTTTGTAGTACTCCGGAAGTTCGCCGGAAGAATAAGCGCCGGTGTTCTGGGGGCAGCGAATGAAGATCAGGTTGCCCTCCTTGGTCAGAGCGTCCTGCATCCGCATGTCCGCCATGATGGTGTCTGTCTCCACGCCGTAGTGCAGGGCGATGCGGGGGATCAGGTCAAAAGCGCTTTCCCTGTGGAGCAGGAACGGGTCGCTGGTGACGGCAGTCCCCGTGCCCTGGGCATCTTCCGCGTAGGCCTGGACATAGTACACCTGTCCGGGTGCCAGGCCTGTGAACACTTCGCTCTGCCAGTTGGATAGCCTCCTCTTATACTCCAGGGCAGTGGGGAAGCTTCCCGCATACTTTTCGGAATCCGGGTAAACCAGGGATTCCTCTGCCTCCACGGCCCCGGTGGCTCCGTTGATCAGTTGGTAGTGGACCGTGCTGCCGGGCTTCGCCAGGCCGTGGGCCACCACGCCCAGGGTATTCGTGGACTTGTCGCCGTTTCGCTCCACCACGGGGTAGACCTCTATGGTAGTGTCGTCCAGGGTCAGGGCACTTAAGTCGGTGGGATCCCCTGTCCAGGAGAGGATGAGTTTGGGAGCGTAGCGGGCGGAGGAGTTGTTGTAGAACACCTCACACTGCATCTTGACCCCTGCGGCAGCGGTCTCGGCGTTGGGCGCCTCCACCTGGGCTTTCATGACAAATCCGTGGTTCGGGGCGGTGCCGTTGATCCAGGCGCTGACCTCTTCGGTTACGTCAAAGGAAATCGCCTGCCCTCTGGCCGCGGAGGCGTTCTGGGCGTCCAGGAAATAATGGCTGTAGGCCAGCTGACTGTTCCAGGTCAGGCTTCCCACCTGCCATTCGTCCTCCACGCCGTAGAGGCCGAACTCCGAGGCCCCCTTGCTCCAGAACGTCTTCTGGTAGAGCTGGAACGATGCGGAGACGATCTCGGCTTCCGCCGCCAGCTTGGAGAAGTCATAGTTTATGGCGAAGTAGGAACGGCAATTTTGGTGTCTGCTGCCGAAGCCCGCCAGGTTCCCGGAGGTGATGCCGTCGTCATATCCCACATAAGGATACTGATTATCGCCTATGACGGTATTGGGGCTCCCCTCTTCCGCGCAGGCGATACGGATGGCGCTGCCGGTGACCTGGATGGCCGTGGGGTCGATGCGCACGGGGTAGACCCGCTCCGGGGCCTCCAGCCATGTCCGGTCCGGCCGCACGGTCACAAGGTACCCGTCACTGCCCTGTGTCAGTTCCATCCTGACGCCGAAGCTGATCTCCCCGGCGGCGTCCTCCATCTCCGGGGCCTCCAGCACGAAGACTGCGTCTGCCTCCGGATCCGTGCCCGGCTCGTGGAGGTACAGGGTGTTGTTTAAGAGGGCCGCCTCCAGGCCGTATGCGTCCACCAGGTAGGAAAAGCTGTCCTTTTCCGTCCTCTCCAGCAGAATGATGTCTTCCTTAACGCTGTCACCCAGGACGGTGTACTGGTAGTCGATTCCCGGGAACACGTTGCTGTAGCGGATGGCGTTGTCTCTTGCAATGCCGGAGGAGAACTTCCCCTCCGCAGGGTAGAGGGTGAGCATGTGATCCCCCTGGAGGATGGTGATCCCGCTCTCCGTGGCGGCTCCGTCCTCTGCTTTGCTGCCTTTCGCGGACAGGCTCTCCGGGAATATAACCATGTAGTCGTTGGCGCCGTTGACATAGGAGGACATGGCGCCGCCCAGGGTGCTGAATGTGGACGAAGAGTTCTCCGTGAGCCGGTTGTCCACCGGGCGCAGGTTCCCCTCTTCGTCTATGTAGGTGGCCCCGTCGTTGCCGATGACGGTCACGTACTGGTTCCCCTCAACGTGGTAGGTGCGGCTGTAGGTGTCATAGGCTGTCAGTGTGCCGTAGTTCTCGGGGACGGCCTCTTCGTGGAAGCGCTGGGGCTCCCTGGCCGGGAGAGTTTCCTCTTCCGGGGCGGTTTCGTCCTCCGGGTCGGCATCTTCGCCGTCTTCCGGATCCTTTGTGCTGTCTGTAGGCTCTGTGTCGGTGTCTGGGGTGTCGGCCCCGGGCTCGGACGGCAACGAGTCCCCGGTGCCGTCTCCGGGCTCGGACGGCGACGAGTCCTCGGTGCTGTCTCCGGGCTCGGACGGCGACGGAGCGTCGGTACTGTCTCCGGGTTCGGACGGCGACAAGTCCCCGGTGCTGTCTCCGGGTTCGGACGGCGACAAGTCCCCGGTGCTGTCTCCAGGCTCGGACGGCGACGAGTCCTCGGTGCCGTCTCCGGGCTCGGACGGCGACGAGTCCTCGGTGCCGTCTCCGGGCGCGGACAGCGACGAGTCCTCGGTGCTGTCTCCGGGCTCGGACGGCGACGAGTCCTCGGTGCCGTCTCCGGGCTCGGACGGCGACGAGTCCTCGGTGCCGTCTCCGGGCTCGGACGGCGACGAGTCCTCGGTGCTGTCTCCGGGCTCGGACGGCGACGAGTCCTCGGTACTGTCTCCTGACTCGGACGGCGACGAGTCCTCGGTACTGTCTCCGGGCTCGGACGGCGACGAGTCCTCGGTACTGTCTCCGGGCTCGGACGGCGACGAGTCCTCGGTACTGTCTCCGGGTTCGGACGGCAACGGAGCGCCGGCACCGTCTTCGGCACCGGGCTGAACCAGTGTCCCATTGTCGGCTTCGCTCCCGTCACCGGACGTGCTTCCGGCGTCATCTGCACTTCGGCTGCCGTAGCTACTGCTCTCTGTGAACGAGGAGTTTTGATTCCCGTCAGATGGATACTCGTCCTTGGCTGAATTTACAGTCGTTCCCACAGAGTATGCCTTTGCCTGGCCGGATTCTGCGGCCTGCAGAAAGACACTGTCAGTCACCAGCAGCGTCAAAGACAAGAGAGCTGCCATGAAACGGTTCAGGTTTCGTTTTCTTCTCATTAGCATTCTTTCCTTTCTTTTGTGTTTACGGTTTGTATGAGCATGTACTACAAGTTCGTATTTTGACTACAAACAGTATATCACACTCTTTCTGCTTTGTACAGTATTAATAACCTGTCTTTTTATTTTTATAAGGCTACCCTTGAACGGCCGCGCATTTTCATCTCTGTTCTTTGTTATAAAGATGTATCTTGCGGGCAAAATATGATATAATGTGATATGACAGGTCAAGAAGCAAAGATTCTCAGACATCCGGAAAGAGAGGTTTTTATGAAAATTCTGTTTTACGACACAAAAAATTATGACAAGGATTCCTTTCAGGATACCCTGAAAGCGGAAAACTTTCCCCACATTACCATCGAGTACACCAAGTCCGACTTAGACCCCAGGACCGCTGCCCTGGCTGAGGGCTTTGATGCGGTCTGCGCTTTCGTCAGTTCCGATATCGGAACCCGCACCATGGAAATTCTCCATGATAAAGGCATCCGGCTGCTGCTGATGCGCTGCGCCGGCTTCAACAATGTAGATCTGGAAACCGCCGCAAAATACGGCATCCGCGTCATGCGTGTCCCCGGCTACTCCCCGGAAGCCGTGGCGGAGCATGCCATGGCCCTGGCATTGGCCAGCAACCGCCGTCTCTACAAGGCTTACAACAAAGTCCGGGAGAATGATTTCAGCCTCAGCGGCCTCATGGGCTTCAATTTCTATGAGAAGACTGCCGGCATCATCGGCACCGGCAAGATCGGAGCCGCCATGTGCCGGATCTGCCGGGGCTTTGGCATGAAAGTCATCGCCTATGACGTGTATCGGAACGACTCCCTGACAGATTTCGTGGAATATGTATCCCTGGAACAACTGCTTTCTGACAGTGATGTCATTTCTCTCCACTGTCCGCTGATGGACTCTACCTACCATATGATCAATATCGACACCATTAAGCAGATGAAAGACGGCGTCATCCTGGTAAACACCTCCCGGGGCGCCCTGGTAAAGACCGACGACCTCATCGAGGGTATCCGTATGCACAAGTTCGCAGGTGTGGGTCTGGACGTGTACGAGGAGGAGACCAACAATGTGTTCGAGGACCGCTCCGACGAGATCCTGGAGCACTCCACCACGGCAAGGCTTCTGTCTTTCCCCAATGTGATGATCACCTCCCACCAGGGCTTCTTCACCAGGGAAGCGTTGGGCGCCATTGCCTCCACTACACTGCAGAATGCCATGGATTATATGGCCGGAAAGGAAAGCCCCAATGACGTAAAAATCGGATAGAGAAATCATTTCTCCCTACCCGGTGCACGGGCATCTGTCAGACTATCCGACATTTTTCCTACGGATGCCCGTGCGCATCACGGCAACACGGTACACATATCCAATTAAATTCTATTGTCCGGACTGCGCAGAAAATCTCATGCTGGTGCCTGCAGTCAAAGCAATCGAATCGACCGCTTGGGATTGTCCAAAGCACAGCCTTTTGAAAAAACTCCTGCAAACCGCTTGCAAAAAGAAGATCATTGTGATATCATTTTAATATCAATTTTTAACAAGCGAAGAAAGCGAGGAGTTTTTATGGAAGAGAAAATTTATAAAGGCAGAAAGAACGGCATGGCTGTACTGTCTGCAGTCATTTTGGCTTATGCGGCCGCCATTGCCGCAGTCGTCGTCAGCGGTATTGACATCGACAGAAACGGAGCATCGGCTCTCAGCGTTACAGGAATGACAGCGGGCATCGCCGTTCTTGCCCTGGGATGGATTTTTTTAGCGGGTCTCAAGGTGCTCAAACCCCAGGAAGCTCTGGTTCTGACCCTGTTCGGCCGTTATGTCGGCACTCTGAAAGAGAACGGCTTCTATTTCGTCAATCCGTTCTGTGTGGGTGTGAATCCTGCGTCCAAGACGAAGCTGAGCCAGAGCGGGGATGTGTCGGAGCCGGGCAGCGGACTGCTCTCCATCGCCAACGGGGCCCAGGGCATATCGATCCCGGCAGACTATGGCAACAGGAAATTGTCTCTGAAGCTTATGACCCTGAACAACAGCCGCCAGAAGATCAATGACTGCCTGGGCAATCCCATCGAAATCGGCATCGCGGTTACCTGGCGGATCGTGGATACGGCAAAGGCTGTCTTCAATGTAGATAATTACAAGGAATTTCTGTCCCTCCAGTGCGACAGCGCCCTGCGCCAGGTGGTACGTATCTACCCTTACGACGTAGCCCCCAATGTAGACACCACCGGGGACGGCCACGCGGACGAGGGGAGCCTGCGGGGCTCCAGCGATGTGGTGGCAGCCAGGATTCGGGATGAGATCCAGTCCCGGGTAACCCTGGCCGGCATAGAGGTAATGGAAGCCCGGATCACCTACCTGGCCTATGCCCCGGAGATTGCGGCAGTGATGCTGCAGCGCCAGCAGGCATCCGCCGTCATAGACGCCCGAAAGATGATCGTGGACGGCGCTGTGGGCATGGTGGAGATGGCTTTGGAGCGCTTGAATGAAAAAGGTGTGGTACAGCTGGATGAGGAGCGCAAAGCGGCGATGGTCTCCAATCTGCTGGTGGTACTGTGCGGGAACCATGACGCCCAGCCCATCGTGAACTCAGGGAGCCTGTACTGATGGCCGACACCAAGAAGCAGATTCCCCTGAGGCTGTCCCCGAAGCTCTATGACGCCATCGCCGCCTGGGCGGAGGACGACTTCCGCTCGGTCAACGGACAGATAGAGTATCTGTTGACGGAATGCGTCCGCCAGCGGAAAAAGAACGGGAAATATGCCCCGGAGGAACTGGATGTCCCCCCGCAGCTGGATATCTGAAATTCTTTTACAGACTTGAAACAAGAACAAACCGGGAATGGGCGCCTTTTAAATACCCATTCCCGGTTTTCAATAAAAGCGGCGCTGCGGGACTGTCTCAATCCAGATGAAACACTGTCTGCAGATCAATGCTCACCGGGCTGTTGTCCGGATTGGTCTCCATGATATCCGCCATGAAGTCCCACCATTTGCGGTTGACGGCCGTATCCGCCCCTTTGGCCCAAAGTTCCTCGTCCTCGATCTCTATGCAGCCAAAGAGCGTCATGGTTTCCCTATCCAGAAAAATGGTGTAGTTCTTTCCGCCGTGTTCATGAATCATATCCTGCATCTCGGGCCAAAGCTCATTATGCCGCTTCACGTACTCTGCCTCCCGGCCGGGATACAGCTTCATTTTGAATCCTTTAATCATTGTCCTTTTCTCCTTTTTCTTATAATTTCCCTTACTGAAATACAACTCCCCAAAAATAATTCATGGCTTAAGTCACATTCTACCAGACCGGAAAAAATTGTCAATCATACAATGATGAACTGGACCAATAAGCCCACGAAAAAAGGCATTGCCAAAAAATGTCCCAACCGCTAAAATAGTCATATAAAGTTCCCCGCGGACGGCATGAGTCGGTCTCGGGAGCGGGAGGATGTATGGCAACCATTAAAAACATTCATGAAAAATATATGAAAGAGGCCCTGAAGCAGGCCGCAAAAGCACTGACCCTGGGAGAGGTGCCCATCGGCTGCGTCATCGTCCATGAGGGAAAGATCATCGGCCGGGGGTACAACCGGCGCAACACGGACAAAAACACGCTCTCCCACGCGGAAATCACTGCCATCCGGAAAGCCAGCAAATATATCGGAGACTGGCGGCTGGAGGAATGCACCATCTACATCACCTTAGAGCCCTGCCAGATGTGCGCCGGAGCCATCATCCAGGCCCGCATCCCGGAGGTGGTCATGGGCTGCATGAACCCCAAAGCGGGATGCGGAGGGTCTGTGCTGAATATTCTGGAGATGCCTCAGTTCAACCACCAGGCTGCGGTCACCAGGGGCGTGCTGGAGCAGGCCTGCAGCGATATGCTGAAAGCTTTCTTTGCACAACTGCGGGAGCGGAACAGGGCGGAAAAGGAGAGACGCCGTCAGCTTGCGGAAAATGTCCGGGATTCTTAGTACCGCTTCCCGCAAAGTCCTTCCAGAGCGTCTGTGTCAATCCTGTGTCAGTACGATACTCTCCTCCACGAATTTGCGGTCCATCTGATGCCGCAGCTTGCGGTTTGCGACAGAATCGAAGACAATGGAGAAATCATACCCCTCCGGATACAGTTCGTCCGCCGCCACATGGAGCTTTACGCGCTTGTGGTTGATCCATATCTTCCTGTCGGGCAGCTGGACCCGCAGCACACCCTTTTCATTCACAGGTTCGCAGACGATGCCGATTTTCTTGTCCGGATGTATCATGACGCTGTCCCCTATATGAAATTTTGCCGACAAGTCTTTCCTTTGGGAGGGCTCTTTCTTTTTCTGTATTTTGGGGCGGGAGACCGGCCCCGGCCGCCGGTCGGAACGGACCATCTGTTCCGGCAGATGGCGCTCCCACTCCTCTTTTGCCGGTTCCGCAGTATGTCCGCCAACCGTTCCGCCGGCCTCCGAATCCTCCCTGCCGGGCATCGCATCCTTTCCGGGCATTCCGGGCTCACTTCCCGCACCGCGCGACCCGGACGCTCCGGACTCACTTCCCACACCGCGCGACCCGGACGCTCCGGACTCACTTCCCGCACCTCGCGACCCGGCACTTCCCGTCCCATAGGCCGTCCTGGCCGCTGTCCGAAGCATATGCTCCGGCATGCCCAGCCTGGCCGCGATGTAGAACGCGCAGCTCTCCCCGGCCTCCCCGATGACCATCTGGTAAGTGGGCTGCAGGCTTTCCCTGTCAAATGTCATCCTGGCGTTGATGAGCCCCTCCGTGGCCGCGGCATACTCCTTGACCTCCGGGTAATGGGTAGTCACCAGGAACAGACAGCCGCTTTCTTTCAGCTCCTCCATGATTGCCACGGCGATACCCATTCCCTCCGCAGGATCCGTGCCCGAACCCAGTTCATCCATGACCACCAGGCTCTCCGGCCCTACCTGCTTTAAGATGTCCAGCACGTTTTTGATATGGGCGGAAAAGGTGGACAGGTTCTCCGACAGATTCTGTCCGTCTCCGATATCGCACAGATAACTGCTGTTCATGCAGATGTCCGCCTCCCTGCAGGTGACGTGCAGTCCGCACTGAGCCATCATGCAGTTCAGCGCCACGGTCTTGATAGCCACGGTCTTCCCTCCGGTATTGGGCCCCGTTATAACTATTCCCCTGTAATCATCTCCGATGCTGAAATTCTGGGGGACACAGGTCTCAAGGTCCATCAGCGGATGCCTGGCCTCCCGCAGCGCAATATGCCGCCCGGTATTGATCCGCGGCTCCACGGCCCGAAGCTCCATGCTCAGCTTCCCCTTTGAAAAGATAAAGTCCAGCTTCTCCATGGTCCGCAGGTTCTGCGCCATGCTCTCCCCGCTCTCCGCCACCATGGCAGTCAATGTGTACAGAATCCGCCGCTCCTCATTCTCCTGGTCAATGAGCAAAAGCGAAAGCTCCTCGCAGTGCTTGGCCACAGCCGCAGGCTCCATGAACAGTGTGCTCCTGTGGAGGATTTGTCGATGACGCTTCCGGATATCCGAAATTTGTACTCTTTCTTCACCGGCACGCACAGATGTCCGTTGCGAAATGTGCTGTAGCTGTCCGACATGCATTCCTTGTGGCTCTTCATGACTGCATCCGCTTTCTCTTTCATCCGTTCCTTTGTCCGTTCAATGTCTGTGCGGATGCTCCGCAGCAGCTTAGAGGCATAGTCATCCACTCTCCCGCTCCTGATCTGGACATGGATCGCATCCCGGATATCCGACAGTCCGTCCAGATTCTCCTCATAATAGGGCAGGGACATTTCCAGGGATTTGCCCCTGGCCAGATAATCTTTCAACCGCCTGACCGCCGTCAACGCAATCTCTATCTGCTCCAGCTGGGCTGCCGTCAGACAGTCTCCTCTCTGTGCCACGGTAAGCAGCGTCTCGATCCCCTCCATGGACACCAGGGGTGGCGTTCCCTCCTTTTCCAGCATAATCCTGGCCTCTGTAGTCTCCCGCTGGCGCAGTCCAAGTTCCGTCTCGGACAGACAGGGTTCCTCCCTCTCGATTCTCTCCCTTGCCGCCCCGGTCAGTGCAAGCTGCGCCCATTTTTCCTTTATCCGGTCAAATTCCAGTATTTCCTCTGTCTTTCTCATCATAACTCCTCTTGCCGCTTTGGCGAATTTTTTTCTCTTTTTTCCTTTTCCGGTCACTGTGTCCATATCCTGCGGTCATTCCTGCTTTCATCCGTCCCTTTCGCCTTGCTTTTTTGCCTTACGGCCTCCCGCTGTCTCACCTCGCTGTGCGTACAATGACGCACGCCAAGCTCTCTCGCTGTCAAAACAAGCCTCTCTCTTCCCTGTGCCCCCTGCCTGATCCGGGCAATCAAAAAAAGAGCATAGCTATACAGTTATGCTCTCAAGCGAATCATTCTCTTTCCGGCACCAGGCACTCCTGACGGAGTACAAAACAGCGCCCGATCTATTGAATATCGGGAAAGTCCCTCTGCGAAGCACATTGTACGGCAGCCGGCAGAATACCGGTACACAAAGCAGACCTGCAGATTCCTACAGACGTCTACCCCTGCAATATTTATTTTGCAGTATCCTCCATCACAATGCTACGCATAAAGTCCTCCCTTTCTTTTTTTCTAAACAATATACATGCGGTACTTCTCTACTCTATCCCATACCGGCCGCTCTGTCAAGACCCAATCTTCATTTTTCGTCCTGTTACTGTGAACGGCGTGATACACCCATATACTAAGTGCCCCCGGCATCCTCTCCCCAAATCAGAGCGATCCTAAAATCTCCGATCGGCATGGCTGCCGGCTTCTCTCTTCCCCATTTTGTACAGCTCCTCCGCAGCCAGCCTGGTCTTCGCCACCACATCGCGGCCCTCTGCGGGGAAGCAGTAATACAGCACATCTCCGTTGCCGATGCAGATCACATCCCCTATCTCGTACCAGTAGTAGTCCGAATACAGGCTGTAGGAGGCGCCGGGCTTCTGGAAATAGTCCAGCTTTCCGTCGCAGCCGGTCAGATGAAAGCCCTCCGCGGTGTGGCGCAGCCGACCCTTTCCGACCCGGTAGATACTCCTGGTATCCACCATCATGCAGATGTCCACGGGCACGTCCAGCAGATAGGCGCCGCTCTCCAGCTCCTCTCGCACGCTCTCCCGCTCCCAGCGGTACCAGTCGGGAATATGAGGAAACTCCGTCTCCCCCTCCAGCGCCTCCAGGAAGCCGTATTCCGTCAGCTCATAAGCCTTTCCGCAGCTTCCGCATCGGATGACACTGCCCTCCCCGCGCATCTCCCCCTCCATGTGGCAGCGGGGACATTTATACAGGACCCGATTGAGACAGTCAGCCCGGAAAGCCTCCCCGATGCGTACCCTGTTCTCCTGCTGCCAGCGGAAGTTGTCAAAGGAGAATTTCTCCTGTAAAAGCCCGTTCAGTTCCCCGGCGGATTTCTGCCGGATTTCCTCAGGGGACAGGAGGTATTCCATGTCCGCGGACACGTCCACCTTGCGCAGTTTTAGATTGTTGTACAGAGGATCCCTGGCAAAGGCACCGTAGGTGCGGATCATCACCACCGGAACCCCCAGGATCTTCAGGCATTTCCCCAGACTGTCCGGCAGGGGCGTGGCTGTGCCGTCGAAGCTGTAGCTGGCCTCCGGGAACATCAGCACGGAGCTTTTCAGCTGCTTCAGGGCATAGAGCATGTCCCGGACCAGCACCATGTCCGTGACAAATTTCTTTGTGGGAATACAGCCGATGGCACGCATGAGCCGGTTCTTTCCCACGAATCCGTCCGAGGTACATACCACATTGAAAGGTCTTGGATAGAGGAGGGCGGCCGCAATCTTCAAGTCAATGAAGCTGGAATGATTCATGAGAATCAGGCAGGGCTCCCCCTTTCCCAGCCTCTCCATGCCGGTTTCCCTATGGGAAAAATGCGTAGCCCGCAAGTCCGGTATAGACAGCAGCTTTAAAAGCAGCCTGAAAATCCGCATAGGCCTAACGGGGCTCTGGTGAAGTCCCACGGGACGCGCCAGCACCTCCTCAATCGCCATCTCTTTTACTTTTATCTTCATGTACCGCCCCTCATCGCGTCCTGCAATCCCCTGTATTCTATAGCAAAACGCCCCTCTTATTGTATATCCGCTTCCCCGGAATGCCTCCTTGTCCTATTGCCTTGCTCCTGTCATGCGCAGTCTGCCCATGGGTTCCGGTGCTGCTGCCAAGTCACCTGCCCGCTGTCTCCAGACCCGCTACAGTGCTTAATCTATGGCGTTACAGCCGGATAGTCCTCTGCAGCCCCACCGATTATCCCATGGTCTGTCCCCGCCGATTCCCACCCTGCTGCCAGGTCATCTGCCCGCCGTTCTTTCGCCTACTCCGCTATATAAGTAGGCGCGTTCTTGGGGCTCTTCCCCTTGATGACATTATGATAATACGAATAAGTCATAGGCGTATCTTTCTTCAGGATATCCGCGTCCAGCACCTTGCCCAGGAATACGGTATGTGTGGACGTCTCCATCTTGTCAATGACCTCGCAGACAATGTATGCGCAGGCGTCCGTCACCACCGGCAGGAAGCCCTTGACCGCATAGTCCACCTCGTCGAATTTATTGCAGTCTTTCCCGCTCTTGAATCCAAAAGTACCGATAATGCCGGGCTTGGAATTCTCCCCCAGAATGGAAATGGCGAATTTCCCGGTGTCCTGGATGCACTGGTTTGTGTAGTTGTCGTGGTTGATGCTCACGGCAATGGTGGCGGGCTCTGAAGTAATCTGCATGGCACTATTGGCCGTGCAGCCTGTGGCCCTGCCCTTATCCCATGTGCTGACTACATATACCCCGTAAGATAACTGATGAAATGCACTTTTGTTCATGAATTTTAACCCCTCTCTCTTTGCTTTTTGTCTTCCAGATATTGGCTTCTTAATATTGTCTTTCTATTCGTTCTTCCTATTCGTTTGCTATCTTCTGCCGCCCGTCCTCTCCGCGGCGCCTCCCCATAGCCCAAGAACACTGCTATGCCCTTTGCCTGAGAACAGTTCCCATAGCCATGCCTCCTCACAGACGAAAGACACAGTATATCATGGCCTGTCTCCGCTGCTCCATGCCCGGAGCTTTCATCCAAATGCCCGGCCCCCCGCGCAGCGCTTTCCGTCTCAGTGGCTATAGTCGAATCCGCATTTCTCCAGAAACGCCCTTGCCATCAGCGTGGCGCCCACCCGGTTGGGATGAACCCTGTCCCAGGCAATGAATGTGGAATGACGGATTTTGCAGTAGTCCTCATAGACTTTCTGGAAATCCACGAAGACGCAGCCGTGTTTCTTAGCAAGCTCTGCACAGATGGCCACGTATTCGTCCATCCTCTTGCGCATCTCATCCTCCCGATTGGGCTCCATATAGTAGGGGGAAAGCAGGAAAATGCCTTTCACGTCTTTCTTTACGGCCTGAATCATCTGTTCCACATTCCGCTCATATTCCTCTGGCAGCACCTGCCCGTCCGGTATGGCCGGGGTGTCGAACTGCCTCCACACATCGTTGATACCGATGCAGATAGAGACCCAGTCCGGCTTCAAATCCACCACATCCCGCCGGAACCTTTCCAGCAGATCTCTGCTGGTATTGCCCGAGATGCCGGAATTGGTCACCCGGATCCGCCGCTCCGGATAATATGCCGCCAGCATATTGTCGATAATCCGCACATATCCCATGCCCAAGTTGTCAAACAGCCCCTCGCCCACCGGCTGGGCGCTGCCCATGTCCGTCACGGAGTCTCCCGCAAACACGATTCTGTCCATGTCTTCAAAAAGCATATCTGTCTCCTCTCTTTTTTTCCTCTGTTTTTTATGATAGTAAGCTTTCTTTGCTTTCTCTCAATACTAGATTACTTTATGGAAAAAGAATTGTCAACAGAAACTCCTTTTATCCTTGACAACCCTCCCCGGTTCGGCTATACTAAAAAAGCCGTATCTCTTCAAGGTCCGGTACAGTGATGAAATTCGGTCTTGCGCAATGGGAATCCGTGAATCGTGTCAGGTTGGGAACAAAGCAGCACTAAGCGG
>JAAWOU010000092.1 GCA_022799755.1 Lachnospiraceae bacterium
ACAGCTCAATTATACCATATACCAGTGAGGAGTTGTTTTATTTTGTAACAAAAAATATCCCGTATTTATGCGGGGGGCTGGCGTTTCGCAAACGCCTAATACTATAGAAAAACAATGACAGGAGAACCCGGGAATGCAGTGAGAGACCAGGTCACCGCGGCCAATACCGCTCCCTATGAGATCGTCCAGTGCCCCGGCGGATTATACGCTGCCGCCGTCAGCATAGACGGCGACGGGGAAAGCCATGACCATGTCAGGCGCAAGATGGAGAAATGGCTGGAGAATACCAACTTCGCCATGGACGACAGCCGGAAACTGATGGGCCATATGATCTATGCGGACGATGAGATCAAAGAGGACCTGGGCTATCATCAGATGGTTCTGTATGCGCCTGTCAAACGGAAAATGCGATGATCAAAAGCATCAGAAAACGAGAGACAAAAATTCCCTGCCCGCCACAGCTCTCAGTTCTGTGGCAGTGCAGGGAATCTCTCAAGACATATCCCGCCCGGGTATCATCGGGCTCTCACGCCTGCTTTCTCACACAAAGATAATTCTCAAGATAGGTTTGGAATGAATCCGTGCTGCCTCCCAGCATAGCCAGGCTGCATATGAGTTCGGCGCCATGTTTCTCCAGATACTTTGCAATGCTCTTTTTGATCGTAACTATACTCATACTTTTTCGCTCCCTTTTTTTCGTTGCCTCTGTTCCTTGTTACAGGTATATTTTACCTGGAAATGAGCTTTTTCAAAAGGAGCATTCTTGATTTGTTTTAAGTCGATATTGACTTTTTTTCTGTCCTGCGATATCCTTGACCTGCGCCGTTTATAAAGCGGCACCACCACAAATATCCCCCCGGAGGCCCATACGCCATGCAGCATCCTTTCCATAAAACAATCCAGTCCTTAAGCCCCATGGGCATCCTCATCCGGTTCGCCACTACCCCCGGCGGCTATTTCCCGCTGCACTGGCATGAGGAGCTGGAACTTCTCTACCCTCTCAACGGAGAGATCAGCCTCCTGGTGGACGGGGAAAAACATCTCATTCCCGAGGGCGCTCTGGCCGTGATCGAGCCCTGCCAGGTCCACAGCACTTATTGCAGGAACAGGGCGTCCATGTTCCTGAACGTCCATCTGTCAAAAAAGCTGCTGGAAACTTATCTTCCGGACATTTCCCTGCGCCAGATCCGCTGTCTCCCGGACTGCACGGGGGAAACTGCGCTCCCCCATTACCGGGAGCTGTGCGGCTTTGCGGAAGCGTTGGTGCTTCTCTATATGAAAGACACGCCCATCTTCATAATGGAGGCTGAGGGAATCGTCCTGCAGCTGCTGGCCCGTCTCCTGCGCCATTTCTCGGTGAGCACGGCAAATCTGTCCGCCCCTGTGGACATGACAACCATGGCGCGGATCCGCTCCGTCATCACTTACACGGAGGCGCATTTCAGGGAAGTTGTCACCTTAGGGGACGCGGCCGGTGCGCTTGGCCTGGGAAAGGAAGCATTCTGCCGATTCATCAAGAAGAACATGGGAATGTCCTATCTGAACTACTTAAGCGAAGTGCGCCTCTCCCATGTGTACAAGGATCTCCTGGACACCGATGCCTCCGTGGGAGAAATCATGGCCGCAAACGGGTTCACCAACCAAAAACTGTTCAACCGACAGTTCAAAGCGCTGTACGGACAGACGCCCTCCTCCGTGCGGCGGGGCAGACAGGGGCAGATGCCCTAGCGTCCGGTCAGCACCTGTTCCTCTTTCCAGTCCCCGGACGGACCCTCCGGCTCCGCAAAGGAGATGCGCAGGCCCTCGCCGCCCGCCTCAATCTCCCAGCGCTGGGTGTGGGGGCTGGTGCGGAAACGGACGGACAGCACGATCTTCCCCTCTTCCTCCGCACAGGAGACCGCCGCCACAAGCCGCTCCCTCTGCTCCCCGGGGAGATGTCCTCCAAGCGTAGGCTGCACACCCCGCATGTCGCACTGATTCACCGTCCAGCAGCCGGCTTTCGCCCGCACGGTCTGGATGCTCTGTCCATCGTCAAAGGCAAGTTGTACCCTGTCCCCTCCGGCCTTGATCCACAGGCTTCCGAACCCCATGGGGTTCGCATCCAGGCGGTAGCTTCTGTCGATCTTAGGGAGCATCCGGATCCACAAACCATTCCATCTCTTCATCCTCCTGCCTTTTCGTATATCTCTGCCCTCAGGCAGCCCATCCCCTGTCCGGGACACTTCTATCATAATATACGAGGATATTCTTTGCAAGAGCATCTTTCCCGTCCCAGTCTAAAGGCAGGCGTATGCTGATCAGCTCCACCGTACCGGAAAACGCCTCATAGTCCACCATAATATAGTTTCCCCCGCTCTTCAGGCGCAGCTCCGTCTCAAAGTATCCCTCCTCGTCCGTCTCAAGCGTCACCACCTCATCATTCATCCGGATCCTCACCGCGGCCTCTCCCGCCTCCGTCCGTATCCGCCCATACACCTGCAGCCTGCGGGGTTCGATGGAGCCGCCGCCAAATATCACGTCTCTTCCTGTGGTATCCAGGCACCGGGCTTCATAGTCCCCCACATAGGCCTCGTCATGGCAGACCCGCTCCCCAAGCAGGTCCTCGTCCGCCGTGATCTGCGAAGCGCCCAGCACCCCGGCCACATTGTCAGCCACCGTCAGCCACTCCCAGGCATTTGCGCCGCCAAAACCGCAGGCTGTCAGCGAAAGCACCATACAGCACACAATTGCCGCTCTCATCCATCTACTGATCCATCTCCTCATGCAAAACACCTCCCGAATTCTTCCCGGGCCCTGCCGCCCCGCAATCTCTGTAGCATGTATGATACAAAAGAGCGGGGCGGACCGCCATCGAATCGGGTTACATTTCTCTCCTCTGAGGTGACATTTTTGTAAGACGGCCGGCTTTCGGCGAGCTTTTGGAATTATCAAAGGACTTTTGTGAAAAGGCTGCTGCGTGCGGACACCGTGGAACAGCAGGTCGCCATCCCAAAGCAAGGGCGTCCAGCCGTCCGCAGGCGGTGAGAAACAGCGAAGCAGAAAGCGCCCTGAATTTTTACCGGCTCTTTTCCAGCAATGCGCAGATGAGAGTGTACGCTTTTTGGTCATGGGCTTTCATCCTGTCGATCTGCCCGGCGAACAGACGGCGGTTCCCGGCGTCTGCCAGCCTGCGCATCTGAGTCTCGCCCCGCTCCCAGCCGCCCAGAACGGGAATCATTTCTTTCCAGATGATTTCGGATATCCCCTCCATCTCCCCTGCCGCGACGTTCAGCTCAGGGGCCATGGCGGGGTGCTGCTCTGCCAGTCTGCGCAGATATTTTGCGGCGTGGAAGCGGCCGTCGGAGAGACAGTCCATGGCATCGCCGTGGCACATCATGCGCTCCACCAACAGGGGAAAGACAGCGTCCGCAGGGAACTCCCTGTCGCTGAGCAGAGCGTTCATCCAGGCGTCATAGGCCAGGATCCCCTTGGCATAGCTTCCGCACATGCGCCCGTTCAGCGCTTCCGCAGCGTTTTCGAGCACCTCCCTGGGGGTAAGAGGCGGGAGGCTGTCCGTGCCCGTGGCAATCAGGGCCCTGGTCTCGGGATTCTCCCACCAGTCTCCGGTGATGAAATAGCCGTTTTGGTCAAACCGGACGCTTGCCTGGTATTCCGGATATTCCTGGAACACGTTCCAGCCGGTCAGCACATTGCCGCTCTCCTGGTAGCCGGTGATCACGCAGGCCTCCGGCGGGCCGATAATGCCCAGGGCGATAACCGGGTTCCCGGCGTCGATCTCCTTTCGGATGAAGTCCATAAAATCTTCCTTTTTCGTCTCCGGCGTGCGGTCGAGAATCTCCAGCCTGCGCTCCATGGCCCGCATACCGCAGTCAAATATCTTTGCGGGATCGTCAAAGGCAAGGACGGCGTCCACATTGCCGCCGTTCCAGCAGGCCGTGTCCCAGACCAGCCGGAAAGCAGCGCCGCTCTCGGCCATGGCCCGGGTGTAATCCATGGAAAGCCCCAGATATTTTCCGCAGGAATGGATGCACATGGGAAAGGGCGTGCAGCCGTCCTGGCCGTAGGCTACTTTGGGAACGCCATATAAGATTGCATTGTCTTGTTTATCCATATTTGTCTCAACTTTCTTTTTTGTAGATGGCTGCACTGTCTCAGAGACGGCCCGCGCAGCCTTGTCTGTCTGAAGTCATATGTCACGGAGCCGTGAGGGCAGGCCGGCGGCCGGTGAACTGTGGTCGGCATCATCCGGTCTCTGCGGAAGCGCCGCACCGTATACCCCCGCGCAGAGCCGCACCCGTCCAAGCACAGGAGCCTCGGCGCGAAACCGTGAGGGTGTATATCCGGTGTAACGCCGAAACGCGCGCGAGAAGACGGTTCGTCCGGAAAATCCGTATCGTATGGCGATGTCAAGGATTGTACCGTCCGTCTCCTGAAGCTCTCTGGCCGCATTGGCGATTCTGCGCTCCTGCACATACCGGCCCAGGGACTTCCCGGTACATCTGCGGAACACATCCCGGATATGTGCCAGTGAAAACCCGGTCTGACGGACAAGATCCTCTACGGGAATCTCCTCCTGTACGCGGCTTTCCACAAAGGTGCACACAGACCATATCAGAATATAGTGGTTCATAAGGCCTCACCTCCTGTCCCTATCGCTTCGAAGCAACCCCAGTATAACACGGTTGCGGGGGACCGGGCGCAACGATTTTGAGGAAATTCTCCATGGACATTTCCCTTTCCCGCCTCTCAGGAGGCAGCCTGCCGCTTCTCCTTGACATGATCAAATCCGTGCACCCAGTCGCATCGCAGATAATAGAACAGATAAATTATGGAGCTGATCCCCCAGGTCAGCGGATACGCCCAGTAAATATATCCGATCTCATTGGTCAGATGCATTACGGTGAAAATATAGGCAATGCGGATGACGCACCACACCGCCAGCATGACGAACATGGGCACAAAGGCTTTCCCTGCTCCCCTGCAAATGGCCGCAACGGCATGGGAAAAGGCCAGCAGGCAGAAGAACAGCGATACCGTCCGCGCCTGGCGGACACCCAGCGCAATGACCCTGGGCGTCTGGTCAAAGAGCCCGATCAGCTTTGGCGCAAACAGGTAGCAGCAGACGCCTATGATCTCCGCCAGCAGCATTGCAGCCAAAATGCTGAACCGCGCGCCTTTCTTCGCCCTGTCGTACTGCCTGGCTCCCAGGTTCTGGCTGATAAAGGTGGTACTGGCCATGTTAAAGCTGGTGATGGGCAGGAACGCAAAGCCTTCAATCTTGGCATGTGTGCCGTAAGCCGCCATGGCCAGCTTGCCAAAGGAATTGATCTGGGACTGCACGATCACGTTGGCAAAGGCAATGACGGAATTCTGTACCCCGGAGGGCAGCCCGTTTCGGACGATTTCCCCAAGCATATCCCCATGGAAGCGAATTTTGCGCCACTCCACGGTGAACACGTTCCCCTTTTTCATCAGATGGATCATGCACAGCACCACGCTGCCCGCCTGAGAGATCACCGTAGCCACCGCCGCGGACCACACGCCCCAGCGCAGCACCGCCAGAAACACCACATCCAGCACCACGTTCAGCACCGAGGAAAAAATCAGATAATACAGAGGCCTGCGGCTGTCCCCCAGGGCGTTCATGATGCTGCGGCAGACATTGTACAGCACCAGCGCCAGGGAACCCAGGAAATAGTTGCGGAAATACGATACGGCCTCCGGCATCACCTCCGAGTCCGTCTGCATCCACACCAGAAACTTAGGGGTGAACGCCACCCCCACTACCGTCAGAAGCACCCCGGCCGCCAGGCCGAACGCCAGCACCGTGTGAATCGCCCGGGAGACTTCGGCGGTATCCCCCGCCCCGAAGTAACGGGAGATTACCACGCCGGCTCCCATGGCGATTCCGGCAAAAAAGCTGATCATGAGGAAGATCAGAGTTCCCGATGAGGTCACCGCCGCCAGGGCGTTCGTGCCCAGATACCTCCCCACGATAAATGCGTCCGCCGTGTTGTAGAGCTGCTGAAATACCTGGCTTAAAAGTATGGGCAGCGCAAAGCCCAGCATCAAAGAGTAGGGATTCCCCCTGGTCATATCTTTCGTGTGAGACATTGTTGTCTTCTGTTCCTGCTCTCGTCTTTCCGTTTTCATTTCTCCTTACCGTATCCTTATCCGTTTTAAGTCCGTTCCCCATGCAGCCTGCGCCCGGAGGCCAGATCCGGCCCCCACGCCGATGCGGGGAATCTCTTCTAAAAAAGAGTCTACCAGAAATTCCCCACCGTGTACATCATAAAATTACGCGTAATATTTCGCCTGGGCATTCCACAGCCGGCTGTATGTCCCGTTTTCGTCCGCCAGCAGCTCCTGGTGGGTGCCGCACTGCACCGCCTCGCCCGCCCGCATGACTATTATCTTGTCGCACATCCGGCAGGAGGACATCCTGTGGCTGACGAACAACACGGTCTTCCCCTGCACAATCCTCCCGAAATTTTCGTATATCTCATACTCCGCGTAAGGGTCCAGCGCGGCGGTGGGCTCGTCCAGCACCATGATCCGCGCGTCCTTGTAGACCGCCCTGGCAATGGCCAGCTTCTGGGCTTCCCCGCCGGAGACGTCCACGCCCTCCTCGCAAAAGTCGTGGAACAGGGGCTGCCCGATTCCCTTTGCGTATCCTGCCACAAGCTCCGAAAGTCCCGCTTTCTCCAGCGCCGCCAGTACCCGCTCTATGTCGTACTCTTTCGTACCGGCCACATTCTCCGCCAGGGAGAAAGCGAACAGGGAGAAATCCTGGAACACAGCCGCCAGATATCCCGTATATTCCTCGTAGGGATAGTCCCAGATATCACGTCCGTTCAGCAGGATGCTGCCCGACGCGGGACGGTACAGCCTGCACAGAAGCTTGACCAGCGTGGTCTTCCCCGAGCCGTTCTCTCCCACGATGGCTGTCTTCTCCCCTGCCCGCAGCCGCAAATTCACGTTCCGCAGCGCGTAAATGTCACTGTGGGGATACCGGAAGCTCACGTTTCGGAAAACGATATCGCAGGCAGCTGTCTCACCGCCGTCCCGTTTTTCTGCCGGCTGCGGCGCAGCTTGGGTTTCCTGCATCCGCGGCAGGATCCGCGCTCCCTCGCTTTCCCGCTTCTGCGGCAGGCTCCGCGCTCCCTCGCTTTCCCGCTCCTGCGGCAGGCTCCGCTCCTCCGGCAGATCCATATACCGGAAATACCGCAGCAGGTGCTCGTTGTTGTTGCGCAGATCCGTCAGGATCTCCGCCGTCCTGGCCACAGCCTCGATCAACCGCGTCACCGCGCAGTAAAGCAGGATGACGCTGCCGCAGCCGATGGCCCCCTCCATGGCCCCGCGCCCCATGAGCAGATACACCGCGCAGCCGCAGACAAAGGAACACCCCAGCTTGACGCCGTCATACCGGCTTGCGGCATTGTACTCCCGCTCCTTTCCCTCCGCCAGGCGCTCATAGCACTTGGTCTGACACTGGTCCAGAATCAGCTTCTCCTGGCTGTAGATCCTGGCATCCATGGCCGCGTCCTCGTCCGGCAGATAGTTCATGTGATAATAGTCCCCGTATCTGGCATACCGGGCCCCTTTCAGGAACAGATCAAAGCTCACGTCAAAGCGCTTCCCCGTCATCCGGCAGGCTACAAAGGAGCTGACCGCCATAAGCGCCCCCAGGCCCAAGGTCACTGCCGCCATGCCAAAGGCGCCGCCCGGCCGCTCCCCTGCCAGCATTCCGGCCAGGGAACCGCCCAGGATCAGGGCCCCCGTCCCCGCCGCAAAGAGGTTGGTCCAAAGCACGTCCATGTCCCAGTACAGGCTGGCCATCCCGGCGCCGGACAGACTGATTGCGCCGGACACCTCGTCCCGCAGCCGCTTCGTGCTGTCCTGTTCCAGCAGTTCATAGGGCAGCCGGTAAGCCTTGTTGGTCAGGCCGATCTCGTGGGAGGCGAACAGCCTCCCATACCCTGTCTCAATACGGCAGTCCTCGTAATTTCGCCACAAAGACAGCGCCAGTATCAGCCCGGCCCCCAGGATAGCGAGCAGGAACAATCTGCCCCTGTCCCGGTTTCCGGTGAGCTCGTTCAGAAGAAATGCCGGCACGGCCGTCTCCAGAAACGGAATTCCCGCCGCCAATATGCTCCTGACCAGCACATGCCCCATCTGCCCCGGCAGGAGCTCTCCGAACTCCCGGATGCCCCGCCGTATGATTCCCATGTCCTGCCCCAATGTCCTTCCGTTTTTCCTCATCTGTCCTCTCCTCCCTCCTGACCATACGCCTGATCAAAAGCGCCCTCTTTCGCTCCGGCAAAAGGCGCGTCCTCGGCGCCGCTCTCCACCGGGGGAAGCGGCTCCTGCTGCCTGTAATACCGGCTCTGGACCCGGAACATGTCCGCGTATTTCCCGTTCTGTTCCATCAGTTCCCGGTGGCTGCCGCTCTCCGCGATCCTCCCCTCCTCCATGAAGACAATCCTGTCGCAGAACCTGGTGGAGGCCAGTCTGTGGGAGACAAAGACGGAAGTCCTCCCTTTCGTCAGCGCCCCGTACTTTTCATAAATCTCGCTCTCCGCTATGGGGTCAAGGGCGGCCGTCGGTTCGTCCAGCAGGAGGACGGAGGCGTCCTTGTACAGCGCCCTGGCCAGCAGCAGCCGCTGCTCCTGCCCGCCGGACAGCTCCGTGCCCTCCTGGGATACCTGTCCCACCAGGCAGGTCTGCGCCCCTGCCGGCAGGGACTTTATCTTCTCCTCCAGACCCGCGGCCCGCAGCGCGTCCCACATGGCCTCCTCATCCTCCCGCTCCCTCACGTTCAGCATTACGTTCTGCGCCACGCTCACCGGAAGTATCCGGGAATGCTGGAACACCGCGGAAAAATGTCCGCAGAGCTCCTCCCCGGAAATGGACCAGATGTCCCTGCCGTCCATGAGGATCCGCCCCCGGTCCGGCTCCAGCATGCCGCTGAGGAGCTTCACCAAGGTGGACTTCCCGGCGCCGTTTTGCCCTACAACGGCCAGGCGCTCCCCGGCCCGGATCGCAAGGTTCAGATTCCGGAATACGGGAATCTCCCGCTCCTCGCCGTCCTCCCATTTCCGGTAGGAAAAGGACACGTTTTCCAATACAAAGGACACGGCCCGCCCGGCTGCGTCTGCCGTAAAATCCGCTTCTTCCGCGGTTCTTCCCTCCGGCAGCTCCAGAAACCCATGGAAATCACGCACGAAATTTTCCGCCTCCCGGAAGCCGGAGATCGCCTCGGACAGCTTTGTCAGCCACATCCCGATCCCCGCGATGGCTCCAAAGTACAGAGAGAAGTCCCCGGCGGTCATGCCGCCTGCCAGGTACCTCTCTGTCAGGAACAGGCAGGCCAGCCCGTTCCTGGCGAATATCAGCAGAGACGTAATCCCCGCGCGGACAAACTGCCATCTCTGCACCCTGCTCTCCACCGCGGTCTTCTCCCGGATCACCTCCCCTGTAATCTCTTTCAACATGCCTCTCATGGAGAAGATGCGGATGTCCTTGGCTTCTTTCATGCCCCTGGTGCCATAGGCCACATAGTTAAGCCGCCTGTCCGCTCTGGCCTTTTCCTCCTTGAAGCCCTGCTTCCGCTCCTCTATCCGGATGCCTGCTGCCATCTCGATCAGGAAGAACAGCCCCAGGAATGCCAGAATAGCCGGGTGGAGCGTGCCCACAATGGCGCAGTACGCCGCAAGCCCCGCCACGGCCTCCAGCAGGGCGGCTTCTCTCCCCGGCAGCTCCACCACGCCCCAGTTGGGGCTGGCGATGGCCTGTCTGGCTTTCTCCATGCCGATCTTCCCCTGCTTGGAGCAGAAGACTCCGTAGTCCAGGCGAAGCATCTTCCTCTCCCAGAGAGCATTCAGCCTGCGGAAGAGAAATGTTTGGGAGCATTTCTCAATCTCATTGTGTACCACCAGGTTCAGCACAGCGGCAGCGGTCAGCCCCGTCCCCACCACGAGGACCGCAGCCGCAAAGGGCGCAAACCCGGCGCCGCCTGACAGTGCGTCCAGCACGACTTTGGGCAGCAGCAGAAGCAAAAGGGATTGGGTGACCTGTGACAGACATGCCAGAAAGGGCAGCCCGGCGCTGTACTTTCTGTATTGATACATTTGCCCGTGCAGGAATTTCAGACCCTCCATTCCCGCAGGGTGATTTTTCTTTCCATATCTTTTTCCGTATTTTTTTCGATTCATATGAGTTCCTTTCCTGTTTTTTCATTTCCCTTTCCCCAATCGGCCGGGTGCTTTTCCGCGATCTGCCCAAAAGCTGTATGCTTTCCCGCCGCCTGCACAAAGGCTGTATGCTTTTCAGCCGCCCTTTCCGCAGGCAGGCATAAAGCGCTTTCTCCGGCTCCCGGAAGCCCCATACCGTTTCACAGCAGCTTGCGCAGATTCGGACAGCAAAAAAGGCAGGGAACTCCCCTGCCTGGCCGGCATACATGAAAATACCTGAAAAGAATCTCCTCAGGTACTGTCATTCCCTGCCTGTGGGGAAGAATCAGAACCGGCAACGAATTCCGTTGCCGCAAATAAAAATACGCACACAAAACAGAGCGGATATCCGCTTTCGTTTTCAGGTGCAAAATATTTATTTGCGCATTCTTCCACAGGCGATAATTAACATGACAAGTACCTCTTTTTTTGTTTATTATATTCTCCGGAAAGAAGTGTTGTCAAGTGTAAGCAAAATATAATGGGCTAAGCCAACGAAACGAAAAGGAGCTCACATACCGTGAAATATGTATAAAATCACTTGCGAAAGTCCGCTAAGCATAGTAGGATAGAGAAAGGGCCTGAGACGCAAAAGACACAATTTCCGCCGAAAGGTTTGTTCTTAAAAACAAAAAGTAAAGGATGATTTGTATGAAAGATTATGTGATTTTTACCGATGGCGATGTAGATCTTCCCTCTCCCTATGAAAAAGAGGTATCTCTGCTGCCCCAATATTACTACTTCGACGAAAACATGATATACGGAGACGAGCAGGTACTGTCCAGGGAGGCATTTTTTGAACAGCTGCGCAGCCGCAGGGCCTATACCGCCGGCGTGAATCCGGATTTCGCCCGCAAGAGCTTCGAGGCAGTCCTGCAGGAAGAGAAAGACATTCTCTGCATTGCCGTCTCCTCGGCTATCAGCGGTTCCTACAGCACGATCTGCATGGTAGCCGACGAGCTGCGTCCCCTGTACCCGGAGCGCAGCATAGAGATCATCGACTCCCTGAGCGCCACTCTGGGCAGCGGCTTTCTCTGTGTGGACGCCATAGAGATGCGGTCCAAGGGAATGTCCCTGTCGGATACGGCGGCGGAAGTCAGGAGGCGGATCGGCCTCATCGATGTCTATTTTGTGGTGGACGACTTCAAATATCTGGTCCAGGGAGGCCGGGTCTCTCCCAGCGTCGGGAAGATCGGAGACGTCCTGGATATCAAGGTCATCCTTACCATCAAGGAAGGGCGCATCGAACCCTATCGGAAGAACCGCGGCCTCAACGCAGCTCTGCGCAACATCCAGCACATAGCGCAGTCCGAAAAAATCGCCAGACTTGGAGCCATCTATGTGGGCAATGAGACGCTTTTCGAGAAATGCCGCTCTCTCGTGCAGAGCAGCTGCCAGGCGTCACTGAATCTGATCGTGGCCTCCCATGTGGGTCCCAACGCCACGGGAATCGCCATCGAGTGGGCCAAAAAAGCATAGCTTTCTCCCCGTTACTCACCATACCGCTGTCCCCGTCCCGGGCCGTCGACGCTCAGAATGAGGACAGCGGTATATGCCTCTTGACAGTTCTCTTTTCTTATGCTATCATGAAGTTAGCTTTACATGAAGTAGATTTCACACCTCTGCCGTCCCATACCCGAGAGAATACTCCCGGCCCCCACTGCAACCGAAAGGAATTCACAGCCATGAAGACGAAAGTCAAAGAACTGAGGAATGCATCCGGCCTGACCCAGCAGCAGCTGGCGGATTTGGTCCATGTCTCGGCCCGGACCATCATCTCCATCGAAAAGGAACAGTATAAGCCGTCCCTGATGCTGGCCTATCGAATCGCCCGGATCTTTTGTACCACCGTGGAAGACTTATGCTGTCTGGAGGAGAATAAACGCAAGGAGGACGAAGCGTATGAAAAATGTTAAAAATATGAACTATGGCGAACAGGTGAAATGGCGCATACGCATGCTGTATCTGCTTCTGGCTGTGATGCTGGTATACATGGTAGTCGTGGCGGAACTTGGCGGCGGGGATTCCAGAATCATGACGGAGCTGGCGAACCGATTCAGCAGGCTTGTTTTCTTTGGCGGCATGGTTTATGTAATCTCCCGGATCATCCACAACAAAAAGCTGCTGCGCAACCGTATTCTGTTAAAACAGCAGATGCTGGAAGAGACGGACGAGCGGAACCGCTATCTGCATGACAAGAGCGGCGGCCTTGTGCTGGATATCCTCCTGGTCTGCCTGCTCCTCATCACCCTGACCGCCTCCCTGTTCGACATGACGGCCTTTTACGTCTCCTTTGTCATTCTGGTCATCACCGTGGTTCTAAAGACAGGCGCCTATCTGTACTACAGCCGCCTCTGACAGGCCCCCAGGCCTGTCCTCCCGGAATGTCCGTAAAAGCCTGCATGGCAGCCGTCACGCTTAACACACCTGAAAGGTTACCGTGAGCGGCAGAGCCATGAACAGAATCGATATGACATATCTGTCATGTCGATTCCGTGGAAACACTTGCACAAAATACCTGAAGCGTTTATAATACTTGATCATAGCATTATCCCAGCGGCCGACAGGGCCCGCGCAAACAGGAAAGGAGTAATCATGAGCATCAGAATCGGTATATTAGGATACGGCAATCTGGGCCGGGGCGTGGAATGTGCAATTCGCCAAAATCCGGATATGGAGCTGAAAGCGGTATTTACAAGGAGGAATCCTGCGGATGTAACAATCCTCACCGAGACCGCCCGGGTCTGTCATGTGGACGAGGCCGCCCAGTGGACGGACAGGCTGGACGTGTTGATTCTCTGCGGCGGCAGCGCCACGGATCTTCCGGTACAGACGCCGCAGTACGCAAAGCTTTTTAATGTGGTGGACAGCTTTGACACCCACGCAAGAATTCCGGAGCATTTCGCAAATGTGGATGCCGCGGCAAAAGAAAGCGGCAAGACCGCCGTTATCTCCGTGGGCTGGGATCCCGGCATGTTCTCTTTGAACAGGATGTATGCCAATGCCATTCTTCCCGGCGGAAAGGACTACACTTTCTGGGGGCGAGGCGTCAGCCAGGGACATTCCGACGCCATCCGCAGGATTGACGGCGTAAAGGATGCAAAGCAGTATACCATTCCTGTGGACAGCGCTCTGGAAGCAGTGCGCACCGGCAATAATCCGGAGCTGACCACCAGGCAGAAGCACACCAGGGAATGCTTTGTGGTGGCGGAAGAAAACGCGGATCTGGCCAGAATCGAAGAAGAAATCAAGACTATGCCCAACTATTTTGCCGACTATGACACCACCGTGCATTTCATCAGCGAAGAGGAGCTGAAGCGTGACCACAGCCGGATTCCCCACGGCGGCTTTGTGCTGCGCAGCGGTTCCACCGGCTGGGAGGGGGAGAACAGACATCTGATCGAATACAGCCTGAAACTGGATTCCAATCCGGAATTTACAGCCAGCGTGATCGTCGCCTACGCAAGAGCGGCTGCAAGACTCTCCGGGGAAGGCGCCTGCGGCTGCAAGACTGTCTTCGACATCGCCCCAGCCTACTTAAGCGCCAAGAGCGGAGAAGAACTGCGGGCTGCTCTCCTCTAAAAGGAGATACGGCAGGCAGAGCTCTATAGCCTAAGGTGAACCCGGCCCCGGCATAAACCCTGCCGGGGCCCCAAATCTCTATTTCTCATTCTCGTTCATATACGTCAAAATCCCCATATGTATGGCCCAGGCCAACCGCTGCTGGTACTCCGGGGAGCAGAGTTTCTCCGCCTCCGCGCTGTTGGACAGAAAACTGCATTCGGATTTCGTTTCATACAGACGAACTTAGCTGTGCAGCGGATCAATCTAAGAATAAAATGCACTTACTTCATTTGATGTAAATCCCATAAGTCAACACCCCGCTGCAAGCAACAGGGCATCAATCTTGCAGCGCTGCAAAGCCGAAAGTGTCCTTCGGGCACTTTGGTATGTGACCCTCGCGGCATTCGCTTGGCTCATAGCCATTGAAAACCATTAAACGGATTAAAAACCAATAAAAAGGTTTAAATCGGTTAAAAATGTGGTATAATGGGTAAAACGGATAAGGAGGTACGCATATGGGACTTAGAGCAGAAGATGTCTTCCGCCCCGGGGCATTTCCGGAATACACCTATATCTCACGAAAATCTGCCATTTCCGACCTGCCCTATGAATTCCGGCTGATGCAGGCCATCAAGGTATCCGGCTTCCTGACTTCTCTGGTAGGCCCTTCCAAAATG
>JAAWOU010000093.1 GCA_022799755.1 Lachnospiraceae bacterium
TTTCAGCATCTGCATGGCCTTGTCCTTGTTCTGGAACTGGCTGCGCTCGTTCTGGCACTGCACCACCGTCCCCGTGGGGATATGGGTGATGCGGATGGCCGAGGAGGTCTTGTTGATATGCTGTCCGCCTGCGCCGCTGCTTCGATAGGTGTCGATGCGCAGATCTTTCTCGTCGATCTCCACGTCCAGATCTTCCTCAATATCCGGCATCACGTCCAGAGACACGAAAGAGGTCTGGCGCTTGCCCTGGGCATTGAACGGAGAGATCCGCACCAGCCTGTGCACGCCTTTCTCGGATTTCAGGTAGCCGTATGCATTGGTGCCGTTGACCTGGAAAGTCACCGACTTGATGCCCGCCTCGTCCCCGTCCAGGAAGTCCAGCACTTCCACGGCGAATCCTTTGCGCTCCGCCCATCTGGTGTACATGCGGTAGAGCATGCTGCACCAGTCGCAGCTCTCGGTGCCTCCCGCGCCCGCGTTGAGCTTCAGGATGGCATTGTTGGCATCGTACTCGCCGGAGAGGAGGGTGCCGATGCGCAGCTCCTCGAACCGGGCGATGAACTCGTCCAGCTCGCCCCGGATATCCGGGATCAGAGAGGCGTCGTTCTCCTCGTACCCCATCTCGATCAAAGTCAGGATATCCTCGTACTGGCCGGAGAGGCTGTTGCAGCCGTCCACGGTGTTTTTTAAGTCTTTCAGGTCTTTCATCTTCTTGTTGGAGCTGTCAGGGTCGTCCCAGAAACCCGGGGCCTCCATCTCCCGCTCCAGTTCTTCGATCCGCTTTTCCTTGTTAGCAAGGTCAAAGTGAATCCCTCACTTCCGCTAATGGAGTTTCATAGGACTGTAATTCTGTCTTCATCTGATCTAATTCTACCACTTAACGTCACCTTCTTTCTGAAAGTATGATTTGCATTAAATATTTTTACTGGAGTCCGCCTTTTTATGCACTCAGCATATCTCAGGCTTTCTTGCCGCAGCACTGCTTGTACTTCTTGCCGCTGCCGCAGGGGCAGGGATCATTTGGATAGACCTTGGCGTTTCCCCGCTTGGAGGGCACCTTTGCCACGGAGTCGTCCTTGTTGGTGCCGGTGACCTTAGCCACCTGCTCCCGTTCCACTTTCTGCTCCACCTTAATATGGAACAACAGTCTGACGGTCTCCTCCTTGATATTCTGGGTCATCTCGTCGAACATGTCGTAGCCGCTCATCTTGTACTCCACCAGCGGGTCTCTCTGGCCGTAAGCCTGCAGGCCGATGCCCTGGCGAAGCTGCTCCATGTCGTCGATATGGTCCATCCACTTTCTGTCGATGACTTTCAGCAGGATCACGCGCTCCAGCTCGCGGATGGCCTCCGCGTTGGGGAATTCCGCCTCCTTGCTCTCGTAGAGTTTCACGGCCTCCTCTTTCAGCTGCTGCTTTAAGCTGTTCTTCTTCGGCGTAGCCACACGCCCGGCCGTGACCGGCTCCAGAGGAATCGTCGGCAGCAGCAGAGTGTTCAGCTCCCCGAAATTCCATTCTCCCACCTCGGCATCGTCATTGATGCTGGTGTCCACGCAGTCCTCCGTGATATCCGTGATCATCTTGTAGATAAAATCCCGCATGCTCTCGCCGTTTAGCACCCGCAGGCGCTCGTCGTAGATAATCTCCCTCTGCTCGCTCATGACCCTGTCGTACTCCAGCAGGTTCTTGCGGATGCCGAAGTTGTTATTCTCTATCTTCTTCTGGGCGGACTCGATGGCATTGGTCAGGGCGCTGTGCTCGATCTCCTGTCCCTCGGGCACACCCAGCCTGTTGAACATGCCGATCAGACGCTCGGACCCGAACAGGCGCATCAGATCGTCCTCCAGGGAAATGTAGAATTTGGACTCGCCCGGGTCTCCCTGACGGCCGGAACGTCCCCGCAGCTGATTGTCGATACGCCGGGACTCATGCCGCTCCGTGCCGATGATCTTCAGCCCGCCGGCTGCCCTGGACTCCTCGTCCAGCTTGATGTCCGTGCCGCGGCCGGCCATGTTGGTGGCGATGGTGACCGCGCCGTGGATACCCGCGTCCGCCACGATCTCCGCCTCCATCTCGTGGAACTTGGCGTTCAGAACCTTGTGCTGGATGCCCCGCCTGGCCAGCATCTTGCTCAGCTCCTCGCTGGCCTCGATGGTGATGGTGCCCACCAGCACGGGCTGTCCCTTTGCATGGGCCTCCTCCACTGCCTCCACGATGGCATTCAGCTTCTCTTTTCTGGTCTTGTACACCGCGTCCTGGAGGTCCTTGCGGATCACAGGCACATTGGTGGGAATCTCCACCACGTCCATGCCGTAGATCTCGCGGAACTCTTTCTCCTCCGTGAGAGCCGTACCGGTGGCGCCGCACTTCTTCTCGAACAGATTAAAGAAGTTCTGGAACGTGATGGTGGCCAGGGTCTTGCTCTCCCGCTTCACTTTCACATGCTCCTTGGCCTCTATGGCCTGGTGCAGGCCGTCGGAATACCGCCGCCCGGGCATGATGCGGCCCGTGAACTGATCCACGATCAGCACCTGGTCGTCTTTGACTACATAGTCCTGGTCGCGGAACATCAGATTGTGTGCCCGCAGGGCCAGTATGATATTGTGCTGGATCTCCAGGTTCTCCGGGTCCGCGTAGTTCCGGATATGGAAGAAGTCCTCCACCTTTTTCACGCCGTCCTCGGTGAGGTTGATAACCTTGTCTTTCTCGTTGACGATAAAGTCCCCGCTCTCCTCCTGGACCACGCCCATGATGGCGTCCATCTTGGTCAGCTCCTGCACGTCCGCGCCCCTCTGCATCCGTCGGGCCAGCAGATCGCACATTTCATACAGCGCGGTAGATTTGCCGCTCTGGCCGGAGATGATCAGAGGCGTCCTGGCCTCGTCGATGAGCACCGAGTCCACCTCGTCGATGATGCAGAAGTGCAGCCCCCGCAGCACCAGCTGCTCCTTGTAGATGACCATATTGTCACGCAGATAGTCGAAGCCCAGCTCATTGTTGGTCACATAGGTGATGTCGCACTGATAGGCTTTCTGCCGCTCCTCGCTGGTCATGCTGTTTAGGATCATGCCCACGGATAGCCCCAGGAACTCATGGACCTGTCCCATCCACTCCGCGTCGCGCTTCACCAGATAGTCATTCACCGTCACCACATGGACACCCTTGCCCTCCAGGGCGTTCAGATAGGAGGGCAGCGTCATGACCAGCGTCTTTCCCTCGCCGGTACGCATCTCCGCAATGCGCCCCTGATGGAGAATGATGCCGCCGATGAGCTGTACCTTGAAATGCTCCATGTTCAGCACACGTCTGGCAGCCTCCCGAACGGTGGCATAGGCTTCGGGGAGCAGGTCGTCAAGCGTCTCCCCCTCCGCCAGCCTCTTCTTAAACTCCGGCGTCTTCGCTTTCAGCTCTTCGTCGGAAAGTTCCATCATCCGGGGCCGCAGGGCCTCGATCCGTTCTACCTGGGACGCGATCCGCTTCAGTTCCCTCTCACTGTGGGTGCCAAATATCTTATCGATTATCTTCACAGTTATTCATACCTTTCTTTGGCTGTCTGTCAGAACCCTAACCTCTATTGTACCAGATTTGTCCATTGTATTCAACCTAAAGCTGTCTCAAGATATGAACATTTCATCAAAAATTTATGAACAATCCCCAAACCGCAGGATATATTTCTCCGGCAGAGCGCCTTGGGGAAGATAAAGCCGCCTCTGATTCCCCTCCCGGTCCGTGCACAGGAGCTCTATACTGTCGTCCCGGAACATCCTGTCGCTGCGGCAGGGCTCCGCATAATCCATCAGTGCGCACAGCTCGCCGATCTCCGCCCGGTCCGTGATCTCCAAGCCGTTCATTGTGTCATACTTTACGTCCTCAGTCGTCGGAGCGCTCTCCTGCAGGTCCTTTACATCCGCCGGGTCCGCCTCGGACGTCCCCGCCTCTCCCTGCACGCCGTAGTATTCTCTGGCAGCGGCAATCCGCTCCTCTTTCGTCTGCTCCTCACTGCCGCCCGGTATTTTCAATGTCACGGAAACGATCTCCCCCGGATCCGCCTCGGACACCCATTCCCCGAACCCTGCCTCCTCTAAAGCCGCCACCGTATGCTCCATGGTGTCGTAGACGCTTATACTCACCCGGGCGGAGCGGCCGTCTGCAGTCTTGATCCCGAAATACATGCCGACAAGCCGCCTGCCTTTCTCTGCGAATACCCCGGACGGATCCTCCAGAACATCCCGGTTATATGCCTCCATGATCCCCGCAAATGTTCCTTTGGCATAATCTTTCAGCCGGAATGTCTCCTCCCCGCTGCCCCGGCGGAGGTCAAACTCTTCACAGTCTTGTATCATCTCCCCCTCAATGCAGAAAGCCGCCCGCAGATAGCTTTCGCAGGTTACCAGAGGCCAGAGCAGCTCCCTGGCTCCCCTGTCCAGCCAATAGTATCTGTAATAGCTTCTGCCGCTGCGCAGGGTGACCTTTGTGGGCACAGGACTCCAGTGATTCCTGTTCTCTCCCCCCACCGCGCTCTCCAGATAAGCATAAATGGTATCCGCATCCTCATACTGCATGTTCTGAAGCGGCGACTGCTCAGATTTGTCCGCAATGTAGCGGTTGGAGAATTCTCCTGCCACGCCCAGGGCTATCTGCGCGATTTTCTCCTTTGGCGGCAGATAGTCGTCATAGCCCAGCCAGTCCTGATGAAAGGCCGTGCACAGAAGCAGCGTGGCCGCCAGTATGGCCGCCATCTGGCGTTTATGGGCAAAAAAGGCTTTAAAGTCCATGTCAAAGATGATGCCAAGCACTCCTGTGCAAAGGCCGCCTGCCAGAACCATGCCGAAGATCCCCCAGAAGACGGTGCTCTCAGCCGTAAACAGCATGAACAGAAGCCATCCCCCCATGCCGGCCACGATTCCCGCCACTATTTTCATAAAAAGTCCGGCCGCCCTGTTCCGAATTCCGTGCTCCGCCAGCTCGGAGGCCCTTTTTCTGTACAAAAGCCATGCGCAGCAGCAAAGGAGCACCGCTATGCCCAAATCCAGCGCCAGTATTCCCCCCACCCCTGTGTCGTTCTCCATACGCCGGTACAGCAGGTTGCAAGCGGCAAACAGCGGAGAGGCATGGATGGCTCCCTGCCAGTTCCAGGAACCGTAGAACCGGTCCATATAAAAGGCGAAAAAGGCGTACAGGATTCCGCTGAGGCTGATTACCCCGAAGCCCAGAGTCATCATGGCCACCAGCGTGTTGAGGATATTGCCGCTGAGCATCACCGCCGTCAGCACCAGACCGTACACCAGCAGAAAAACCGCTGCCAAAACAGCCACGGACAAAACAGCCGTCCCCACCAATTGCCTGATGTCCTGCCCGCTCCCTCCCAGACTGCGAATAAACCCTCCCGCCAGTATTACCGTAGGCAGATAGGATATCAGAAAAGGCACGAACCAGATCAGAAAACCGTTCAGAAAACCCGCACCGAACAAAAGATCTCTCTTTATGGGCAGGCTGTGGTATACATCCACCATATTTTTGTGGTACACATACCGGAAGCCGAAAAGCCCAGCTATGACTCCCCCGGCAATGGCCACCAGCCCTCCCATGACGGTCACGAAATCATGAAAGAAAACAATCGTCTCATCAATGACAAATGCCTTGATGTCCAGTTCAAAGCGGGTATCCCTCAATTCCGCCAATTCCCTATACCCTGCCTGATTGCTCCACCAGATCAGCCACACCACCGTAATCATCAGAAAGCTGCCCAGAGCGGACAGCGCCGCCATCCACACCTTATGCCGCAGATCTTCCTGCATAACCTTAAAAAAGAAGCGCTTTGACGTCATAACCTTTCACCTCCGTTTCGCTGATGAATATCTCCTCCAGAGACAGGGGCAGCATCTCATAGAAAACCGGTGAAAGCCGCTCCATAAAGCCGTCCACCTCCTGCCGCATCCCCCGCACCGTAAAGGTGTAGAGGGCACCTCTGTTGTCCATGGTGAGAATGTCCATGTGCTCCTTTATTCTGTCCAGCATCTCCTCTTCCTTTATGATACACTGTATCTTGTGTATGTTCAGCTTCATATCGTCCAAGTCCCTGGCGAAGAGGATGCCGCCCCGGTGCAGGAGGCCCACGGTCTCGCAGATGTCCTCCAGCTCCCGCAGATTGTGGGAAGCGATGATGGGCGTAAGGCCCCGCTCCCCGATCTCCCGGACGAATATGCTCTTCACGGCCTGGCGCATCACGGGATCCAAGCCGTCAAAGGTCTCGTCGCAGAGCAGGTATTTCGTGTTGGCGCATACCCCGCAGATAATGGAAAGCTGTTTCTTCATTCCTTTTGAGAAAGTGTTCACCTTGCGCCTCTCGTCCAGGCCGAACTTTCCCATGAGCTCCCGCCACTTTACGCCGTCAAAGTCAGGATAGTAAGTCCGGTACAGATGCAGCATGTCCCTGGGCGTGCCGTTTCGGAAGAAATACTGGTCGTCGGAGATATAAAAGATCTTTGCCTTTGCGGTCTGATTGTCGTAAACCGGATCCCCGTCCACAGTCACGCTGCCCTCGTCGGCCTTTAACACGCCGCCGGCAAGCCGCATGAGGGTGGACTTTCCCGCGCCGTTGGTGCCGATCAGCCCGAACACATGGCCCTCCTCTATGACGGCGTTTACACTGTCCAGCGCCTTTGCCTCGCCGAAATCTTTGACTACATTCTTAAATTCAATCATGTTTCCACCTCCCCGTCTTCCGCTGCCCCTGCCTCTTCTCCCCTGCAGGACACCGCGCAGGTAAGCGCTTCCGCGCCGTATATCCCGCTCAACTCCCGGCAAAGCCGCTCCCCGGGAATACCCGCTTCCCTGGCCTGCCGGGTCAGGGTCTGCCATTCCCCCAGGACCTTGGCCTGCCTGTTCTCTCTCCAGTCTTCCTGGGCTGTCACAAAGCTGCCCCTGCCGGACACGGTGTACAGATAGCCGTCCTGTTCCAGCTGGGCATAGGCCCGCTGGACCGTGTTCGGATTCACGGACAGCTCCATGGCGAGGCTGCGCACGCTGGGCATCTTGGTCAAAGGCTCCAGACCGCCGCTTACGATCAAATGCTCCAGCTTCTCCACCATTTGCTCATAAAGGGGACGTTTGTCCCGATAATCCAGCAAAATCATCCATTCTTCCTTTCCCGCCCCGCAGGCGTAGAATTTTGTCTCCTATCACTTGGAAAAAGGACCGTACCAATAGATATAAGTGTATTAATTTTCTTAATACACTTATATCACATAAAAAGGATACTGTCAAGGCAGTATCCTTTTCTTTTTTGCTTTGAAATGGGGCCGGTTATTCCACAGTCACGCTTTTTGCCAGATTCCTGGGCTTATCCACATCCAGCCCCTTTGCCACACTGACATAGTACCCCAAAAGCTGCAGTGGAATCACCGCCAGACTCGCGCAGAAATGAACGTCTGTCCGAGGGATATAGCAGACAAAGTCTGCGCTGTCCTCAATGTTGTAATTGCCGTAGGTGGTCAGCGCCGCCAGATAAGCCCCTCTGCTCTTGCATTCCAGCATGTTGCTGCGTGTTTTCTCATACAGCTCCTGCTGGGTCAGAACACCGATCACCAAAGTCCCCTCCTCGATCAGGCTGATGGTGCCGTGCTTCAGTTCCCCTGCGGCATAGCTTTCCGAGTGGATGTAGCTGATTTCTTTCATCTTCAGGCTGCCCTCCATGCTGATGGCATAGTCTATGCCCCGTCCGATGAAGAACACGTCCCTTGCATGGGCCTGCTTTGACGCAAACCACTGGATGCGCTCCTTATCCTCCAACAGTCTCTCTATTTTGTCCGGAATGGTCAATAGCTCTGCGGTCAACCCGGCATATCTCTCCTGATCCAGCACTCCCCGGACACTGCCGAACCAGATGGCAAGCACATAGGAGGCGATGAGCTGGGTACTGTAGGCCTTGGTGGTGGCCACCGCAATCTCCGGCCCGGCCAAGGTGTAGAACACATGGTCCGCCTCTCTGGCAATGGTGGACCCTACCACGTTGACAATGGCCAGCGTTGCGGCTCCATGAGCCTTTGCCTCCCTCAGAGCCGCCAGACTGTCCGCGGTTTCACCGGACTGGCTGATGATGATTACAAGGTCATCTTCCCCCAAGAACAGCCTGCGGTAACGAAACTCCGATGCCAGATCCACTCTGACCGGAATCTGTGCCAGATCCTCGATTACATACTGGGCAGCCACACCCACATGATAGGCCGAGCCGCAGGCCACAATATGAATCCGGGAAATCCCGGCCACGGTTTCCTCTGACAGCCCCACATCCCCCAGGTCAATCTTCCCGTCTTTCAAAACCGCGTTCAGGGTATCCCGCACGGCCCGGGGCTGCTCATGGATCTCTTTCATCATAAAGTGCTCGAAGCCTGCCTTTTCCGCCGCCTCCGCACTCCACGTAATCTCCGTCGGCTCTTTCGTGATCTCATCCCCGTCCAGATTGTAGAATGTCACTGCGCCTTTCTGCAGGCGGACCATCTCCAGATTGCCCATGTAATAAACGCTGCGGGTATATTTCAGGATCGCCGGTACGTCCGATGCCAGGAAAGATTCCCCGTCTGCCACGCCGATGATCAGAGGGCTGTCCTTGCGGGCGGCATAGATTTCCCCCGGATAGTCCCGGAACATCAGCGCCAGCGCATAGGAGCCCCGGATGCGCACGCAGGCATGATTGATGGCGTCCACCGGGGTATGCTCGTATTTTTTGTAATAATAGTCCACCAGCTTCACGGCCACTTCCGTGTCCGTGCCGGAATAGAACCTGTAGCCCTTGCGCAGGAGCTTATCTTTCAGCTCCTGATAGTTTTCGATGATGCCGTTGTGAACGCCTACCACATTCAGATCGTCGCTGCAGTGGGGATGGGCGTTTGCCTCGCTGGGCTCGCCGTGGGTGGCCCAGCGGGTATGCCCCACACCGCAGGTACCTGCCAGGGCGGCGCCATTGTTGGTCTTTTCCGCCAGAACCCGCAGACGTCCCTTTGCCTTTACGATCTCCACATCGTCAGTCCCGTCGCGGACTGCCATGCCCGCCGAATCATATCCCCTGTACTCCAGCTTGGACAGTCCGTCCAAAAGGATGGGAGCTGCCTGTCTGTTTCCCGTAAACCCTACTATTCCGCACATATTTCAACCTCTCTTTCCGCTGTCTCAATTGTTGCTGCCGGTTCCACCGTTCCAACCAGTGCCGCCGGTTCAACTGCTTCAGCTGTCTCAATCGCTGCTGCCGGTTCAGCCGGTTCCATTGTCTTAACCGCTTCTGCCGTCTAAACTGCTTCCGCTGTCTCAATCGCTTCCGCTTTCAATAAGTCCCGTCCGTCCAGAACGGCCTCCACAAGTCTGTCCCCCTCATAATGCATCTTCAGGGAAAAGAAGTCCGCATCCTCCTCCAGAAGACGGAAGAAAATCTTATCCCCCTCCCAGATAGGCAGCTCGCACACCGCCTCTTTTCTCACCCACTCTAACGTCCCCTCATTACAGTCCGTCATGACGCCGGTATATTCATCCGCCGTATAGAGGAACATGTATTCCGTACTATAGGTATCGGTACTGAAAGTAATTATCCCCCGCAGCCTCCAGGAAGTCAGCGTAAGTCCCGTCTCCTCATACACCTCCCGCAGCAGACATTCCTCCGGCGATTCCCCGGCTTCGAAATGGCCGCCTACGCCTATCCACTTGTCCTTGTTGATATCAACCTCTTTTTTTACCCGGTGAAGCATGAGATAGCTGTCTTCATTTTCTATGTAGCAGAGCGTAGTCAGATTGCTTCGCATATCCATTGCCGTCCTTTCCAGTCTTTTGCTTCCCTTATTTATATGAAACCATTAGCAACTATACCATAATATGCTTATGATATCAAATTTTTTTCAAAGCTGCAGTGTCTTCCTTGCATTTCTCCCGATATTCCGGTAAACTGATTACATGGATTTAGCAGAATATTTCCATTTTGAGATAAGGAGGATCTGTATATGGAACTGAAATCACGAAAGGACGTCCCGGTGGAGCTGACCTGGGATCTATCCTCTATCTACGCCACTGAGGAGGAGATGTACGCGGACGTGGAGAAGCTGAAAGCCCTGGCAGGCCATATGGAAGCGGCGTACAAGGGGAAGCTGTGCTCCCCCCAGGCCATCAACGCCTGTCTCGACGATCAGCGGGAGCTGACGCGGCTATATACGCTGACAGGCAGCTACTGCGACCTGGCCGTCTCCGTGGACTATTACGACACCTACAACCAGGAGCGCAACGAAAAGCTCTGCCGTCTGTTCGCGGAGATCTCCAGCTCTCTGAGCTTCATTGACAGCGAAATCATCCAGCAGGACGAAGCCGTTCTCCGGGATGCCGTGGAGATGGCCACTGCCAACAAACATTATCTTGAGAATATCCTGCGGAGCAAGCCCCATCAGCTGCACCCGGAGACGGAGCGTGCCCTGGCCGCCCTGTCCCAGACCCTGAGCGCCCCCTACCAGATCTACAACATGACCAAGCTGGCGGACATGAAATTCGACGCTTTCACCGTGGGAGAAAAGGAATATCCCCTGGGCTATTCCCTGTTTGAGGACGACTACGAGTACGAGAAAGACTCTCAGGTGCGCCGGGCCGCTTTCGCCGCATTCTCCAAAAAGATCCGGGAGTACGAGAATGTCACTGCCGCCGCCTACAACACCCAGGTCCAGACCGAGAAGACCATGGCCAACCTGCGGGGCTTCGACTCCGTATTCGAAAGCCTCCTCTTCCCCCACAAGGTCACCAGGGAGCTGTACAACCGCCAGATCGACCTGATCACGGAGCATCTGGCTCCCCACATGCGCAGATATGCCCGTCTGCTGCAGAAAATTCACAAGCTGGACAAGATGACTTTCGCGGATCTGAAGATTGCCGTTGATCCGGAATACGATCCCCATGTGACCATAGAGGAGTCTAAGGACTATATCGAAAAGGGCCTCTCCATTCTGGGGGAGGACTATGTGGAGATGGTGCGGACAGCCTACCGGGACCGCTGGGTGGACTTCGCCCAGAACGCGGGGAAATCCACAGGCGGCTTCTGCGCAAGCCCCTATGGAAAGAATTCCTTTATCCTGCTTACCTGGAACAATCGCATGGCGGATGTGTTCACCCTGGCTCACGAGCTGGGACACGCGGGACATTTCAAGCTGTGCAACAGCGCCCAGTCCATCTTTGACACCTATGTGTCCGGCTATTTCATAGAGGCGCCCTCCACCATGAACGAGCTGCTGATGGCCCATTATCTGCTGAAGACAAATCCGGACAAGCGCTTCCGCCGCTGGGTGCTCTCCTGCATGATCGGCAATACTTATTATCACAATTTCGTAACACATCTCATGGAAGCTGCCTATCAGCGCAAGGTCTATGAGATCGTGGAGGCGGGAGGCAGCGTGAACGCTGAGGTGTTAAACCGGCTCATGAAAGAGACCCTGCAGGCTTTCTGGGGGGAGGATGTGGAGATCTCCGACGACGCGGCCCGGACCTGGATGCGTCAGCCCCATTACTACATGGGCCTGTACTCCTACACCTACAGCGCGGGGCTTACCGTGGCCACGGAAGTATGCAAGCGGATTGAGGCAGAGGGCGCGCCCGCGGTGGAGGACTGGAAGAAAGTGCTGGCTGCGGGGAGCACTTTGGATCCCATCGGGCTGGCAAAACTGGCGGGAATCGACATTACCACAGATGAGCCGCTGTTAGACACTATCGCATATATCGGGGAGATCATTGCTGAGATTGAACGCCTGACTGAGGAACTGGAGAGCTAAGCGCCTTACAGCACCCTAAACCCTAAGCTTACATTTCCTGGCATGCCGCCTGCGGAGGCATAAACAATTCGTGAAAAGAATCGCAAAGTGAGCTTTGTTCGCTTTGCGATTCTTCAATGTATAACTTAGAAGTTCTTTACACGCTTTCAAACATGCCGCAGCGGCATGCCCTCCTGCAAGTTGGCTTAAGAAAATTACGCTCTTTTGCAATTATCGCTTCACACTTCCCACTCGATCAGAACGCTCTCATACTCTGCTGGCACCCTGGCCAGAGTCAGGCCGGCGTTCATCCAGGTGCGGCCGCTGTGGACCTGGCCGTTTACGGAGCAGCGATACTGCTTTTCCGGGTCAAGCCCTTTTGCGGCAATGTGCACCGGAAACGGGTTTCCCTCCGCGGAGGTCATCACCAGAGTCAGCAGGGCGTGTTCCTTTGCCTCATCCACAAACTCCCAGGCGCTAAACCGCCCTCCCGGAGCCTGTATGCGGTAGTAGTCGCCCTCTCTGGTCAGGGAATTGTACTTGTGGAACTGGGCCACCTGTTGCTTTACCAGCTCCTTTTCTTCTTCCGTGACTTTGTTCAGGTCCAGCTCATAGCCGAAGCTCCCCGCCAGCGCTACATGCCCTCTGGTGGCAAAGGAGGTAATGCGGCCGGTCTGGTGGTTGGGCACGGCGGATACATGGGAGCCCACGGCGCTCACCGGATAGAAAAAGGAGGTTCCGTACTGAATCTGCAGCCGGTTCACGGCGTCCGTATTGTCACTGCACCAGATCTGGGGCGCATAGTAGAGCATCCCTGCGTCAAACCGCCCGCCTCCTCCGCTGCAGCCCTCTAAGAGCAGATTGGGGAATGCGGTAAGCAGCCGCTCCAAAAGCTCATACATGCCTAAAATCAACCGATGGGACACCTCCCCCATGCGCTCTCTTCCCAGGGCATTGCTGTAGACATCGCAGGTGCTGCGGTTCACGTCCCATTTCACATAGTCCACCGAGGCCTCCCGCAGAAGCCCTGACAGAGTCTCGAACAGATAGTCCCTCACATCCCCACGGCTTAGGTCCAGCACAAGCTGGCTCCTGCTGCGGTTAGGCTCCCTCCCGGGAATCCGCACCGCCCACTCCGGATGCCGTCTGTACAGATCGCTGTCCTCGGAGATCATCTCCGGCTCCAGCCAAAGGCCGAACTTCATCCCCATATCGTGAATCTTTCCGCTCAGCTGTGCCAGGGAACCGCCCAGCTTTCTCTCATTTACATACCAGTCTCCCAGGCCGCTGTAGTCGCTGTCCCGCTTGCCGAACCACCCGTCGTCCAGCACCAGCATCTCTATCCCCAGCTCCGCTGCCTGTCTGGCAATGTTCAGAATCTTCTCCCCGTTGAAGTCAAAATAGGTGGCCTCCCAGTTGTTGATCAGGATCGGTCTCTTGCTGTGCTGGTATGCGCCCCTGCACATATGATTCCGCAGTATCCGGTGGTACTGATGGGAGAGCTTTGTCAGCCCCTCGTCCGAGTAGCTCAGGATCACCTGGGGCGCGTCAAAGGACTCCCCTGCCTTTAACAGGTAAGAGAACCGCCCGGGGTGAATGCCCATGAGCGCCCTGGTCTGGCCCCTCTGGTCCATCTGGGCGCAGGCCAGGAAATTGCCGCTGTAGGCCAGGCACAGACCGTAGCAGTCCCCATGCTCCTCCCCGGCTGTGGCCTCACAGCAGATCACGGCCGGGTTGTACTGATGGCTGGAGGTCCCCCGCAGGCTGCCGATCTCCAGTTTCGTGCGCCCTATGGCTGTCCGCTCGGGTACCCGCTCCATGGCATGTCTCCCGCAGAACGTGATAAAATCATATGACCCGTACTGGAAATCCAGGCAGGCGGAGAGACACCTCTCCAGGACTATCTCTTTGTCTCCGTTATTCTCCACCCTGACGGCCCGGGTGATTACATTCTCTCTCTCGAACACTCCGTAGTACAGATACGCCGTCACATCCGAGGCTTTCTCCCGCATGGTGATGACCAAAGTGTCGCTCTCCTGTCCGCCATCGTACAGGGCGGGCAGACCGGGCAGCTTGTATGCGCCCTTTCTGACCTCATACCCGGCAAAGCGAAAATCCGCCGCCAGGCTTCCGTCCGCATGCTTTATACACACGCACTCCTCCCGGTAATCGCCCACGCCGCCGGAGGGAAGCTCCTGGGGCAGACAGTCCAGGGAATACGTCCTGTCCCCGGCCGCTTCCGGAGGATTCCCGGCAAAGCCCACGTCCGTCCGGCATATCAGCTCCGCCATGTTCTCTGCCTCAATTTTCTTTCCGTAATAGGTGTGCAGCAGCACGTTCTTCTCGTCCGCGTACATCTGATATGTTCCGTCCGCGGTCTGCAGGGTAAATAATCTGCCCTCTTCTCCTACCAGAATTGCCATATTTTTTCTCCTTATTTATAGTCGCTGCGCGACAGCTCTAAAGAGTAAAGTCGCTTCAGCGCGTTCTCCTGAGAGCAAATTTCTTTCGTTAGGGCTCTCTCGAAATTTCCTCTCACGCGCTTTCCCGACTTTA
>JAAWOU010000094.1 GCA_022799755.1 Lachnospiraceae bacterium
TATCAAAGGATACCAGTATCTGAGGGAGGCCATCATGATGTCCGTGGACGATCCGGCCATGATCAGCTCCATCACCAAGATTCTCTATCCCACCATAGCAAAGCGGTTCCAGACCACGCCCAGCCGGGTGGAACGGGCCATCCGCCATGCCATAGAGGTGGCCTGGAGCAGGGGCAAGATGGAGACATTGGACGCTCTGTTCGGCTACACCATCGACACAGGAAAAGGCAAGCCCACAAATTCGGAGTTCATCGCCCTGATCGCGGACAGAATACGGCTTTCCTACCGGACGAAATAGGCCTGAAACAGCTTAAAACAGCAGAATGTGAAAAGTTCAAAAGAAATACTTTCCACGGAACCGATATTGTTGTATAATAACTACAGGATTACTTAAGCGTGTTAGAATCAATGGAGGTTTCCGATGAAAAAAATTCTATTTGCGGCATCAGAGGGAGTTCCGTTTATCAAGACCGGAGGTCTGGCCGATGTGGTGGGATCCCTGCCGAAATGTATCGACAAAGAGTATTTTGATGTAAGGGTCATGATTCCGAAGTATGCCTGTATGAAGCAGCAGATGAAAGATAAGATGAGATATGTGACCCATTTCTACATGGATTTCAACTGGACAAGCGCCTATGTGGGAATCTTTGAGGCGGAGGAAGAGGGCGTACATTACTATTTTATTGACAACGAGTACTATTTCAGCGGGGACAAGGTCTACACGGATGACGCCAGATGGGAGATTGAGCGATATGCGTTTTTCTCCAAGGCAGTGCTTTCCGCTCTGCCTGTGGTGAACTTCCAGCCGGATGTGGTGCACTGCCATGACTGGCAGACCGGTCTGATTCCCGTCTACATGAAAGAGCGCTTCCGCGGAGGGGATTTCTTCAGCCGGATGAAATCCGTCATCACCATCCACAACCTGAAGTTCCAGGGCAAGTGGGATATTAAGACCGTGCGCAGTATTACGGGTCTGTCGGATTATTTCTTTGCCGCGGACAAACTGGAGGCCTACAAGGACGCAAATCTCCTAAAGGGAGGTATCGTCTACGCGGACGCTGTGACTACGGTGAGCAGTACCTACGCGGAGGAGATCAAGACGCCTTTCTACGGGGAGGGGCTGGACGGCCTGCTCCGGGCCAGAAGCGGAGACCTCAGAGGCATCGTAAACGGCATCGACTACACGGATTTCAATCCGGAGACGGACCAACATATCGTAAAACCCTACAATGCCATCAATTTCCGCAAGGAAAAGGTGAAGAACAAGCGGGCTCTGCAGCAGGAGCTGGGGCTTTGCCAGGACGACCGGAAGATGATGATCGGCGTGGTGTCCAGGCTGACGGACCAGAAAGGCTTTGATCTGATTGCCTATTGTCTGGACGAACTGTGCAGGGACGACATCCAGCTGGTGGTGTTGGGGACCGGCGAGGCCCGCTATGAGAATATGTTCCGCCATTTCGACTGGAAGTACGGAGACAAGGTATCGGCCAACATTTATTACTCCGATCCGCTGTCCCACAAGATTTACGCGTCCTGCGACGCTTTCCTGATGCCCTCCTTGTTCGAGCCCTGCGGCCTGAGCCAGCTGATGTCGCTGCGGTACGGGACCATTCCCATTGTCCGGGAGACCGGAGGCCTGAAAGACACGGTACAGCCTTACAATGAATACGAAAGCACCGGCACCGGTTTTAGCTTTACCAACTATAACGCCCATGAAATGTTGAATACAATCCGGTATGCGGAGCGTATCTATTATGATAAGAAGCGTGAATGGAACAAGCTGATCGACAGGGCCATGGCGGCGGACTTCTCCTGGCATGTGTCTGCGAGAAAGTATCAGGAAATGTATGATTGGCTGATAGGTTAAAGTTATGTCGGGCAAAAAAAATGATTTTATCGTACAGGCGGGGATTCTGGCTGCGGCCGGAATTATCAGCAGAATCATAGGGCTCCTTTACAGGAGCCCTTTGTACAATGTGGTGGGGGCGCTGGGGATGGGGTACTATAACTCCGCGTTCAATTACTACTCCATCATACTGATGATATCCTCCTACAGTATTCCCGCTGCCATGTCAAAGGTCATAGCTCAGAGGCTGGCTGTGAAAGAGTACCGCAATGCCCACAGGATCTTTCTGGGGGCCATCGGCTATGTGCTGGCGGTGGGAGGCGCGGCCAGCCTGGCGCTGTATTTTGGGGCAGGGCTTTTCGTGCCGAAGAACGCGGTTCCCGTGCTGCAGACATTTGCGCCTACGATTTTTATATACGGAATCCTGGGGGTGCTGCGGGGATATTTCCAGGCCCATGAGAGTATGGTGCAGACCTCCGTGTCCCAGATCCTGGAGCAGATCTCCAATGCCGTTGTCAGCATCGGCGCAGCGTATCTGCTGATACAGACCCGGCTGGGGACTTTGGAGATGCCCGGGGACGAGGCCGGCCGGGTGGAAAGGGCCGTGTACGGAGCCACCGGCAGCGCCCTGGGAACCGGGGCCGGCGTATTGGTGGCGCTTTTGTTTATGGCAGCCATCTACGGGATGAACCGGAGCATCATCATGCGGCGCGTCAAGAGCGACAGGCATAAGAACATAGACTCCTACGCTACGGTGTTCAGGCTGATCACCATGGTGGTGATGCCCTTTATCTTAAGCACGGCGGTGTCCAACATGGCCACTGCCGTGAACAACAGCATCTACTTAAAAATGCTGCCGGCTTTGCGGGAGGTAAACGAGCTGCAGATCGGCGAACGCTGGGGCGTATTCCAGACGCAGACAGTGACCATATCCAATATTCCCAATGCCTTTGCGGCGGCTATGGCGGCGGCCATGATTCCCCTTGTGGCGCAGCTGATTGCCTCTGCGGATTATGCGGGGGCCAGAGAGAAGATAGGGCTGTCCATCAAGAGCACCATGATTATCTCCATCCCCTGTGCAGTAGGGCTCTTTGCCCTGGCCCGCCCGGTGACGGCACTGCTGTTTCGCAATACCAGAGAGGAGGAGGATCTTGCCACGAAGCTTTTGATGGCTCTGGCGCTGTACATTGTGTTCAATGCGCTGTCCTCGCTGACCAGCCAGATTCTCCAGGGGCTGGGCAAGGTAAGTATCCCCATCATCAACGCGGGGATTGCGCTGGTACTGCAGACGGTGGCGGCCATATTGCTTTTGCTGTATACGGATTTGGATCTCTATGCCATTGTCATTGCCAACACCCTGTATGCGGTCTGTGTATGTGTGCTGAACCATGTGGCTGTGTGCAGGGCGGTAGACTACAGACAGGAAATCAAGAGAAGCTTTGTGATTCCGTTTATGGCCTCAGCCTGTATGGGCGGGGTGGCATGGGCTGTCTACGAAAGTCTGCTGATGCTGACTGCATCGCCGAAGATTTCCGTGGCGGTGGCCATCTGCGTAGCGGTCTGCGTGTATTTTGCCATGCTGCTTTTGTTCAGGGGGCTGTCCGAGGAGGAACTCAGAGGCTTTCCGAAAGGACATCTGCTGGTGAAGCTGGCGAAGAAATGCAGGTTGATGAAATAAGAAGAGGGCGGAGGTTTCCGCCCCTTTTTCTATTCTCTGACAAGCTGTATCCGGGAGATATCGCTGTCGATGGCCATGGAATAATTGGTATAGTAGACAACGAAGCCGGGCTTTGCGCCGTTTGGCTTTTTTACATGCTTTTTCTGGATATAGTCCACTTCCACTTTCTCCTGGCCCCGGCCTTTGGAGTAATAGGCGGCCAGGCGTGCAGCCTCCTCAAAGGTGCGGTCGGGCAGCTCCTTAGCATTTCCGGTCTTGACCACCACATGGGAGCCGGGAATCTGCTTTGCGTGGAACCACCAGTCATTTCCCGTGGCGAATTTGAAAGTCAGCTCGTCGTTCTGGAAATTATTTTTTCCCACATACATATGGAAGCCGTCGCTGCTTAGGTAGTGAAAAGGCCTGCTGGTGATTTTAGGCTTCTTGCCCTTTCCGCCCTTGCGGCGGATGTAACCGCTCTCGGTGAGCTCCTCCTTAATCTGGGCCAGGTCCTCCTCGTGCAGGGCAATGTCCAGCGCATTGGAGACGGACTCCAGATGCTGGATCTGGGCCTTGACTTCTTCGGTCAGCTGGGACAGGGCCTCAAAGGTGCGTTTCATCTTTCCGTATTTGTCGAAGTATTTCTTTGCGTTCTCCGTGGCGGTGAGCGTGGGATCCAGGGGAATGGTCACTGTCTCGTCGGTGTAGTAGTTCAGGGCCTGGAAAGACTTTGCGCCAGGCTCTGCGCCGTAACCGTAAGTGTTGAGAAGCTCTCCGTAAATGCGGTATGTGTCGCGCTTTTCGGTGTCCTTCATCTGGCGGAGCTGCAGGTTGTACTTTTTCACGTTCCGCTCCAGGGCGGTCTGCACGATGCGCCGCAGATCCGCTGATTTCTGGCGGATGCGGGTGAGGACGTTCTTCTCCGCGTAGTAATGTTCCAGCAGGGCGGACATGGAATCATAGAGCACCACATGATCCTCCGGGCCGGAAACGGAGCTGACCGAATCGGTCGGTGCGGGGATGCTCTCCGGGGAGGGGCTGAGGGGAGCAGTCCCCGCCGCACCGTACCCGTACATGGTCAGGGGCAGGGCGCAGAATTCCACGGGCCTGCCGCCGGTGTAGGCGATGTTGGGAGAGAAGCGCTCCTCCCGTATAGCGGTGCACATCCGGGAAAAGACTTCGTACAACCGCTCGTAGTCCGGGTCGGTCAATGCCGTCACGGGCAGATCTGCGTCGATATGCGCCTCATGGCAGAGCTCCTGGGCCAAGACGGGAGAAATGCCGGTAAAGCTGCCGTAGAGAGCTTTGAACACAGCCTGAGGTTTGGCCGAGAGGGCGTTTCGGAAAGTTTCCCGGCCCGTGGCCAGGGCGTCCAGCTTGTCCTGGGTCTGGGCCACGAAATAAGCTTTGCCCGGCAGCACCTCCCGCAGGGAGCTGACGGCGGCAGACACATGCTTGATGCTGTCGATGATGGTGTTGTCTTCGTCGCAGAAGATGATATTGCTGTGCTTTCCCATGATCTCCACCACCAAAATCTTCCCGCGCAGATCGCCCATTTCGTCCAGATGTTCCACACGGATATGGACAATGCGCTCCAGACCGGGCTGGGAGATGTCCACGATGCGGCCGTTTTGCAGATGCTTGCGCAGAAGCATGCAGAAATTGGGCGCCGTCATGGGGCTGGGCTTGCTTGTCCGGGTCAGATAGAGCAGAGGCAGGGAGGCCTCCGCGGAAATCAGCAGCTTTTTTGTGCCGTCCGGCTGCTTGATGGTCAGCAGCAGCTCGTCCGTCTCAGGCTGGGCGATTTTATAGAGCCTGCCGCCTATGAGCTCTTTTCTCAGTTCCGATACTACATTTGCTATAGTCACGCCGTCAAAGGCCATTTCATCTCTCCTCCGTTCTTAAATCTGGGTTTTGACTCCCTTTTGCTTTAGAAAATCAATGATCTCATGGGCATTTTCCGTGTGGAAGTCGTCGAATGTCACAAGCTTTTTTCCGTCCCTGCCGTATATCACATAGGTCTTCCCGCCCATGTCCACCCGGTCCAGATCCCCGTAGGTCAGCCTCCTGGGCGCACCCAACAGGGGCATGTAGACGCAGTCGCTGCCGTGGAGGGTCAGCTTGCGCTTGCGGGTTCTGAGCAGCCGGATCAGCATAAAGGCACCGCCCAGCAGAATGACGCCGTAGACAACCATGAGAGCCAGCATGTAGCCGGCGGCGTCCAGATCCGTCAGGGAACAGAACGTTACGGCGAACCTGAAAGCGGTGATCAGGAGGATGAGAAGAACGATGGTCACAAGCGTATTGTCTTTCTGGGATTTTATCGTATACATGTGTTTCGGCTCCTTTGCATGTGTTCTGGTACGGTTCTGTATCGTCATGCAGGGCTTCCTGATTTAAGGCGGCTTCCTGTCTTGCCCGGTAGGATAATTATCGCATATTCGCGGGTGTTTTGCAAGACGGATGCCGGAAAATCTCTTGACGCTTTCGGAATCTTATTCTATAATAAAGTGAAGTATGCAGCAGGGAGCCATTCCCGGACAGGAGCGCCTATGATTAAGAGTATGACAGGTTTCGGCAGATGTGAAGTCACTGAGAAGAACAGGAAATTCACGGTGGAGATAAAGTCCGTGAATCACCGGTATCTGGACATCAATATCAAGATGCCCAAAGCGCTCAATTTCTTTGAATCATCCATCCGCAATGAACTGAAGAGCTATATCTCCCGGGGCAAGGTGGACGTCTTTGTCTCCTACGAGGACTTTTCCGAGAAGACCTCCGTGGTGCGCTACCACAGGGAGGTGGCGGAGGAATACTTGGGATATCTGCGCCGTATGGCGGAGGAACTTCATCTGGAGAATGATATCCGGGTTTCGTCGCTCTCCAGGTTTCCGGAGATCTTTACGATGGAAGAGGCGGGCATGGACCAGGAGGAACTGTGGAAAGAATTGTGCAGGGCTGTCAACGGTGCCGCGCAGATGTTCGTGGAGAGCCGGGTGACGGAGGGAAGACACCTGCGCGATGATCTGATAGAGAAGCTGGACGGCATGCGCAGGAGTGTGGACTTCATCTCCGAGCGCTCCCCGCAGATCGTCACCGAATACCGCCGCAAGCTGGGGGAAAGGGTAAAGGAGCTTCTGGGGGACGCGGCCGTGGACGAGGGGAGGCTTTTGACGGAAGTTACGATCTTTGCGGATAAGGTGTGCGTGGACGAGGAGATGGTGCGGCTCTACAGCCACATCGACACCACGAAGAATGCCCTCCTGGAGGGCGGCTCTGTGGGAAGAAAGCTGGACTTTATCGCCCAGGAGATGAACAGAGAGGCCAATACCATCCTGTCCAAAGCAGGGGATCTGGAGATTTCAAACTGCGCCATTGATCTCAAGACGGAGATCGAAAAGGTCAGGGAGCAGATTCAGAACATAGAGTAGAGGTGGCGGCATGCTGATTCATATCGGATTCGGAAATATCGTGAATACCTCCAAAATCATCGCCATTGTCAGCCCGGATTCCGCGCCTGTCAAGAGAATGGTGCAGAGCGCCAGGGAGAGGGGAACCGCCATCGACGCCACCCAGGGGCGCAAGACAAAGTCCGTTCTGGTCATGGAGAACAGCCAGGTGGTACTGTCTGCGCTTCTGCCGGAGACCATCGCAGGGCGTGTGGGGAGCGCGCAGATGCAGGAGGAAAACAGCGTGGAGGGGACGGATGAAAGAGAATAAAAAGGGAATTCTGATCGTGATATCGGGTTTTTCCGGTGCGGGAAAGGGTACACTGGTAAAGGAGCTGCTGCGCAGACACGAAACCGACTACTGTCTGTCGGTGTCCATGACCACCCGGACGCCCAGGCCCGGAGAGCGCGAAGGGGTGGAATATTTCTTTACGGACAAAGCGCATTTCGAGGAGACGATAGCCGGGGGCGGCCTCATCGAGTACGCGTCCTACTGCGGTAATTACTACGGCACACCGAAAGCCTATGTGGAGGAGCAGCTGGCCCGGGGGCGGAATGTCATCCTTGAGATAGAGATACAGGGAGCCTTGAAAATCAAGGAAAAGCTTCCGGAGAGCCTCTTGATCTTCGTGACGCCTCCCAACGCGGAGGAGCTTAGGCGCAGGCTTGAGGGGAGAGGGACGGAGAGCGAGGAGGTCATTGCCAGCCGTCTCGCCAGAGCGGCCGAGGAATCCAAGGGAGTGGAGTTCTATGACTACCTGGTAGTAAACGATAAGCTGGAGGAGAGCGCGGAGGAGGTCCACCATCTGGTGGCCGCGGCCCGCAGGGCTCCGGTGAGAAGAGAAGAATTTGTAAAAGAGATCAGAAAGGAACTGCATAGTTTCGCGAAAGGAGCGCAAGAGTAATGTTACATCCATCCTATTCAGATTTGATGAAAGTAGTGAACAAAGAGGTAGAGCAGGGCGAGGCGCCTGTGGTAAGCAGCCGTTATTCCATCGTTATGGCCACATCCAAGAGGGCCAGGCAGCTGATTGCCGGCGAGGAGGCCATGGTGAACAGCAAGGACAAGAAGCCTCTGTCCGTGGCTGTGGAGGAGCTCAATCAGGGCAAGATCAAGATACTGGGCAGCGAATAGGGCGCGGAGGTAGCTGGTGGATTTGCCAGCTATTTTCATAGCAAATCCCATATACGGGAGGTTTTTATGGATATTTTATTTATATCCCTTGGCTGCGACAAGAATCTTGCCGATACAGAGTTGATGCTGGGCATCTTGCGCAAAAGAGGCTTCGGCTTTACGGACGACCAGGAGAAAGCAGACATATGTATCGTCAATACCTGCTGCTTCATCGGAGACGCCAAGGAGGAGAGCATCAACACGCTTCTGGAAATGGCGCAGCTGCGGGAGGAGGGGAAGCTGAAAGCCCTGATTGCCGCGGGATGCCTGGCCCAGCGCTACCGGGAGGAAATTCAGAGAGAGATTCCCCAGGTGGATGCGCTGGTGGGCACGGCGGCCATAGAGGAAATAGGGGATGCGGTGGAGGAAGCGCTGGCAGGTCAGGGGCGGAACCATTACCGGGAGCTGGACGCGCCTCCTGCCGCATGCGGGGACAGGATATTGACTACGGGCGGATATTATGCCTATCTGAAGATTGCCGAGGGCTGTGACAAGCGCTGCACCTACTGCATCATCCCCAAGGTGCGCGGCAATTACCGGAGCATCCCCATGGAGAGTCTTTTAAGTCAGGCCCGGAGGCTGGCGGAGGGCGGGGTAAAGGAGCTGATCCTTGTGGCCCAGGAGACCACTCTCTACGGCATGGATTTATATGGAAGAAAGAGCCTTCCGGAGCTGCTTGTAAAGCTGGCGGCCATCGAGGGCATCCGCTGGATCCGGCTGCTGTACTGCTATCCGGAGGAGATTACGGAGGAGCTGGTCCGTGTGATCGCAGCTGAGCCGAAGATATGCCGCTATCTGGACATTCCCATCCAGCACGCCTCGGACCGGATCCTGCGGCGCATGGGCAGGCGGACTACGCAGGAGCACTTGCGGTGCCAGATAGAGATGCTGCGGGAGGAGATTCCGGATATCTGCCTTAGGACCACGCTGATCAGCGGTTTCCCGGGGGAGACGCAGGAGGACTTCGAGGAATTGTACCGGTTTGTCAATGAGATGGAATTCGACAGGCTGGGGGTGTTCGCCTACTCCCGTGAGGAGGATACGGCTGCCGCCGTACTGCCGGATCAGATTCCCGAGGAGGTAAAAGCGGCCAGGCGGGACGAACTGATGGAGCTGCAGCAGGCCATTGCCTTTGAGAAAGCCGAGGACATGATCGGACGGGAACTTGAGGTGATGGTGGAGGGAAAGGCTGCGGACGAGGATGTGTATGTGACGCGGACCTACCGGGACGCGCCGGAGGTGGACGGATATCTGTTCCTGCGCACGGACAGGGAACTGATGAGCGGAGATTTTGTCCGGGCTCTGGTGACGGATTTCAATGAGTATGATCTGATAGGCGAAATGTGCGCGGAGTGAAAGCGGTAACGGGGAGGTTAGTATGAAAAAGATGAATCTGCCAAACAAATTGACGATCTTTCGCATTGTTCTGATTGTGCCGTTTGTGCTGCTCTTATTGGGCGAGAGCGCCGAGTGGGGCTGGTATCGGGCGCTGTTCGGGGGGATTCTGGAATATGTGGACTATATTGCGCTGTTTATCTTCATCATTGCCAGCCTGACGGATCTGATAGACGGCAAGATTGCCAGGAAGTACAACCTGGTGACCAATTTCGGCAAGTTTATGGATCCTTTGGCGGATAAGCTGCTGGTCAGCGCCGCCCTGATCGCGCTGGTGGAGCTTAGGCGGATTCCGGCATGGATTGTCATCATCATCATAAGCAGAGAGTTCATCATCAGCGGATTTCGGCTGGTGGCTGCAGATAATGGCGTAGTCATAGCGGCCAGTTACTGGGGGAAATTCAAGACCACTTTTCAGATGGTGATGGTGTGTCTGATGATCGCGGATATCCCGCAGCTTAAGCTTGTGACCGACATCGTCATGTGGACAGCGCTGATACTCACGGTGGTGTCACTGGCGGATTATCTGCTGAAGAACAAAGGGGTTATGCGGGAGTCGAAATAGAGTCGCCGCCGGCATAGAGCATGGAGGAGAATTTGTATGAATGTGGAGCTGATTTGCGTAGGGACGGAGATTTTGCTGGGAAATATCGTGAATACCAACGCGGCGTATCTGGCGGAGAAGTGTGCGGGACTGGGGCTTTCCTGTTACTACCAGACTGTGGTGGGAGACAATGAGGAGAGGCTTGCGCAGGTGCTTAAGACCGCTGTGGAGCGTTCGGACATTGTGATATTATCCGGAGGGCTGGGACCCACGGAGGACGATCTGACCAAGGAGACCGCAGCCAAGGTCTGCGGCAGGCCGCTGTATCTGCATGAGCCCAGCAGGCAGGCGATCGGGGACTATTTTGCGGACAGGGGCATAGAGCCTACGGACAATAACTGGAAGCAGGCCATGGTGCCCGAGGGCGCCATTGTCATGGAGAATCACAACGGCACGGCGCCCGGGGCAATCATAGAGACGGACAGTGCGCGGGTGATATTGCTTCCCGGCCCTCCGGGTGAGCTGTATCCCATGTTCGAGGAGAGCGTGGAGCCCTATCTTGCTTCCCTGAATTCCCGGGTCATCTGCTCCACCACCGTGAAAATCTGCGGTGTGGGGGAGAGCAAGGCGGAGACGATGGTAAAAGATCTGATCGACGCCCAGACCAATCCCACCATCGCCACCTACGCCAAGACCGGGGAGGTGCACATCCGGGTCACGGCGGGGGCGGAGGACAAGAAGAGCGCCTCGAAGCTTATCAAGCCCATGGTGAAAGAGCTGAAAGCCAGATTCGGCAATCATGTGTATACCACGGACGAGTCGGTGACGCTGGAGAAATCCGTGGCGGATCTTCTCCTGGCCAACGATCTGACCATTACCTGCGCGGAGTCCTGTACAGGCGGTCTGCTTTCCGCCAGGCTGGTGAATGTGCCGGGCATATCGGAAGTGTATAAATTCGGAATGGTCACTTATTCCAATAAGGCCAAGAGGCGTTTCCTGGGCGTGAAGAAGAGCACTCTCCAGAAGCACGGAGCCGTCAGCGAGAAGACGGCGGAGGAGATGGCAAAGGGCGCGGCGCTGGAATGTAAGGCGGATGTGGCCGTGGCCGTCACGGGAATTGCCGGCCCAGACGGGGGGACGCCGGAGAAACCGGTGGGGCTTGTGTACATCGCCTGCTACGTGAAAGGCAAGACCACTGTGAAGAAATGCCAGTTCTCCGGAAACCGGGGCAAGATACGGGAATCCGCCGTGTCCTCGGCCCTGACCCTGACCCGCAGCTGTGTGCTGGAATACTTCAGCAAGGTGACATTCGGAAAAAAGGAGTCCTGAACTCCTTTTTTTGGTTGCCACGGCCGGCATCCTGTGGTATGATTTTCTTGTCTGATTCCATATCTGATGCTTCAAGAGCTTGTATCATTCTTAGATTCCGGCGGATTCGCCACAGGTTTCAGATTCAGAAATTTCCGGACAGGAGGGTGGGATGCCTTTGAGGGAGTTTTAAGGTACTTAAAATGAGATAAAATATAGTTGACAAATGCGAACGGATGTTTTATTCTAAGAAAAGGGAAGAACATTTGTTCTTGTAAAAAAGGAGATTCCAGATGGAAAGAGAAGAGAAATTAAAAGCATTGGATGCGGCTATCGGCCAGATCGAGAAACAGTTCGGCAAGGGGGCGGTGATGAAGCTGGGCGACCCCACTGCCCAGATGAATGTGGAGACGGTTCCCACAGGTTCTTTGAGCCTGGACATAGCGCTGGGGCTGGGAGGGATTCCCAAGGGGAGAGTCGTGGAGATATACGGACCGGAGTCCAGCGGTAAGACCACGGTCACTTTGCACATGGTGGCAGAGGTGCAGAAGAAAGGCGGCATAGCGGGGTTCATCGACGCGGAACATGCCCTGGATCCTGTGTATGCGAAGAATATCGGCGTGGACATAGACAATCTCTATATCTCGCAGCCTGACAACGGAGAGCAGGCGCTGGAAATCGCGGAGACCATGGTGCGCTCCGGTGCCATTGACATCGTGGTGGTGGACTCCGTGGCAGCGCTGGTGCCCAAGGCCGAGATCGACGGGGACATGGGGGAGAGCCATGTGGGGCTCCAGGCGAGACTGATGTCCCAGGCTCTGCGCAAGCTGACCTCCATCATCAGCAAATCCAACTGCGTGGTGGTGTTCATCAATCAGCTGCGCGAGAAAATCGGCGTTATGTTCGGCAATCCGGAGACCACTACCGGCGGCCGGGCGCTGAAGTTCTACGCTTCCGTCCGCATGGACGTGCGCCGTGTGGAAGCATTAAAGCAGGGCGGTGAAGTGATCGGGAACCATACCAGGGTGAAAGTGGTGAAGAACAAGGTGGCCCCTCCTTTCAAGGAGGCGGAGTTCGATATCATGTTCGGAAAGGGGATCTCCAAGGAGGGGGATGTCCTGGATCTGGCAGTGGACCTGAATATCGTGGTGAAATCCGGCGCGTGGTACGCCTATGAGGGAAATAAGATCGGGCAGGGCCGGGAGAACGCAAAGCAGTACCTGAGGGACAATCCGGAGGTTTGTAAGGTTATAGAGGACAAGGTGCGTACGCACTACGGCTTTGGCGGCGCGGCGGCCGCAGAGGCCGGAGCCAAGGCGGAGAGCGGCGCTGGGGCAAAGTCGGAGCCCAAGACGGGAAGCCGGGCCGGGGGCAAAGCCGGCGCAGCTGCCAAGGCGGAGGAGAAAGCGGCCGCAGAAAGCGAGAACTGACAGCGGCCGCAGGAGAGATAGGAACAGGAGTATATATGAGAGTGACACAGATAACCGAGGTCTCCAAAGCCCGGGTGAGAGTATCCACGGATGAGGAATCCGACTTTACGCTGTACAAGAGCGAGCTGCGCAGATTCCGCATCCGCCAGGGGGAAGAGATAGAAGAGGACGCCCTGGGCGCCATAATGGAAGAGCTTCTGCCAAAGCGGGCGAAGCTGCGGGCCATGAACCTGTTAAAGAACCGGGACTACACGGTAAAGCAGCTTCAGGAAAAGCTCAGGGAGGGCGGTTACCCGGAGAAAATCATAACGGAAGCGCTGGGCTATGTAGAGAGCTTTCATTATACCGACGACTGCCGCTACGCCGTGAACTTTATCCGAAATCATGTACAGGACAGGAGCCGCAGACGGATAGAGCAGGATCTTCTGGGCAGGGGAATCCGCAGGGATACGCTGGAGAGAGCCTGGGACGAGTGGGAAGCGGAGGGCGGAAGCCAGAATGAGCAGGCCATGATCGGGAATCTCCTGAAGAAAAAGGGATTTGACTGCCAGGCGGCCTCCCTGAAAGAGTGCCGGAAAATGTACGGGTTCCTCATGCGAAAAGGCTTTTCCGGGGAACAGGTGTGCAGGGCTCTGTCCCAGACAAAACTATCCTTTGAGGAAAACTGAAAATATATATCCTTATGCTTGACATTAGCTTCATTTGCGTATAGAATTAAATTTGTTGCAAATTGCTTGTTAGAATGTTGTACATACATTCTAAAAGCCCCGGGGCAGTGGCGACGCCCTGAGACTGAAATGTACAATGAAAACGGAATAGGAGGTGCTCCTGTAATGCTTGGGATTATTATCGCGATTGTGATCACTGTGCCGGTGACAGCCGTGGTGACTGCATTCGTCGTGCTGAATCATTACAAGAAGACGACGGAAGCTACCATCGGTAACGCGCAGGATCAGGCCAGGGAAATCATCGATGAAGCTCTCAAGACTGCAGAGTCCAAGAAACGTGAATCGCTCCTTGAGGTAAAGGAAGAGTCCATTCGCACCAAGAATGAACTGGACAAGGAAATCAAGGAACGCAGAGCGGAGGTTCAGCGCTCGGAGCGCAGGATTCAGCAGAAAGAAGAGAACATTGACAAGAAGACCGAGGCACTTGAGAGGCGAGAGACTAATCTGACGGCCAAGGAAGAGGCCTTGAACAAAATCAAGGTAGAGGTCTCTAAATTGAACGAGCAGCGGCTGCAGGAACTGGAACGAATTTCCGGGTTGACCTCTGAACAGGCAAAAGACTACTTATTGAAAATTGTTGAAGACGAAGTGAAGCATGAAACGGCCGTGATTATCAAGGAAATGGAGAGTCGGGCCAAAGAAGAAGCAGACAAGAAAGCAAGGGAATATGTGGTGTCGGCAATCCAGAGATGTGCTGCAGACCATGTCTCTGAGACCACGATTTCCGTCGTACAGCTGCCGAACGATGAGATGAAAGGAAGAATCATCGGACGAGAGGG